>JBHGAX010000237.1:0-6456 GCA_041946635.1 Methylomirabilales bacterium (SeqCode)
AGGCACTCAGGCAGTTAGGCGCTCAGGCAATTCGGCAGCCCCTCCCGATTGCCCAATGGCCAGAGTGCCGGAGTGCCTGTTCTCAAGCCGGGGCGGGGGTGCCGGTCGCGGGAAAGGCCGTGAGGATCTTGCCCAGCTCGGGGATGGGGATGCGGCCCTTCATGCCGATGATCTCGATGCCGTAGAGGCGGCCGTTCTCGTCCAGGTCCACGAGCACGCCGTCCTCCACCTTCTTGGTGCGCCGGGCGGCACCCTCCTGGAACTTCAGGTACAGGGCGTCGGCGCGGGGGTCGTAGCTGAGCTTCATGGCTCCTGCCAGTAGGCGGTGACCACCTGCTGGTGCCTGGGGTCGCGGAGGAAGAGGACCTCCAGCGTCCGGCCGTTGATCGCCTTCCGCGCGTGCCAGTGGTTCTCGAAGCTCTTCGACAGCCGGTCGGGCGCCTCGAGAGCGGCGCGCACCTCGGCCTCGCCGATCCCCCGGTCCAGCATCCGGGCCTGCACGTTATTGGTGAACTCGATCAGCATGGCTCCGCCCCGCCCGAGGGGACAGTCTAGCCCGGCTTATCCGCGAACGCCAGGCTTTCGCGCATGGCGTGCCGCCAGGAACCCTTGCCGGCGTTCCCGGAGGTCCAGCTTGTTCAGGACGGTCGAACGGCCCCAGGGCGGAGGGCGGGTGGCTCGCTCCTGAATCGTCCGGGCTCGCGCCGCCGGAAGCCGAGGCCCGCTCCGCTTTGCCAGCCGTGCCTTAGCATGGTATAAAGTGCCGTTAATCAGAGGCTGCGAAGGAATGCGGCCCATTCCGCGAAGTAGCGCTCACCCCCGACGATGTAGGTGTCGTTGTGGTGAGCCCCCTGGATCGTATACAGCGCCTTCGGTGGATTGGCGGCTTCCAGGAGGCGCCTCGCCTGTTCGAGCGGCACGACTTCGTCCTGGTCACCGTGGATGATCAAGATGGGCACGTGCAGGTGCGGGAGCTTCGCGATCGTGTCGTATCGGATGCGGAGGAAGCTGCGGAGCGGAATGTAGGGCGCGACCACCCGGGCCATGTCCTTGACCGAGGTGAAGGTCGTTTCCAGGATCAGCCCGACCGGCGGATCGTGCCGCGTGGCCTCCACGGCGATGGCCGCGCCGAGCGAGCGGCCGAAGTACACCAGCCGCGTCTGCTGGACATCCTGCCGCCCCCGGACGTAGGCCACGGCGCCCATCCCGTCGTGGTACGTCGCCTCCTCCGAGAGATCGGAGAAGCCCCCTTCGCTCTGCCCGTATCCGCGATAGTCGAAGATGAAGACGTGCACGCCCAGGAGGCGATGCAGGTACTTGAGGTTGTTGACCCGGTGGCTGATGTTGCCCGCGTTGCCGTGGAACCAGACGACCGTGAACTCGGCGCCGGGCGAGGGCACGAACCAGCCGTGCAGCTTCACGCCGTCGCGCGCGGGGAACCAGACGTCCTCGTAGGCCAGGCCCTCCACCGCGGGCGTGGCTTCGAGCGCGCGCTGGGGCACGTAGAGCAGGTACTTCTCCAGACCGAAGAACATGCCGACTCCGAGGATGCCGACGAGGAGAATGGCAACCCATAACGCTGATGCCATCATCCTTTTTCCGGGGATCATGGCCGGGCATCAGGATGCCAGAGGCGATCATGGACGGCAAGGGGGATTTCCCCCGGCCGTATCGAAAGAGCCGGATGCCGCGCTACCGCGCTGAGCCGCCCCCGCCCTGCCGTGCGGCCTTCGCCAGCCTGGTGGCCGGACCGGAGGAGCAGATGGACCTGGCAGAGGCGGCGCTGCTGCTGGCGAAGGAAGAATACCCGGACCTCGACGTGGCCCGGTACCTCGCCCGCCTGGACGCCATGGCGCGGGAGGCGGTCGCGTGCGCCTCCGGCGGCAGCGCGCCGGAGGTGATCGGGGCGCTGAACGCCTACCTCTTCCAGGTCCAGGGGTTTCACGGCAACAGCGAGGACTACTACGATCCGCGCAACAGCTTCCTGAACGAGGTGCTGGACCGGCGCACCGGGATCCCGCTCACGCTCTCGGTCATCTACATGGAGGTCGGCCGCCGAGCCGGGCTGCCCCTGCAGGGCGTCGGCATGCCGGGCCACTTCCTGGTGAAGCACGTCTGCGGCGGGCAGGAGACCCTGATCGACCCGTTCAACGGCGGGGCCCTCCTGAGTGTGGAGGACTGCCAGCGGCTCCTCGACCGCATCTTCCGCGGCAAGGTGCCCTTCGAGCCCCGCTTCCTGGACGCCGTGGGGCCGCGCCAGATCCTCTCGCGGATGCTCCACAACCTGAAGGTCATCTACTTCAACGCCCGGCAGTACGCCAAGGCGGTCTCCGTGGTGGAGCGGCTGCTGGTCCTGCAGCCCGCCTGCCCCACCGAGATCCGTGACCGCGGCCTGCTCCTGTCCCAGCTGAACGCCTTCGGGCGGGCCAGCCGGGATCTGGAGCGGTACCTGCGCATGGCGCCGGGCGCGGAGGACAGCCAGGTCATCCGGAGCCACCTGCGGGCGCTGCGCCAGCGGGTGGTGGCCCTGAACTGAGGGGGAACGGGAGGCGCCCGTGCGGGTCTACACCAGGACCGGGGACGCGGGGGAGACCGGGCTCCTCGGCGAGGCGCGCGTGCGGAAGGACGCGCTGCGGATCGAGGCGGTGGGCAGCCTGGACGAGGTGAACGCCGCCCTCGGCCTGGCCGCGGCCGCCCTCGCGGAGGGCTGGGAGCAGGAGTGCCTGACGGGCGTCCAGCGGGACCTCTTCGCCATCGGGGCCCAGCTCGCAGATGTCCGGCCCGGCGGCCGCACGGCCGGTCCGGATGCCGGCGCCGTCACGGCCCTGGAGCGGGCCATCGATCGGGCGCAGGCGGAGCTGCCGGCCCTGACCCGCTTCATCCTGCCGGGCGGGAGCGAGCCGGCGGCCCGCCTCCACCTGGCGCGCAGCATCTGCCGGCGGGCCGAGCGGCGCGTGGTTGCCCTGGCCGCGCAGGAGCCGGTCGCGCCCCTGGTGCTCGCCTACCTCAATCGCCTCTCGGACCTCCTCTTCGTCCTGGCTCGGTGGGCGAACCAGCGCGCGGGGGCCGCCGAGCAGCAGTGGTGAGGGGCGGCCGATGCCGTGGACGCGACGGCCGGAGGCGCCGATCCTCTCTCTCCTCCGGATCGGCCTGGGCGGGCTCTGGGTCTACGACGGCCTGATCTTCAAGCTGCTGGCCTTGCCCCTCGGCGTGCACGCCGCCACGCCGGGCTGGCCCGCGCTGGCCGCGCTGCTCGGCCTCGATCTCCCGCCGCTGGCGCAGGTCCGACTGCTGGGCGCGGCCGAGGTGCTGCTGGGCGCGCTGCTGCTGGCCCGCGTCCAGGTCCGCGCCGCCGCCGCCGCGCAGTGCCTGCTCCTCGCGCTCCACGTCCTGGATGTCGCCCTCGGCAACCCCGGCGCGCTGCTCCGACCGCTCGGCCCGCTGTCCCGGAGCCTGGTCCTCTTCAGTGCCTGCCTGAGCCTGGCCGCGGTTCCTGCGACGGATCCAGCCCGCCAGGAGCGCCGGCTGGCGCTCCTGCTCCGCGCCGGCCTGGGCCTCATGTGGCTGCACGAGGGCCTGGTCCTCAAGTGGGTGATCGCACCGCCCGTCGAGGCGCCGCTGCTGGCCGGGACCGGCCTGGTTCCGGCTGCCGCCGTGGCGGGCTTCGTGCGCGGGCTGGGCCTCGTGGAGGCCGGGCTCGGCCTGGCCGTGCTCCTGGGCTTGGCCGTGCGGCGACTCGCCGTGCTCCAGGTCGGCCTGCTGGCCGGCACCCTGCTGCTCCTGGGCGCCGCATCGCCCGAGGATGTGGCGCGTGCCTCGGGCGGCCTGTCCCGGCACCTGGCCATGATCGGCTGCGCGCTCGTCCTCTACCAGACGGGCGGGGGCGCGCTGGCCCTGGACTCCTGGGCATCGCGCAGCCCCGCGGGGCGGCGGCTGCGACTGCTGACGGTGCTCTACCGTGCGTGGCTGCTGAAGGTGGCCATGCTGCAGCTGTACCGGGTGCAGGCCCCCGCCGCCGACGGGGAGGTCGCGGGCGCGCTGCTGAAGGTGGCGGGGGACGACCTGCACCACGGCGAGGATCTCCTGGCGCTGCTCCAACGGCAGGGCGGCCGGCGCCTGCCCGTGGCCGGGCTGGTGACCGCCCTGGCCTGGCTGGTCGCCTGCCTGACCGTGATCGCCGGCATGCACGCCGCGCTGCGCGTGGACGTGTGGGCCAAGGCCCGCGCGCTGGCCCTCTACGCCCATGCCGCCCGCCTGCTGCCGCCGGAGGAGGGCATCACGGCCCGGGCGCTGCAGGCCATGCAGGGACGCGAGGCGACCCACCAGCAGATCCTGCGCGCCGCCATGCGGCCACGCGACCACCGGAGGAGGTGAGCATGGGACTGCTGGAGGACCGGGTCGCGCTGGTGACGGGAGCCAGCCGGGGCATCGGGAAGGCGGTGGCGAAGGCGCTCGCCGCGCAGGGCGCGAAGGTGGCGATCTGCGCGCGCGACGGGGAGGCCGCGCGCAAGACCGCCGACGAGATCTCGCCGGGCGGCGGCCGGGTCCTGGCCTTTCGCGCGGACGTCACCCAGAAGCCGGACGTGCGCGAGCTGGTGAAGAACGTCGTGGGGCGCTGGGGCCGGATCCAGATCCTGGTGAACAACGCCGGGACGAACGCGCGGATCCCGATCGAGGGCGAGGACGACGGGCGCTGGCTGGAGGTGCTGAACGGCAACCTCCTGGGCACCTACTACGTGACGCGCGAGGCGCTCCGCAGCATGCCGAGCGGCGAGGGCGGCCGCATCATCAACGTCTCCTCGGTGCTGGGCCGCTTCGGGGTGCCGGGCTACACCGCGTACTGCACGGCGAAGCACGGGATCATCGGCTTCACCCGCGCCCTGGCCCTCGAGGTGGTGGAGCGGGGCATCACGGTGAACGCCGTCTGTCCCGGCTGGGTGGAGACCGACATGGCGGGCCGGGGCATGGCCGAGACGGCCCGCAGCCTGGGCATCGAGCCCGAGGAGTTCCGGCGGCGGGCGCTGGACGCCGTGCCGATCAAGCGCATCCTCGAGCCCGAGGAGATCGCCGACCTGGTGGTCTACCTGGCCTCCGACGCCGCGGCCGGCATGACGGGGCAGGCGGTGAATCTCTGCGGCGGGCAGGCGATGTCGTGAGGCAAATGCGGAATGCGAAATGCGGTATGCGGAATGAGGGCGCCGAAGCGGCGATCTCCTTCATTCCGCATACCGAATCCCGCATTCCGCATTGGGATGTGCCATGACCGTGAGACCGTTGAGCGGGGAGCTGGGAGAGGCGGCGCACGAGGAGAGTCCCTTCGCGGGGCGGCAGCGCGCGGCGGGCGGCGTGGCCGAGGTGCACTTCGGCGTGATGCTGCCGGAGCATTTCGGCGACGCGCGGGCCGAGTACGAGGCGGTGCGCCGGGCGGCCGGGCTGATCGACCTTTCGTTCCGCGGCCTGCTGGCGCTGGGCGGCAGCGAGCGGCTGCGCTGGCTGAACGCCCAGGTGACCAACGAGGTGGCCTCGCTCAGGCCGGGCGACGGGCGGCTGGCGGCGGTGCTGGAGGTGAAGGGGCACGTCCTGGCCGACGTGGCCGTCTTCGGCCGCGAGGACTCGGTCTGGCTCGACCTGCCGCGGAATCGCGGGTTGCCGGTCCAGCAGGCCCTGGATCGGCGCATCGTGGCCGACGACGTGACCATCCAGAACCTGACGCCGCAGGTCGCCCGCCTGCTCGTCGCCGGGCCGGCCGCGGCGGGGATCGTCGCGGAGCTTGGCGCTCGGGAGGTCGCCGGGCTTGCCGCCTGGCAGCATCGGCCCGCGCGCCTGGCGGAGGCGGAGGCGACGATCGCCGCGGCTCCCTGGCTCCGGCAGCCCGGTCTCGCGGTCACCGTCCCCCTGGAGGCGGCCGAGGGGGTGTGGGACGCCCTCCTCGAGGCCGGCCGTCCGCGCGGCCTTCGTCCGGTCGGGATGCGCGCCCTGCAATGGCGGCGCGTCGAGGCGGGCTGGCCCTGGTACGGCCTGGACCTGGACGAGACCAACCTCCTGATGGAGTCCCTGACCCCCGACTACGTCAGCTTCACCAAGGGCTGCTACGTCGGGCAGGAGGTCGTCATCCGGATCGAGCACCAGGGCCACGTGAACCGGAAGCTCACGGGCCTGACGCTGCACGAGGCGGTCGTGCCGGCCGCCGGCGCGGAGGTCCGCGCGGGTGGCCGGGCGGTCGGCCGGGTCACGAGCGCCGTGCTGTCGCCCGCGCTCGGGCGAGCGATCGCGCTCGCCTACGTCCGGCGCGAGCACCTTGCGCCTGGGACGCGCCTCGTGGTCGCCGCCGAGCCGCGGGCCATCGAGGCCGAGGTGACGCCGCTGCCCTTCGTGCCGTGAGGGGCACATGTGCCGTCCCTCGTGAGGGAGGGCACTGCGTTGCCACTTGTCGATCGCGACGCCGGCGCTCGGGTG
>JBHGAX010000238.1:0-10458 GCA_041946635.1 Methylomirabilales bacterium (SeqCode)
CGACCAGGAACAGCACCGCGATCGCGCCCGCCAGGAGCGCCCACGTGGCCACCCGCTTCCCGCGCATGATCCCCTCCTTCGGCTGTTCCCGGCGACGGCCGGGAGTCCACGCTTCACCGCCTCGACGATCCAGCGCCCGCTACACACTCAAGCTCTTCCCCCCTTTGAGAAGAGGGGGGCGAGGGGGGATGTGTTCCAGGCTTCAGTACTTCACCTGGCTGAACAGCCGCACGCCCTCCGCGCCGTACTCGCGCTCGATCTGCCGCGCATGCGCCGCGACGCCGTCGTAGATGCGCCGCAGCTCGGCCACGGGCTCGGGATGGTCGTCCACCCGGAGGTTGTGGTACATGCGGGGCGCGGCGCTGGCGACCAGCAGCGCGGCCGACTGCTTGCCCCGCTTGTCCCCGCCCGCCGCCTGGCCCGCCTCGAGCGCCCGCAGCAGCCCCTCGGAGAACTCGCGCCCCTCCGCCCGCGCCCGCTCCAGCGCGGCCACCATGGCCTCGAGAACCCCGGGGCCGGCCAGCATGTTCCCGGCCACCGTGAAGTCCTTGCCCAGCCGGTGCCCGCACCACGGCACGCACCTCGCCCCGGTGTGGGCGAAGGCTTCCCGGGCGTCCAGCCCGTGCAGCTGTCGGATGTCTCTGTCGGGATCGGCGTCGAGGAGGGCTTGTAGGGCGATCTGGACGGGGAGGCCTTGTCCGAGCAGCGCCAGGCCCCGCCGGCCGAGGTCGGTGCTCACCCGGGCCTGGGTGGCAATGCCGCCGTCCAGCGAGACGAACGGCACCAGGCTGCCCACGGCGGGTCTCGCCGTGGCGACCGCCACGCCGAAGGCCGGCCCGTCCGGATCGCGGGCGACGACCGAGAAGGTGTGCAGGTCCAGCATTGGCCTCACCGCCCGATCTGGTCCAAGCTTGGGCATCCTACCCTCGTCCACCGGACGCCGTCAATGCGTGATCGTCGGCGGGTCCCGCGTGTATGCCGCGTCGCACGCTCGCGCGAAGTTGACCGGCCGAGTGTACGCTGCGCCACAGCCTGCGGCAATTCTCGGGTAATTCCTCTGCCCCCGGCGTGTAACTCTTGCCCATCCTGCCACCCCTGTCAGCCCGCACAACGCCTGCGGGGCGTCGCGCGGCACGCGGGAGGCCTGGTACGCCGATTGCGGGAGGCGTACGGGATTGCGCCGGCGCTCGTGCAGGCGGCCGAGGGGAAGGTGGCCTAGACGGAGAACAGGAGGAGACCATGCTCGCCGACCGGTACAGCCGTCTCTTCGTGCTGCGCTCCCACTGGCTCGCCAGCGGCCCGCACTCCCGCACCCAGGAACGCATCGCCCAGGACGCGGTCCACGAGGCCTGGCAGCGGTCGAAGGGCCGCTGCGAGTGCCGGGAGGCCGGACACTGGCACGGCTCTCGCCGGTGCGACCGCCCGCTGCAGCGGTCCATGCACGGGCTCGACGGCTGGGGCGGCTGGGCCATCCGCGTCTGGGGCGAAGCTGCGGGCGAACCCCGCCTGGAGGTCATCTGCTGGGCGTGCCACGTCTTCTCCGGGACGGAGAGCGGGGCGGGCGTGTAGGCCCGCGCACGCCGCCGCCCGACCGACAAGGACGAGCGTCGAGACGTGCACGGGCGCCGGAGGATCTGGCGCCCGTTCTTCGACCGGCCGCGGGCGGAGCGTCCGTGACCGCGCCGGGGGATGTGGCTCGGCTCGTGCCTTCGCCGCAGCGCGCGGTCAGCGCGATGAGCCCCCGCCTCGATAGTACTCGATGAGGATGTCGGCCACTTCCGGCCGGGTGAACTCCCGGGGCGGCCGCTCACCCCTCGCGAGGAGCTCGCGGACCTTGGTGCCGCTGATGAGGACGCGGCGCTCCGGCGCGTGCGGGCAGGTCTTGGTCGAGGCCATGCCGTCGCAGTCCTGGCACCAGAACGTCCAGTCGATCTTCAGCGGCTGGATGTGCAGCGCGGCCGGCGGCAGCTCGTCGAAGATCCGGTGGGCATCCAAGGGGCCGTAGTAGTGGCCCACGCCGGCGTGGTCCCGGCCGACGATCAGGTGGCTGCACCCGTAGTTCTGCCGGACGATGGCGTGCAGGACGGCCTCGCGCGGCCCCGCGTAGCGCATCTCCATCGGGTAGACCTTGCAGACCACCCGGTCCGCCGGATAGTAGTTCTGCAGCAGCGCCTCGTAGCAGCGCATCCGGACGGCCGCCGGGATGTCGCCGTCCTTCAGCCTGCCCACCACGGGGTGGATCAGCAGGCCGTCGGCGATCTCCAGCGCGATCTTCGTGCAGTACTCGTGCGACCGGTGGATGGGGTTGCGGGTCTGGAACGCCGCCACGGTCTTCCACCCTCGCGCCTCGAAGATCCCCCGGGTCTCGGCCGGGCGCGCGTAGGCGCCGGGGAATCGCTGGGGGTAGTCCAGCTCGCCGAAGGCCTCGACCGCCCCCCCGAGCAGCACCTCGCCCTGCGCGAAGAGCTTGGCCACGCCGGGATGCGCGGCCTCGGCGGTCCGGAACACCTCCCTCGCCTCCCGGACCTTGTCGTACTCGTACTTCTCCCGGACATGCATCCGCCCCACCAGCGTGCCGCTCTCGCCGTCCACCAGCGCCACCCACTCTCCTTCACGCAGGGCGCGAGCCTGCGCCCGCGGGGCGGCGAGGGTGATGGGGATCGGCCACGCCAGCCCGGTCGCCGTCCGCATGTCCCGCACGCAGCCGAGGTAGTCGGCCTTGCCCATGAAGCCGTCCAGCGGGCTGAAGGCGCCGCTGGCCAGCATGACGAGGTCCGAGGTCTCGCGGGAGGTCATGCGAACGACGGGGAGGCCCTCCGCCTGCGCGCGCGCCTCGACCGCCGCCGGGCCTTCCAGCAGGAGGGGCCGGAGGCGTCCGCCGTGCGGAGGGACGAGCCCGGGTCTCGCCTTTGGCTGCGAAGCTGGTGCCATCGTCTCTGGTTCTCGCTCAGAGCTGACTGCGGATCGCCTCCCGGCTAGATCATGTGCGCGCCGCCGTCCACGATGATCGTCTGCCCGGTGATGAAGTCGCTGTCCCGGGAGGCCAGGAGGACCAGGGCGCCCACCCGGTCCGCTGCGTACCCCAGGTCGAGGGGCTTTGCCCGCCTCGCCCGGAGTGGGGCCCGCCACAGCGGGCATTGCGCCGCGGCCTGCTGCCCGAGCTACTTCTTGGCCGCGAGCCCCACCTTGTGGATGACCTCCCCGTAGTAGGCGTGCATGTCGCGAACGTACTTGCCGAAGTCCTCGGAGTTCAGGTAGTGCGGCGTGAAGCGAATGGTCGTCATCACCTCCGCGATGCTCTTGTCGTGCAAGGCCGCCGCAAACGCGTCGTGGATCTTCTTGATGGCCGCCTGCGGCGTCCCCTTGGGCGCCGCGATCCCCTGGGCGATCGTGAAGCGCATGTCGAAGCCTTTTTCCGCGAACGTGGGCGCCTGGCCATAGATCTCGCTCCGCTTGGGGAGCGCGTAGGCCAGACACCGGACCTGCCTGGCCTGCACCTGCGGCCAGGCCACCGGGAAGGCGATCTGCGCGGCCTCGACGTGTCCGCCCAGGAGCATGTTCATGGCCTGGCCGCCGCCCGCGGTCGGGATCCCGGTGAGGTTGATGCCGGCCAGCTTCATGAAGGTCAGGGTGGTCAGGTTGTTGAGCGAGAGGGTGCCGGGGTGGCTGTAGCGCAGCTCGCCCGGGCTCTTCCGGGCCGCCTGGATGAAGTCCTCCAGCGTCTTCCAGGGGGAATCCTCCCGGACGAAGAAGGCCGTCGGATACTGCCCGATCATGATCACCGGCTCGAAGTCCTTCACCGGGTCGAACGGCACCTTCTCCAGGTGCGGCGAGGCCAGCACCTCCCCGCCGCCGAAATTCATGAGGATCGTGTAGCCGTCCGGCTTGGCTCGCGCCACCTCGGCGGTCCCGGGAATGCCGCCGCCCCCCGGCTTGTTGGTGATCACCACCGGCACCCCGAGGTGTTTCCTGGCCAGCTCGGCCAGCGGCCGGAAGAGGATGTCCGGGGCGCCGCCGGGCGCGAAGGCGATGATCGCCGTGATCGGCCGCTCGGGGAACTCCCGGGCCCATGCGGGAAGCGTCGAGCCGGCCAGGACGAGGAGGCCCAGCGCGAGGACGAGGCGCGCAGTCTTCACCGCCGATCCCATGGTGTGCTCCTTTCTGCCTACGGCGCGGCGGCCGCCGGCTTGCGTCTTCGATCTCTCCCCCAGGACACGGCCGTCCGGATCAGGAAGATGGCCGACACCGCCAGGAAGGTGGCCGCGATGGGGCGCGTGACGAAGATGGAGAGTCGCCCCTTCCCCAGCAGCAGGGACTGGCACAGCACGCCCCAGAAGAGCTGCGGCTTCTCCGTGATGAGGTTGGGGCCCGGGATGATGCCGTGGATCACGATGGCGCCGAGCATCAGGGCCATCACCGCGTTGTTGGGCACGCCGAGGCTCAGCAGGGGGACGAACGCGCCGGAGGTCGTGGCGTTGTTGGCCGCCTCCGGTCCGGCCAGCCCCTCGACGGCGCCGTGGCCGAACCGCTGCGGGTGCTTCGACAGCTTCTTCTCCATGCCGTAGGAGAGAAACGACGAGATGATCGGGTTCCCGCCCGGCAGGATGCCGATGAAGAAGCCCAGGACGGAGCCGCGGAGCATGGGCAGCCAGGAATCCCGAAGGTCGCGCAGGGACGGCAGGATCCCGCGGAGGGAGGTCGTGAGGAGGTCGGGAGGCGCCATGCGCTCGACGTTGAGCAGCACTTCGGAGATGCCCAGGACGCCGATGGCCACCGGCGCGATCCCCACGCCGTCCTGCAGCTCGCGGATGTTCAGCGCGAAGCGCGGGTTCCCCGTGACCTGGTCCGTGCCGACGGTACCGAGGGTCAGCCCGAAGGCCACCATCATGAGCGCCTTCAGCGGATCCCCGCTGCCCATGGAGGCGACGATGATCAGCGCCATGGAGAAGAGCGTGAAGTACTCCGGCGGCCCGAACTTCAGCGCCAGGCGGGCCAGCGGCGGCGCCATGAGCATCAGGAGCACGACGCTCATCTGCGAGGGCGAGAGCGGGCGCGTCTTCGAGGTCACGCGCGCGGGCGACATCTGCTGGGAGTGGATCAGCCCCTTCGTCTATCCGTTCAAGGGGTTCCTGTCGTGCATGTTGTTCCGCGCCCATCGCTACGCGGCGGACTCGCCGGAGCTCACGGGCCGGGACCTGCATCCCGGACGCTGGGAGCCGCTGAACCGGCAGTTGGGGTTGGCGAGGTAGGCCGGGAAAGGGACACGCCATGAGCCACGGCTACATGGGGCAAGTCTTGCGAGTGGACCTGAGCGTGGGCCAGGCCACGGCGGAGCCCCTGAATCGCGAGTGGGCGCAGAAGTACGTCGGGGGCAGCGGCCTGGCCACCCGCTATCTCTACGACGCGATCGACGCCGCCACCCGGCCCGACAATCCCCGCAACCCCCTCATCTTCATGACGGGCCCGCTCGGGGGCACCCGGTCGCTCACCTCGGGCAGACATCACGTGGTGGGGCTGTCGCCCCTGACGGGCATCTTCGGCGAGTCGGACTGCGGTGGGAGCTGGGGCGACCAGCTCAAGCAGGCCGGCTTCGACGGGATCGTGATCACCGGCAAGTCTCCCCGCCCGGTGTACCTCTGGGTGGCCGACGGGCGCGCCGAGCTGCGGGAGGGCTCGCGCGTCTGGGGCACGGACCCGTACGAGGTCGATGCGCTGCTCAAGGCGGAGACCGATCCCGGGGCCAGCGTCGCGTGCGTGGGGACCGCCGCGGAGCGCGGGGCCCTCATCGCCGGCATCCTGCATGAGGGCCCCGAGGGGCGGGCCGCCGGGCGCTGCGGGCTGGGCGCCCTCATGGCGTCCAAGCGGCTGAAGGCGGTCGTGGTCCGGGGAACCGGCAGGGTGGCCGTGGCGGACGACGCGGGGCTGAAGGCGCTGGTGCAGCGCTACGCCCCGCTGGTGTCCGACCGGCTGAAGGATATGCGGAAGTACGGCACCGCGCGCATGGTGCAGGCCAGCGAGCACCTGGGCAGCATGCCCCTCCAGAACTTCAAGTACCCGCACCGCTGGGAGGAGGGCGCGGCGAGGATCTCGGGGCCCGCCTTCGCAGAGCGGGCCATCGTGAAGGCCTTCTACTGCGGCCGCTGCGTGATCGGCTGCGGCAACGTGGTCCACGTGAAGGCGGGCCCGTACCGCACCGTCGAGGGCGGGGGGCCGGAGTACGAGACGATCAACCTGATCGGGGCCAACTGCCTGGTGGACAACCTCGAGGCCATCTGCCTGGCCAACGAGCTGTGCAACCGGTACGGCCTCGACACCATGGACGTCGGGAATCTCGTCGCCTTCGCCATCGAGGCCTTCGAGATGGGGCTGATCACCGAAGCCGACACCGGGGGCGTGCGGCTCCAGTGGGGAAGCGCCGACGTCGTGATCGAGCTGATCCGGATGATCGGCGAGGGCCGGCACATCGGCGGACTCCTGGCGCAGGGCATGGCCCGGGCCGCGCGGGCCATCGGCGGCGGCGCGGACGAGATCGCCATGCACGTGAAGGGGCTCACGATCCCCGCCCACGATCCCCGCGCGTATAACGGCCTGGCGTGCTCCTACGCGACCTCCAATCGGGGAGCTCACCACACCTCGGGCCAGACCCACGTCTACGAGCACCGGCTGGAGGTGCCGGAGATCGGCCACAAGCCGATGGGCCGGTTCGTGGTCGAGGGCAAGGGAGCCCTGGCCGCCCTGACGCAGCACATCATGAACGTCCTCGATTCCGCGAAGAGCTGCAAGTTCGCCCAGAACGGCGGCTGGACGATCGGGCCGGTGAGCGAGGCCGTCCGCCTGGTGACGGGACGCGAGGACACGCTCGAGGATCTGCTGCGACACGGCGAGCGCTCCTTCAACCTGAAGCGGCTCATCAACGTGGATCGCGGCATCAGCCGGAAGGACGACACGCTGCCGCGGCGGCTGCTCACGCTGCCCAAGACCGCCCCCGGCTACACGCCGAACCTGCCGCCCCTCGACGTGATGCTCGACGAGCACTATCGGGTACGCGGCTGGTCGGCCGACGGGATCCCGCTGCCCGAGACGATCCAGCGCCTCGAGATCCCGTAGGGGTCCGCATGTGGGTCCGGCTGCTTCCGCCCTTCGGGGATGGCAAGAGCTGGCGCGAGATCGATCTGCCCGCCCGCGCCAGCGTGGCGATGCTCATCCAGCGGCTGGCGCAGCTGCACGCAGAGCTGCATCCGTATCTGCGCGAGACCCCCGACGAGACCTTTCACCACTTCATCCTGGCGCGGGGCGATTACGTCCTCCGGGCCGACGATGTGGTGGAGCCCGAGGATCGGATCGTCGTGGTGATGCCCCTGACGGGCGGGTGAGGAGGCGAGGGAAAGGCGCGGCGAGATCGTCTGGCGGTCAGCGTCACTCACAAGGGAGGTGGGCCATGAGACGGGCTCTGGTCGTGCTCGCTGTCCTGGGATCGTGCCTCGGCTTCGCAGCCGCCGACGGAGAAGCCGGCGAGCGGGTCGTCCTGCCCGCTATCCGGATCTGAAGATCGGCATCACCACCGCGAACCTGCTGAACTTCCTGCCGGTGAATCTGGGAAACGCTAAGAAGTACGTGGATTTTGCCGCGGAGCACGGGTTCTCGTACATGGAGCTGCGCGACCCGGTGGCCACGCTCACGCTGGCGGAGTGCAAAGAGGTGGCGGCCTACGCCCGGCAGCACGGCATCGAGGTCAGCTACGCGGTCAACGTGGGCGTTCTCGACCCGCACTTCTCCGAGGTCTTCGCGCGCGCGGTCGCCAATGCCGCCGTGTTCGATGGCCCGCGCACGATCCGGACGGCCGGCCCCGGCATCGAGTTCGCCGGGGATCCGAAGAAGACCGCCTGGACCTATGCCGAGTTCACCAAGGTCGTGGAGACCGCCAACCAGGCGGCCAACCTGGCCAAGATGCTCGGGCTCAGCTACGTGATCGAGAACGCGGCGGAAGTGCTCAAGGGCGACGGCATGACCTCCTTCGGCACGGTGGAGCTGTTCGCCAGCGCGAACGGCAACCTGGGCTTCCAGCTCGACACGGCGAACTTCTTCTCCGCGTCGCGCATCCCGGCGAAGCCGGAGGCGGCCGGCGATTTCGTGCGGAAGATCGCCCCGCGGATGGGGTACATGCACCTGAAGACGGCGACCAAGAACAACAAGCAGTCCCCGGTGCTCGGCGACAACGCGCTGCTCTTCGAGATCGTCTTCTGGGAGGCGGTGAAGCACAAGAAGCCGTACGTGGCCATCGAGCTGTTCGCGCCCGAGAACATGGATCAGGTGGGCGTGAACCACAAGAAGAGCATTCAGTACCTGATGGAGAACTACTAGGAGGGACCGTAGTGCCCCGCGTTCGGATCACACGGAGGAGGCCGGTCATGGGCAAGGCTCGGGCTCGTCGGCTGGGCGCGGCGGTCCTGCTGGGACTGCTGGCAGCCCTGAGCGTCACCGCGAACGGGGCGGAGTTTCCCGCGAAGCCGATCACCATAGTCGTCGCATTCCCGCCGGGCGGCGTGGATCAGGTCGGCCGCGCGATGCAGGCGGAGCTGGCAAGAGCCCTGAAGGTGGAGATCGCCATCAGCAACAGACCGGGCGCCACAGGGACCACCGGCACGGCGGAGGTCGCCGGCGCGCCTCCGGACGGCTACACCCTGCTGCTCAGCCCGCAGGGACCCCTGGCCTACCAGCCGCACATTCGCTCGGTCGCCTACGGGGCCGCCTCGTTCGCCCCGATCTGTCGGCTCACCGAGACCCCCAGCGTGCTGATGGCGTCGGAGAAGTCGGGGCTCAAGACCGTCGCCGACCTCCTGGCCGCGGCCAAGGCCGCGCCGGGGCGCGTCTCCTACGCGTCCGCCGGCGAAGGCGGCCTGCCGCACGTCGGCATGTCGGCGTTCAGCCGGGTGGCGGGCGTCGAGATGCGCCACCTCCCCCGGAAAGGGGCGGGGGACGCCATCGATGCGCTGGTTGCCGGCGAGGCCGACCTGCTGGCAGAGCAGGTGCCCCTGGCCGCGGCCCGCGTGGGGGCGGGCGGCCTGCGCGTCATCGCGGCCTTCGCGGCGCAGCGCATAGCGGCCTTCCCCGACGTCCCCACGATGAAGGAGCAGGGCTACGATCTCTCCTTCTCCGCCTGGAATGTGCTGGTGGCGCCTGCCGGCACGCCGGCCGCCGTGATCGACACGCTGGACAAGGCCTGCGCCGCGGCGCTCGCCGCCCCGGCCACCGTCGAAGCCATGCAGAGCAGGCTGCGCACACCGCCGGCGTACCTGGGCCCCGCCGCCACCGCCGCGTTCATCCGGAGCGAAGTCGCGCGGGGCAAGGAGCTGGTCGAGGCCAGCGGCCTCAAGCGGTAGGATCGGCCGTCAGCCGGAGGGCGGGGAGTGAGAGCGCTCCCCGCCCTCCGGGCCGGCATGGGGGCCTCCCCGCCCGCGCCTGCCCCGCCGTACGCTCCGCCCTGCTGACGTTCCCGAGGTGCGGGCGTCCGCCTACCTCACCATCTTGGCCGGGAGCCAGGTGATGATCCCCGGGAAGGCGATGAAGAGGGCCAGCGCCACCATGATGAGGAGGATGTACGGGATGACACCCCGGATGATGGTGTTCGTGCTGATGCCGAAGTGGTCCGGGATGACGCCGCGCAGCAGGAAGATGGCCGGCGCATACGGCGGGCTGAGGTAGGCGATCTGCTCTTCCCGTTCCCGAAGTAGATCCAGGACATCATCTCCTCGGCCGTCGGCCCGCCCGGGAACTGGTTGAACAGGTCGCCCAGCGGCCCGAACACGCCGCGGACGTCGGAGGGCACCGTGAAGGCGCCGTCCAGCGTGCCCTTCTGCATGGCGTCCCACTCGGCGTAGGCCGGGACGATGCCGCCGGGCGGGAAGAAGGCCACGTCCACCTGCCCGCCGCTGATGGCCTTGATGCGCTGCCACATCTTGCCTACGCGCTGCACGTAGGGGAATGAGGTGGGGTACGGCGTCACCGGCTTCTGCCCCGCGGCCGCCTCGGCCGGCACGGTGGGGATCTGCGGGGTCGGCCGAGGGCGCGGCCGTCGAGTGGGGCCGACGTCCGGCGGCGGGGGGCAAGCGCCGGGGCGGCCGCTGGGCCGAGGCGATGTGGCGGGCGAGGCAGAATACGGGGAGGCGCGGGCAGCCGTCACCGTGCATGTTCCCCTCCCGCGGGGGCAAATACCACGGGCCGGCAGCCCTGTCCACCACGATTCGACGCAGGCCTGAAGTTGTTCTCCCGATCAGGCCGGGCTCGACGGCCGCGGGACGCCCTCGTCCCCGTGCCCATGGCGCTTGACGGCTGGCCCGGCTACGGCGCGGGACAGCTCCCCAAGCCTCCGACACGCACGCCGCCTCGTCATCCGCCGTCCACCATCGACAGCAGGTCTGCAACGAGGTCGGCGAGGTGCGCGGGCCGCTCGGCGGCCAG
>JBHGAX010000239.1:0-6404 GCA_041946635.1 Methylomirabilales bacterium (SeqCode)
GGCCGATGGTGCCCACGTTCATGTGCTCCTTGGTCCGCTCGAACTTGGCTTTGGCCATGAAAGTCTCTCCTGCGGGGCCCGCGGCCCCGTGTCGCCCCGCCCCGCGGGGCGCCTAGGCCGACGCGCGGCCTCCCACCTTGGCGATGATCTCTTCCGCGATCTGTGCGGGGACCGGCTGGTACCGGGCGAACTGGAAGGGCGTGTGGCTGGCCCGCCCCTGCGTGGCGGAGCGGAGGTCCGTGGCGTAGCCGAACAGCTCGGCCAGCGGCACCTCGCTCCGGATCACCTGGGCCGCGGCGCGGGCCTCGATCTCCAGGACGCGCCCGCGCCGGGAGTTCAGGTCCCCGATGACCTGCCCCATGAACTCCTCGGGGCAGACCACCTCGAACTGCATGACCGGCTCGAGCAGGATGGGCTTGGCCCGGCGGGCGCCGTCCTTGACCGCCATGGAGCCCGCGATCTTGAAGGCCAGCTCGGAGGAGTCCACCTCGTGGTAGGAACCGTCCACCAGGACCACCCGGGCGTCCACCAGCGGGTAGCCGGCCACCACGCCCCCCTCCAGGGCCTCCCGGACGCCCTTCTCCACCGCCGGGATGTACTCCTTGGGGACCGTCCCGCCCACGATCTTGTTCACGAACTCGAAGCCGCCGGAGGGGTACGGCTCCACCTGGATCTTCACGTGGCCGTACTGGCCGCGGCCGCCGGTCTGCCGGACGAAGCGTCCCTCGGCCGCCACCGGCACCGTGACCGTCTCGCGGTAGGCCACCTGGGGCTTGCCCACGTTGGCCTCCACGCGGAACTCGCGGAGCAGGCGGTCCACGATGATCTCCAGGTGCAGCTCGCCCATGCCCGAGATGATGGTCTGGCCGGTCTCCTCGTCGGTGAGCGCGCGGAAGGTCGGGTCCTCGTTGGCCAGGGAGGCCAGGGCCAGGGACAGCCGCTCCTGGCCGTCCTTGGTCTTGGGCTCGATGGCCACGCTGATCACCGGCTCGGGGAACTCCATGGCCTCGAGCACCACGGGGTTCGCCTCGGCGCAGAGCGTGTCGCCGGTCTTGGCGTTCCGGAGGCCCACGGCGGCCGCGATGTCGCCCGCCGCCACCCGCCGGATCTCCTCCCGCTTGTTGGCGTGCATGCGCAGCAGGCGCCCCACGCGCTCGCGCTGCCCGCGGGTGGAGTTGTAGACGTGCTGCCCGGACTCCAGCGCGCCGGAGTAGACCCGGAAGTAGGCCAGCTGCCCCACGTACGGATCGGCCATGATCTTGAAGACCAGCGCGGCGAAGGGGGCGGCCTCGCTGGCCGGCCGGCGCTTCACCTCGCCCGTCTTGGGGTGCTTGCCCTCCACGGGGGGCAGGTCCAGGGGCGAGGGCAGGTAGGCCACCACCGCGTCCAGGAGCGGCTGCACCCCCTTGTTCTTGAAGGAGGCGCCGCAGAGCACGGGCACGGCGGTGAGCTGGAGGGTGGCGCGCCGCAGCCCGCCCTGGATGTCGGCCACGCCGACCGCCTCGCCGGCCACGTACTTGTGGAGCAGCGCCTCGTCCGCCTCGGCCACCGCCTCCAGCAGGCGCTCGCGCGCCGCGGTCGCCTCGGCCAGGAGCTCGACCGGGATCTCCTCCTCGTGGTAGGCGGCGCCCAGCGTCTCCTCGTCCCAGACCAGCGCCTTCATCTGCAGGAGGTCGACCACCCCGCGGAAGCGGTCCTCCTTCCCGAGCGGGAGCTGCACCGGCACCGCGTTCGCGCCCAGGCGCTCGCCGATGGAGGCCACGGCGCGCGCGAAGTCCGCGCCCACCCGGTCCATCTTGTTGATGAAGGCGATGCGGGGCACCCGGTACTTGTCCGCCTGGCGCCACACCGTCTCGGACTGCGGCTCCACCCCCGCCACCGCGTCGAAGACCGCCACGGCCCCGTCCAGCACCCGCAGGGAGCGCTCCACCTCCACGGTGAAGTCCACGTGGCCGGGCGTGTCGATGATGTTGATGCGGTGGTCGGCCCAGAAGGCCGTGGTGGCGGCGGAGGTGATGGTGATCCCCCGCTCCTTCTCCTGCTCCATCCAGTCCATCTCGGTGGAGCCCTCGTCCACCTCGCCGATCTTGTGGGTCCGCCCCGTGTAGTAGAGGATCCGCTCGGTGGTCGTGGTCTTGCCGGCATCGATGTGGGCCATGATGCCGATGTTGCGGGTCCGCTCCAGGGGGGTCTGCGGCTCAGCCACGGTCAATCCAATCCTACCAGCGGTAGTGCGCAAAGGCCTTGTTGGCCTCGGCCATCTTGTGGGTGTCCTCGCGCTTCTTCACGGAGGCGCCCCGGTTGTTGGCGGCCTCGATCAGCTCGGCGGCCAGGCGCTCCTGCATGCTCTTCTCGCTGCGCTTCCGGGCGAAGCCGATGATCCAGCGCAGGGCCAGGGCGGTGCGCCGGTCGGGCCGCACCTCCACCGGGACCTGGTAGGTCGCGCCGCCCACGCGCCGGGACTTGACCTCCAGCACCGGCTTCACGTTGTCCAGCGCCTGCTTGAAGAGCTTCTGGGCGTCCATCTTGGTCCGGTCTTCCATGAGCCGCATGCAGCCGTAGAAGACCCGCTCGGCCGTGCTGCGCTTGCCCTGCGTCATCATGGCGTTCACGAACTTGGTCACGAGCTTGCTGCTGTACACCGGATCGGGCAGCACGTCCCGCTTCTCGGCGACTTTCCGCCTCGGCATCCTACGCCTCCCCGGCAGGCCGGCAGAGAAGACACCGGCGCGGGAGCCCGGTGGACATCCCCGGGCCCCTCGCGCCGGTCGCGGTTAACTGGTCTTGGGTCGCTTGGCCCCGTAGAGGGATCGGCCCTGCTTGCGGTCGGACACCCCCGCGGTGTCCAGGGCGCCGCGGATCACGTGATAGCGCACGCCCGGGAGGTCCTTCACGCGGCCCCCGCGGATCAGCACGATGGAGTGCTCCTGCAGGTTGTGGCCGATCCCGGGAATGTAGGTCGTCACCTCGATCCCGTTGGTCAGGCGGACGCGCGCCACCTTGCGCAGGGCCGAGTTCGGCTTCTTGGGCGTGGTGGTGTACACCCGGACACAGACGCCGCGCTTCTGCGGGCAGGCCTGCAGGGCCGGGGCCTTTTCTTTTCTGGGGAGCTGTCGGCGTCCCCGGCGGACAAGCTGCGCAATGGTCGGCATGAAGATTCCTTGGTCAGCGAAACCGCCGGAGTTTACGCACGGCAGCCGCCTTTGTCAAGGGGTTTCCCCGGCAAATCCCAATGACCAATGGCCAAATCCCAACCCCAAGCCCTCCGGTTTGGGATTTGGTCATTGGGAATTGGTCATTCAAGGCAAGTTGACATCCATGGCCTGCAGGATCTCGACGGTGGTCTCCTGCGTGGCCTGCTGCTCCGCCTCCTCGGGGCGCGGCAGCGCCACCTCGGGGGTGGCGATGCGGGTCTCGCGGTACCAGCGCATGCCCGTGCCGGCCGGGATCAGGCGACCCATGATCACGTTCTCCTTCAGGCCGCGCAGCTCGTCCCGGGCCCCGTTGATGGAGGCCTCGGTCAGGACCTTGGTGGTCTCCTGGAAGGAGGCGGCCGAGATGAAGCTGTCCGTGCTCAGGGAGGCCTTGGTGATGCCGAGCAGCAGGGCCTCGGCCGTGGCGGGCTGCCCGCCCGCGGCCCGCACCCGCCGGTTCTCCTCTTCGAAGAGCGCCTTGTCCGCGTGCTCGCCCACCAGGAAGGAGGTGTCGCCCACGCTCTCGATGCGCACCCGGCGCAGCATCTGGCGCACGATGGTCTCGATGTGCTTGTCGTTGATGTGCACGCCCTGGAGCCGGTAGACCTCCTGCACCTCGTTCACCAGGTACTTCTGCAGGGCCTCCACGCCCTTGACGTGCAGGATGTCGTGCGGGTTGATGGGCCCGTCCATGAGCGGGTCCCCCGCCTTGACCTCGTCCCCCTCCAGGACCGTCACGTGCTTGCCGCGCGGGATCAGGTACTCCTTGAACTCCCCGCCCTCGCCCCGGATGACGATCTTGCGCATGCCCTTGGACATGCCGGCGAACTCCACCCGCCCGTCGATCTCCGAGATGATGGCCGGGTCGCGCGGCTTCCGCGCCTCGAACAGCTCGGCCACGCGCGGCAGGCCGCCCGTGATGTCCTTGGTCTTGGTGGTCTCGCGCGGGATCTTGGCGATGGCGTCGCCCGCCGAGACGTGCTGCCCGTCCGCCACCATGAGGTGCGCGCCCACCGGGATCTGGGACTTGAAGACCGTGGCCCCGTGCTCGTCCTTGATGGAGACCCGCGGCTGGAGCTCCTCCTTGGTGGCGTGCTCCACGATGACCTTCTGCGACAGGCCGGTGACCTCGTCCACCTCTTCCTTCATGGTCTGGCCTTCCAGGATGTCCCGGAAGTGGACCGTGCCGGAGTGCTCGGTGAGGATGGACGTGGTGAAGGGGTCCCACTCCACCAGCACCTGCCCCGACTGCACGGCCTGCCCGTCCTGGACCTTCAGGCGCGCCCCGTACACCGGCTGGTAGGTGTCCTTGGTGCGGCCCTTCTCGTCCAGGATGGCGATGGTGCCGTTCCGGTTCATCACCACCAGGTCGCCGCCGGCGGTGGTCACCGTGCGGAGGTTCTGGAAGCGGACCGTGCCCGAGAGCTTGCTCTCCAGCTGGGTCTGCTCCGTGCCCCGGGTGGCCGTGCCGCCGATGTGGAACGTGCGCATGGTGAGCTGGGTGCCCGGCTCGCCGATGGACTGGGCGGCCAGGACGCCCACGGACTCGCCCAGCTCCACCAGGCGGCCCGTGGCCAGGTTGCGACCGTAGCACTTCACGCAGGTGCCGCGCCGCGCCTCGCAGGTGAGCACCGAGCGGATGCGGATGCGGTCGATGCCGGCGTTCTCGATCTTGCTGGCCAGGAGCTCCACGATCTCCTCGTTGGCCCGGGCCAGCACCTCGCCCGTGAAGGGATCCACCACGTCCTCCAGCGGCACGCGGCCCAGGATGCGGTCGCGCAGCGGCTGGATGATCTCGCCCCCCTCGATCAGGGGCGTGACCCAGATGCCGTTCGGGGTGCCGCAGTCGGTCTCCGTGACGATCATGTCCTGCGCCACGTCCACCAGCCGGCGCGTCAGGTACCCGGAGTCGGCCGTCTTCAGGGCCGTGTCGGCCAGGCCCTTCCGCGCGCCGTGCGTGGAGATGAAGTACTGCAGCACCGTGAGCCCCTCGCGGAAGTTGGCCGTGATGGGGGTCTCGATGATCTCGCCCGAGGGCTTGGCCATCAGGCCGCGCATGCCGGCCAGCTGGCGGATCTGCTGGCGGCTGCCGCGGGCGCCGGAGTCCGCCATCATGAACACGGGGTTGAACTCCCCGAAGGGCTGCCCCTCGATCTCCCGGAACATCTCGTCCGAGACCTGCTCGGTCACGTGCGTCCAGATGTCGATGATCTTGTTGTAGCGCTCCCCCTTGGTGATCAGGCCGTCCTGGTACTCCTTCTCGACCTTGATCACGTCCCGGTTGGCCTCGCTGATGATCTCCTCCTTCTTGGCCGGGATGAGGAGGTCCTCCACCCCGATGGAGATCCCCGCCAGCGTGGCGTAGCGGAACCCGAGGTCCTTCAGGGCGTCCAGGAGCTTCACGGTCTCGCTGTTGCCCAGCAGGTAGTAGCACTGGGAGACCAGGCGCGTCAGCTCGCGCTTGTTCATCTCCTGGTTGATGAAGCGCAGCGAGGCGGGCAGGATCTCGTTGAAGAGCACCCGCCCCACCGTGGTGTCGAGCAGCTCCCCGTTCCAGCGCATCTTCACCTTGGCCAGGAGGTCCACCGCCCCCGCGTCGTAGGCGGCCCGGACCTCGTCCATGTCGGCGAAGACCATGCCCTCGCCCTTCTGCTGCGTCTTCTCCCGGGTGAGGTAGTAGCAGCCGATGACGATGTCCTGGCTCGGGGCGGCGATGGGGGTCCCGTTGGCCGGCGACAGGATGTTGTAGGGCGCCCACATGAGCAGGCGGGCCTCCAGCTGGGCCTCGGGCGAGAGCGGCACGTGCACCGCCATCTGGTCGCCGTCGAAGTCCGCGTTGAAGGCGGCGCAGACCAGCGGGTGGATCTTGATGGCCTCGCCCTCCACCAGCGAGGGCTCGAAGGCCTGGATGCCCAGCCGGTGCAGCGTGGGGGCGCGGTTCAGCATGACGGGATGCTCCTTGATCACGTGCTCCAGGGCATCCCAGACCTCCGGCCGGCTCCGCTCCACCATCTTCTTGGCGCTCTTGATGGTGGCCACGTGCTCGTTGTCCTTCAGGAGCTTCCGGAAGATGAAGGGCTTGAACAGCTCCAGGGCCATCTTCTTGGGCAGGCCGCACTGGTGGAACTTCAGCTCCGGCCCCACCACGATCACGGAGCGGCCGGAGTAGTCCACGCGCTTGCCCAGCAGGTTCTGGCGGAAGCGGCCCTG
>JBHGAX010000024.1:0-20674 GCA_041946635.1 Methylomirabilales bacterium (SeqCode)
GGCCTCGCTGGTCTCGATCTCTCGCCAGACGGCGGTCCACGTCGGTTCGGTCATGGTGAGGCGGTAGCTCTCCCAATCCAGCGCCACATCGACCGGTGCGGCCAGCAGGCGCGCCAGCCATTCCTGCGTCGTCAGATCCCACCCCGCTTCCCCGTCATCCCGGCCTCCACGCCTTCCGTGAGCATGCCACCGTACGCGGGCCGGCGCAGCGCGTCAAGGAGATTCAGACTTCATAGTTTCTATTTCTTATATAACATTTATGCACTATACTTCGCTGCACTCGCGTGTGCGGCCCCTCGGGAGGGCGCGATGTTCGAGAACAAATCGCGGGTTCTCCTCATTCTCCCGCGAGAGACGCTGGATCAGGCGCGGGCCCTGGCCGGGCAGGCGACGGCCACGCTGAAGCTCCCGGTGAGCCTGCAGATCGTCCTCCGGGCCCTCATCGAGGAGGGGCTGAAGCGGGAGGGCGACCGCCGTCTGCTCGCCAACATGGAAGCCCAGGCTCGGGCGGTCCGGGAAATTCGCAGCCGGGCCCGCAAGGCGAACCGGGCCGCCTCGTCACGGCGCGCCTCCTCCCCACAGCGGCGAGCGTCGAGCAGGCTTGCGTCCCGGAGGGACGCGGTGTGACGGCCGCCGCACCGACGAGCGCTGTAGCGAGCGAGCCATGGCATCGGAGCGGATGAGCTATTCCTACCGGGGCTACACCATCACGACTCTCCTTGACGACGGGGTGTGGTGGGCAACGGTCCGCGCGGCGGAGAAGGACGCCGGGGGAGACCAGCCCGTCCTGGGCGGTCCCTGGGGTACGCGCCTCCACGCGCGCACCGCGGCGCAGGCGTTCTGCGACAGCCGGCCGAGACCGGATGTGCCGCCGCCACACTCGCAGGCCTGAGGCCGGCCCGGCGCGTTCCGCGCGCGTATCACGCGATGGGAGGATGTCCGAGTGAGCACTGCTGGGCCCCCGCCCCTCCGCATCGGGGAGCTCACCGCGACGCTGCCCATCATTCAGGGCGGCATGGGGGTCGGCGTCTCGCTGGCCGGCCTGGCCTCGGCGGTCGCGAACGAGGGCGGGATCGGGGTGATCGCCTGCGCCGGCATCGGGATGACCGAGCCGGACATGGCCCGGAACTTCGAGGCGGCCAGCCTCCGGGCCCTCAGCAAGGAGATCCGGCGCGCCCGGGCGCTCTCCTCCGGACTCCTCGGCGTCAATATCATGGTCGCGCTCACCAGCTTCGGCGACCTGGTGAAGACGGCGCTGGACGAGGGGGTGGACTTCATCTTCTCGGGGGCGGGCTTGCCGCTCGACCTGCCCCGCTACCGCCGCAGCGGCGACCGGACGAAGCTCGTGCCGATCGTCTCCTCGGGCCGGGCCGCGCGGCTCATCGCGCGCCGCTGGACCGAGCGCTTTCAGTACGCGCCCGACGCGGTGGTGGTGGAAGGCCCCCGCGCGGGCGGCCATCTGGGCTTCCGCCCGGACCAGCTCGACGATCCCGCCTTCCGGCTGGAGCAGCTCCTCGCGGACGTCCTGAGCGCGGTGCAGCCGTTCGAGGCGGCGGCCGGACGGGCCATCCCCGTCATCGCGGGCGGCGGCATCTACACCGGCGGGGACATCTACCGGTTCCTGCAGCTTGGCGCCGCCGGCGTCCAGATGGCGACGCGCTTCGTGACCACCCTGGAGTGCGATGCCGCCCCGGCCTTCAAGGCGGCCTACCTGCAGGCGGGGGCCGGGGACACCATCATCATCCAGAGCCCGGTCGGCATGCCGGGCCGCGCGATCCAGAACCAGTTTCTCGCGGACGTCCGGGCCGGCAAGCGGATGCCGTTCGCCTGCCCCTACCACTGCATCGTCACCTGCGACCACGCCACCGCGCCCTACTGCATCGCCCTGGCGCTGATCAACGCCCAGCGCGGCCGAATGGATCACGGCTTCGCCTTCGCCGGGGAGAACGCGCATCGCGCCACCGAGATCGTCTCGGTCAAGGCCCTGGTGCAGGCGCTGCTGGCCGAGTACGACACGGCATCCCGGTGAGGGGCGGCGGCGTCGGTGCAATGCGCAAAGCGGATCACGGAGGATGGCGGATGGACGTGCGGCTGCTGGTGTGGGCCCTCGTGGGAATACTCGCCGGCTGTCTCGCCCGCGCCGCCGCCACACGGGGAAGCTACGGGCTGTTGAGCGACCTGCTCCTGGGACTGCTCGGCAGCTCTGTGGCCACTGTGCTCTTCGAGCTCTTCAGGCTCTCCTCGGGCCCGGCGTCGCTCGCGGCGATCCTCGTCGCCCTTGCGGGCGCGGCGGTCGTGATCGCGGCCCAGCGGCGACTCTGGCCGCCCGCAGGGTAGGGGCAGGATCGAGTGCAACCGGAGCTCCGGGACCGAAGAGGCCGCCCAGACGCTCGCTCCGCCCGGATCAACGGCGCGACTCTGCGGCGCCGGTTAGCGGAGCTCGGAGGGGGTGGCCTCGGCCCTCCTCGCGCCCTTCGCGGGTTTGGTTGCGCTTAGCCTCGGCCCTTGCGCCCGGGACATCACGTCCCGGCCGGCTGGTGGAGTGAGCGGCTCCATCGCCAGCCCATCGACCCGCTCGACTCCCGCGCGCCGGGTGACCGGCGAGAGAGGCTCAAGAACATGGGAACGCGCTTGTACGTGGGCAACCTTCCATTCGATGTGGACGAGTCCCAGCTCCGCACGCTGTTCACCGGGTCCGGGCGCACCGTGACCGAGGTGAAGATGGTGACCGACCGGGAGACGGGCCGGCCGCGCGGCTTCGCCTTCATCGAGATGGGCAGCCAGGCGGACGCGACCGCCGCGGTGCAGGAGCTGAACGGCAAGGAGCTGGGCGGCCGGGCCCTGACCGTGAACGAGGCCCGCGAGCGGGAGCAGTCGCGCGGCGGCTACGGCGGCGGGGGGCGGTCCGGCGGCGGGCGCTCCGGCGGGGGTCGGTCGGGGGGCGGGCCCCGCTGGTAAGGACCGCAGAGGTGCCCCGCGCTGCGCTCCCGCGGAAGACGCCGGGGGGCCGCGTCGGGCGACGTGGCCGGGGGCGGCGACTCGTGCTCCGGGTGATCCAGCACCTCGGCGCCGCCGTCCTCTGTCTCTGGTTCGCCACCATTCGCCTGCGCTGGTCGGGCGGCGAGTACGTCCGCACCTCTCCCCGCGAGCGCCGCAACGCCATCTTCGTCTTCTGGCACCAGCGGCTCCTGTGCTTCCTCTACACCCATCGGGGCGGCGGCGGGCATGTCCTGGTCAGCCGCTCGCACGACGGGGAGATCGTGGCGCGGCTGCTCGTGGGACTCGGCTTCGCCCCGGTCCGCGGCTCCAGCCGCCGGGGAGGCGCCGGGGCGTTGCGCGAGCTGCTGGAGGTGGTGGGCGACGGGCGCGACATTGGCATCACGCCCGACGGGCCGCGCGGGCCGGCTCAGGTGTGCAAGCCGGGGGCGGTCTACCTCGCGTCCCGCAGCGGCTTGCCGCTCGTGCCCTTGAGCGTCAGCTACCGCCGCTTCTGGGCGCTGCGGAGCTGGGATCGCTTCCAGCTCCCCTGGCCGGGCACCTCTGCCGTGGTGCACGCGGGGGATCCGATCTGGGTCCCGGCGAACCTCGACGCCCAGGGCGTCGAAGACTGGCGGGCGCGGGTCGAAGCCGCCCTCGTCCACGTGACCGCCGCGACCGACGAGGATTCGCGCGTGTCGCCGCGCCGCCACCAACGAGGAAGCAAGTAGGGCGCCGGCGCTTCCTGCCCCTGACCGCCATCCCGCCTGGTGTCGTGCTCCCGCCCGTAGCCCGCCCTCTCCCTGTTCCGGCGACTCCTCCAGGTGCGCGCGTTTCGCGCATGACGGGCCAGCCGTGGCCTTTGCGCTGACCGTCTAGCGTGGCCTTGCAGTCGAACGAATTGCCCGAGGGTCTCTTTTGGTGCGGCGCGCCGTGATTCCAGAATCAGATGGCCATTGCCGGACAATGCCCGAACTATGGGTTGACAGCGTTGCCTGTAGGTGGTACTCCGTTTTCGTATCTGACGTCCTCTGGGAGTACGATCTATGACAATAATCGACACGCTGGATGCGAAAATCATCGCACTGCTACGACCGGACGGACGACTCTCCAACGTGGAGATCGCACGGCGCCTCGGTATCGCGGAGGGGACGGTGCGGAAGCGGATCGACCGCCTAGTCCGCGAGCAGGTGATCCAGATCGGCGCTTGGGCCGACCCGCTCAAGATCGGCTATCAGGACTACATCAACATGGAGCTGCAGGTCAGCCTAGCCCACCTTGAGCGCGTGGCGGAGCGCCTGGCGAAGCTGCCCGAGATCTTCTTCCTTGGCCTCTGCACCGGACGAGCGAATATCTTCGCCGGGTGCTGCTTTCGCTCGAACGATCACTTCTTCGAGTTCATGACCAAAGAGCTGGGTCGCATCCCGGGCATCCAAGGTATTGCGACATCTAATGTGACGAAGATTCTGAAGCGCGAGCACTCGTTTCCCGCGCTGCCGCTGCCCTCCGCCGAGCGCGGCGCGATCGCCGGACAAACGGCCCGGCATGGCGATGCGCGGAACGACACCACGGGGCGAACGGCCGGGCGTGCGCCGCGGCGGAGGGCCGGGATGGATTAGTGGGTGAATCGCCTCGCTCCAACCAGGCCTACGTGGCCGATCGGGTGCTCCCCCTCCTGGACACGGACGATGCTGACACCAAGATTCCCGTCTACCCCAAGAGGCCTGGTTCCGGACGAGGTCGGCATCCGCGGCCCCGGCTCGCGGCGCTTACGTGTCGGACACGAGAAAAGGAGGTAGCCTGATGTCTCTCCGGAAGATGGCCCTGACCTGTGTATCGACGTGCCTCGCGCTCGGCATCTTCGCCGGGCCTTTTGTGCGGGTTGAGGCGCAGGACAAGTACCCGACCCGCCCCATTGACATCGTGGTCCCGTTCAACCCGGGTGGTTCGACCGATCTCTCGACCCGGATTCTCACCGATTTCTTGAAGACCAAGCACGGTATCCTCGTGAACGTCATCAACAAGCCGGGCGGCGCGACCGTCCCCGCGAATCTTGAGGTCTACAAGGCCAAGCCGGACGGCTACACGCTCTTCGCCGACAACACGTCCTCGAACGTGACGCTCGAGATCGCGATCAAGGAGCTGCCGTTCAAGGTAATGGACCGCACGTTTGTCGCCATGCACTCGGCCAGCCCGTACATCATCACGGTGCCCGCCGCGTCGCCTTATGCCACCCTGAAAGACCTCCTCGACGACCTGAAGAAGGACCCCGAGAAGTTCACGTACGTATCGGCCGGCGCCCTGGCCAACCACGACATCATCTACCGGCAGGTCGCGAACGCCGTGGGCGTCGACCCGGCCAAGGCGAAGCCGATCGTCATCAGCGGCGCCGCACAGGCCGCCGTGGTCACGGCCGGCAACAGCGTCAAGATGGGTGGCGGCACGGTGGCGTCGCAGCTCGTGGCCATCAAGGCCGGCACCATCCGGGCCGTGGCCGTCGCTGGCAGGGACCGGTGGCCCGATCTGCCGGACGTTCCCTCGACGTCCGAGCTGGGCTACCCCACTGTCGTGGCCGATCAGTGGAACGGGATCTCGGGGCCCCCGAAGCTGCCCGCCTCCATCGTGAAAACCTGGGAGGGCTATATCCAGGAGATGACGAAGGATCCGGGTGTCGTCGCGAAATTGAAGAATACCGGCGCGTGGGCGCGGTACGTGGGGTCCGACGACCTTCGCAAGCGGGTGGAGAAGACTGGGGCCGAAATGCGTGCCCTGTGGAACCTGAAGTAGGGCGACAACGATTGGAGCTGGCTCGCCTCACCCGCCGGCACAGGGAGACGCGGAGCAGCCATTCCCCACACTCGCGGGAGGTCCCCCTCCCGCGAGGGTGGGTGTCCGGCGCGCGAACGGTCGGAGGTGCGGTCCATGAAACGTCCGTTGGTGATGGAGGCCTTGAGCCTTCTGGTGCTCGGCGCCGCCGCCATGTACGGGGGCGTGGGACTCTACCTCAACCGGGACATCCGTACGCAATCCTCCGTGCTGGCCCCAGGCGTCTACATCCTCGTCCTCGCCGGCCTCCTCCTCGGCACGGCGCTGCTCTACGTGTGGCTCTCCTCCGGCAGGCGCGTACCTGCTGGCACCACTGCCTCCACGGCGACCAGCGGCTCATGGATGAGCCCCATCGTAGTCAAGATGATCGGGGCCTTCGCCATCTATGCCTACCTGATCGAGCTCGTTGGATACCTCGCGCCGACGCTCCTATTCCTCTTCGTCGAGTTCCGCCTTCTCGGCGTGAAGTCTTGGAAGACGAACGCCATCCTCACCGCGCTGGTTACCGCGCTGTTCTACGTCATCTTCATCTACTACTGCGAGATGGTGTTCCCGCGCGGGAGCCTCTTTGAGTGAGCTGCTAATGCGGCCCGGCGCGCGGAGTCGGTGATGGATCTGTTCGCTGGCCTGACGAACGTCCTGGCTCCACTCAACCTCTTTTACTGTTTTCTCGGCGCGCTCTTCGGCACCCTGGTCGGGGTATTGCCCGGCCTGGGACCGGCGTCGACGCTCGCCATCCTCCTCCCGATCACGATGTACCTCGACAAGACGGGGTCCATCATCATGCTGGCCGGCATCTACTACGGCGCACAGTACGGGGCCTCGACGACGAGCATCCTCGTCAACATCCCGGGCGAAGTATCGTCGGTGCCGACGTGCTTCGATGGATACCCGATGACGAAGGACGGGCGGGCGGGCCAGGCCCTCTTCACCGCCGCGGTCGGGTCGTTCGTCGCGGGCACTGCGGGGGCGCTTCTGGTCACGCTCATCGGTCCAGGCCTCGCCCGCTACGCCTTCCGGTTCGGTCCGCCGGAGTACGGGACCCTCCTCTTTTTCAGCCTGACCGCGGTCGTGACCCTCTCCGGCTCCGGCATCTCGATCCTCCGCGGCCTGGCGGCCGCCCTGGTGGGAATGCTGCTGTCCTGCGTCGGGGTGGATCCTACCGCGGGCACCCCCCGCCTGTATTTCGGCTTCCCTGCCTTGATGCGCGGGTTGGAAATCATCCCCGTGACCATCGGCCTGTTCGGGATCGGCGAGATACTCGCCAGCGCGGAAGCCGGGATAGGCAAGATCTACGAGGGGGTGCTGGGGAAGATGATGCCCGCGTGGCCGGAACTGCGGAAGGGGCTCTTCGCCAGCATTCGGGGGGCCCTGGTGGGCCTGCCCCTCGGCGTGCTGCCGGGTTTCGTGCCCGCGGTCTCCTCCTTCATTGCGTACGACCTGGAGAAGCGGATCTCCAGGTACCCGGAGAAGTTCGGCACCGGCGTGATCGAGGGGGTAGCGGGACCCGAGGCCGCGAACAACGCCACGGCGCAGACTGGCTTCATTCCGCTGATGGCCTTCGGGATCCCGACCAGCGCCTCTACGGCCATCATCCTGGCCGCCCTGATGATCTACGGGCTGCAGCCCGGCCCGGTGCTCTTCGAGTCGAACAAGCTGTTCATCTGGAGCGTGATCGCGAGCATGTTCATCGGAAACCTCATGCTCCTCGTCCTCAACCTCCCGCTGGTGGGCCTCTGGGCACGGATCAGTCAGATCCCCTACAAGTACCTCGCTCCGACGATCCTCGGCATCTGCCTGATCGGCGCGTACTCCCCGCGCAACTCGATGTTCGACGTCTGGGTCGCGATGGTGTGCGGGGTGGTCGGGTATCTGATGAAGCGGCAGAAGTGGCCGATGGGCCCGCTCATCCTGGGGTTCCTCCTGGGCCCGATGCTCGAAGTGTCACTGCACCAGTCGCTGAACATGGGCGGGTTCGCGATTTTCTTCAGCCGCCCCATCGCGGCGAGCCTCTTGGGGCTCTCGGTCGTCACGCTGGCGGTCTCCGCGTTCTACCTGAGCCGAGTGCCCAAACAGGTGTTGCAAGACGATAGCGGCGAGAAGTGACGGGTCCGCCCTCCCGCCCGGAGCGTCGCCCTTCGGTGTCCCGAGCTGAGCCGCAAGGAGAGGTTCATGGATCGCATCCTGGAGTTCCTGAGCGAGTACGGCGCCTCCCTCACGTACGACCGACTGCCCCAGCGCACCGTACACGAGGTGAAGCGTCGGGTGATCGACACCCTCGGCTGCGCCATGGGCAGCTACCACATGCGCCCCCCGCAAATTGCGCGCGCGCACGCCCTGGAAACGACCGGCAGCCCGGGCGCGACCGTTCTCGGCACCCGGCACCGGACCGCTCCGGAGCTTGCGGCGTTTGCGAACGGCGCCATGGTCCGCTACTCCGACTTCAACGACATGAGTGTCGGACGGAAGGCCGGCCACCCGAGCGATACCATACCTGCCGTGTTCGCCGCCGCCGAGTACATCGGCGCCGACATGCGCGACGTCATCCTGGGGATTGTGCTGGCGTACGAGGTGCAAGACCGCGTCGGCGACGTCTGCGAACCGGTCATCGATGGCGGGCTGGACTACGTGGTGTACACGAGCTTCGCAGCCGCCGCGGGCGCGGGCCGGGTGATGGGCCTCACCAAGGAGCAGCTGGCCCACGCGATCGCCCTCGCGGTCGTGCCCAACGGGCCGCTCTTCCAGACCCGGGTAGGCACGCTCTCGATGTGGAAGGGATGCGCGGCGGCAAACGCCGCGCGGAACGGCCTGTTCGCGGCACTGCTGGCCCGGCGCGGCCTCACCGGCCCCGACCAGGCATTCGAGGGCTCCAGCGGGTTCGGCAAGGTGTACGGCGTCACGATGGAGCTGCCGTCCCTCGGAGGCGGTGACGTCCCCTACAGCCTGGAACTGAGCCGCTTCAAAGCCTATCCCTGCGACTACGAGGCGCAGTGCTGCGTCACCCCCGCCGCCGCACTACACCAGGTGCTGCGGGACCGGCTGGACGACGTGGAACGGATCGTGATCGAGACGTACGAGCACGGGGTGCAGTGCTCGGCGGACAGCCGGGACAAGTGGAACCCCACGACCCGGGAAACCGCGGACCACAGCCTGCCCTACGTGGCCGCGGTGGCGCTGTGCCGGGGAACGGTGTGGGTGGACGACTTCACCCCCGAGCGAATCCGGGACCCGAAGGTCCACGCCATCATGCAGAAGATCGAGGTGCGGGCGATCGACGAGTTCAACCGCGCGTGGCCGGAGGCCTACCCGTTCCGCGTGACGGTGACCATGAAATCGGGGCAGACGCACGTCGAGGAGATCTTCTACGCGAAGGGCCACCCGAAGAACCCGATGACGGACCAGGAGATCGAGGCGAAGTTCCGCAGGCTGGCCGAGCCCGTCATGGGCCAGGCGGCCGCCGACCGCGGGCTCGGCGCCCTCTGGCAGATGGAAAAGATGCGGAGCATGCAGGACCTGCTCTCGCTCTTCGTCCTGGATGCGTGAATGCGGCTCCTGCAACAGGCGCCCAGCCGACGCACGTCGGGACTCGCTGATCGTACGCCAGCGGCGGCTACGCGATGTGTGATGCATAGCGGCGGGGCATGACCTTTTTGGGCGGATTCTGCTCAGGCGCAGTTTTCGCAGGGCCGATGGGAGGACGATGCATGGCAGAGAGTGAGTCGCGGGTCGGCTGGAAGGAGCTGCAGGCATTTACGCAAGAGGTGTTCGTCCGCGCCGGCGTGCCGGCGGAGGACGCTGCCATCGAGGCGGAGCTGCTGGTCTGGGCGAACCTCCGCGGCGTGGATTCGCACGGCGTGCTCCGCATCCCCTGGTACCTCGAGCTCATCGACAAGGGGGAGATGAAGACCCGGCCACGCATTCAGGTCCTTCAGGAAACGCCGGCGACGCTCGTCATCGACGCGGACTACGCGCTCGGGCCGGTCGTGACGACCCAGGCGATGCGCCGCGTGATCACGAAGGCCGAGGCGGTTGGCATCGGTTGGGGCTTCATCAAGAACACGACCCACCAGGGGGCAATGGGCTACTACCCGCTCATGGCCGCGGAGCGCGGAATGGCGGGCATCGCCTTCGTCTGCTCCCCACCGAACATGGCGCCCCACGGCGCAAGCGCCGCGGGGGTCCATAACAGCCCTGTCGCGATTTGCGTTCCGGGAAAGGAGCAACGGCCCCTGCTGCTCGACATGGCCACGAGCGTGGCTGCCGGGGGGAAGCTGCGATTGGCGAAGGATCGCGGGACGCCGCTCCCCATCGGCTGGGCCCTGACCGCCGACGGCAAGCCGGCGACCGATCCCTGGTCTGCCGCCATCCTCCTGCCGTTCGGCGGACCGAAGGGTTCGGGACTGGCGTTGATGTTCGAGTGCCTGTCCAGCCTCATGGTCGGTGATCCGCTGTTGGAGCCCGCGCTGTACGGGCAGCCCGGGGCGCACCGCCACCGCCAGCACGGCGTGGTCGCGGCCATCAACATCGGGATGTTCACCGACGCGGACGCGTATCGCCGCCACGTGGACAGGACGATCGTGGGCCTGAAGGCCCTGCCCCGGGCCGAAGGGTGTGAGGAGATTCTCGTGCCGGGCGAGCTCGAGGACCGGGTGCACCAGGAGCGGGCCGAGAAGGGCATTCCGCTGCCCGGCGGCACCATCCGCAATCTTCGCAAGGCCGCCGAGCGGTTCAACATCCCCATGCCTGCCGGGCTCTGAGGCTGAGAAGCTTGCCGGTCAGGGGTGACGGTCCATTTGACAAGCGCCTTCACGCCGAGCGGCCGCCAACTGCATCCGGCTGGGGCGGCCGAGGTCGAGTTGGTCCCGAAGGACTTCGAGGAGAACTCCCGGCCCCGCAGAGCGGCGATCGAAAACGTGCGTGCGGCTGACCTCCAGTTGCAGGAGCGAGAGCTGGCACCCGAAGCCAGCCCCTCGGTCGGCGGCGGTGAGAGGCAGCGGGAGGGCAGCCTGGATGTCGGCGGCGCACCCAGGGCGTCGCAGATCGCCTGGAGCTCCGCGGGCCGAGCACAGGCCTGGCGGGCCGTTTTCAGTGGGAACTTGTCTTGACATTCGACGGGGCGCCGGCATGACGCGCGGCCCGGCCGGAGGTGTTGCTTCAACGGTTTGCAACGGGAGCCACTATGATGGAGATCACGCCTGCCGTTCGTGCCGACCTTGCGCCGAGCGGGAAGCTTCGCGCTGGGATCAACTACGGGAACGTCATCCTGGCCACCAAAGATCCGGCGACCGGTGAATCGCGCGGCGTAGCGGTCGACCTGCTGCAGGACCTCGCGGGGCGCCTCGGGGTGGCCGCCAAAATCGTTCCCTACGATAGCGTCGCTGCCATGGGCGACGCAGCGCCCACTAATGCGTGGGATATTGCCTTTCTTGGCTCCGATCCCCAGCGCGAGCAACTGATGAGCTTCACGCCAGCGTATCTGGAGATCGACGCGACCTACCTCGTGCCAGGCTCCTCGCTCTTTCGCGCCGCGGCAGACGTGGATCGGGAGGGGGTTCGCGTTGCTGCGCCAGCCCGGGCGAACTACGAGCTGTTCCTCCGCCGCAGTCTCTCACGCGCTCGACTGGTGTCAACGCAGGGCGCGGAGGCAGCCTTCAACCTGCTCGTAACCGGCGAGGTGGACGCGGTGGCCGGCCTGCGGCAGGCTCTGCTTGACCTGTTCGGCAGACTGCCAGGATCGCGCATTTTGGAAGGACGTTTCATGGCCGTTCAGCAATCCATCGCCGTCCCAAAGGGTCACGGCGCCGGGCTGGCTTACCTTCGGCGCGTCGTCGAAGACGCAAAGAGGTCCGGGGTAGTCGCCCGCGCGATTGAGAAGACGGGAGCGACCGGTGTCTCCGTCGCACCACCTTTGGAGTAGCCATTTGCAGTCGATCCCTGGCCCAGAGTGATACTCTGCCGGTGGGCACGAAGGCTCTCCGAGCGATTCAGCGCGCACATATTCATGCATGCCGGCTGAGTCATCGACATACTGCAGGCTGCGGTACGTGGGAGGAGGGGCCGTTTGACGAAACGGAGAATATTGTACGCTAAGCCCGCGGGCCATCCGCCGGTAAGGTGACACCGCCGCACGTACAACGCTTTCCGAGCCTCCCTCCCCCAACCGCTTTGATACGATCGCGCCCATCCGTTCCCGCACGCTGACGTATAAAGTCTTGCCTCGACCAGGATCTATGGCAGGGTGGAAGCCGGAGGAGGGCGTCGCCATGCCACGGAGAAGCCCATTTCGTGTCGAGCTGACCGCACAGGAGCGGGAGGTTCTCGAAAGTCGGGCACGGCAATATACGTCACCGTATTGCGACGTGGTTCGGGCCAAGATCGTCCTCCTGGCCGCCGAGGGACTGGGCAATGACGTCATCGCGGACCGCCTCGACGTCCCGCGGCAGATCGTCAGCAAGTGGCGCAAGCGGTTCTGCCTCTGGCGCTTACCGGGACTCGCGGCGGAGCCCCGGGGCGGCCGGCCGTCCCGCTTCCGGCCCGCTTTCCTCTTCCATCGCCTGCACCTCCACCACCTCGACTGAGAAGCTGAGCCGCTCCCCCGCGAGCGGGTGGTTGAAGTCGAGCGTGGCATGGTCATCCGAGAGCCCTCGCACCGTGACGGGCCGCTCCCCGCCGTCCGGGCCGCGCACCACGAAGCGCATCCCGGGCGTGCGGGACATCCGCCGGGAAGCGGTCCAAGGGGACGCACTGGATCGCCGGGCGCTTGAGGCGCTCCTCCTAGCACGCAGGCCGGCGATGACCCCTGTGCCTTCGTGCAGGTCCGCGCCCAGGCTACTCAGGGCGACCACGTACCGGACGCCGCTCCTGCGGATCGCCCGCACGATGGCCTCGCCCTGGCGGTCCTGCGCGGCGCGGTAGTCGCGCGCGTGCCGATCGGTGGGCAGGAGCGTGTAGACCGCCTCCGCGCCACCGAAGGCCTGCGTCAGGAACGCGGCATCGGCCACATCCCCCGTGCGGACCTCGGCGCCCGCCCGCTCCAGCTCCGCCAGCTTGCTCGCCGAGCGGCCCAGCGCGCGTATCCGCTCGCCGGCCTGGAGCAGCAGCGCGTCGGCGATCTTCTTTCCCGTGTGTCCCGTTGCCCCCATCACGGTGATCATCGGACCCTGCATGGCACGAGCACGTCTTGGTGCCGTTCGGCTCGCACCGCCAGACCGTCGCGACGCTTATCGGGAGGCCCCGGTAGCCCGTCCACGGGGCTCCCACTGCAGACCGGGGTCCACCTGATAGGCGATGCACGCCTCCCGATCCGCCTCGAGAAAGTCGCGGAACAGGTGCCGGGGTGTCTGGAGTTGCATCGGCCTACCGCTGCACCTGGCGCGCCGGCGTCCGTGCCGGCGCATCCACGCCGGCCGCCGCAAACGGGTTCTCGTCTGCGCTCGGCCCGTAGATGGATGGGACCGGCACATCCAGCAGCCGCAGATAGACAGACAGCTGTCCCCGGTGATGGTAGGAGTGATTGAGGAGGATGCTGCGCAAGATCGCGACCCGGGGCACGGTGAGCAGGACCTGGCCGTCTCGCCGCATCGTCCAGGACTCCATCACCCGCCGATCGTCCATCCCGGAGAGAATTGTCCACGCGCTGGCAAGCCCCCGGTCGAGCGTCTCCAGCAGCCCCCGACGGCTGCGTGCTTCCGGCTCATCGGCAAACGAGGGCGCTTCGACGACGTCCTGCGCAGCCAGGGCCGAGACATTCCCCGGCACCTGGGCGATGTGCAGCGCCAACTGTCCCAGCGACCGCGACCGCGGATGCGGCCGCCAGCCCAGCTTGCCTTCAGGCACTCGCTCAAGCAGCCGATGCGGTCTCCTCCCAACGCACAAACGGGGTTCCTCTGGAGTTCGGGGCACCCTCAGGCCGCCTTGCGCTCGGAGGGCTTGCGGCTTGGTAGGTTCCCCGCCGTGCGCTCGTCTCCCCGCGCCGGTCGGCGCGTCGCACGTGAGCGAGGTCAGAACCCGCCCCCGACGCGGGGATCGACGGCATCCATTCATCCCGGTGGGCACCATCCCCGTCGCCACGTCGTGCGCATCGAGGAGTGCGCGGTACCCCTGTGCGCGCGACACCTTCACGTGAGCGCGGCGCGCGCGGCCCCGGCCTGGGCAGCGCGGAGGACGGTGGCGACGCTCGGGCCATCGTGCCCGTGGTATCGTTCATCCTGCGCGGTCTCCCCGTGTTGACGGTGGCCCACGCCGCTCGGCGCGGCCCACGGGCACCTGCCCATGCATCCGACGTGCTAATGCTCCGGAAATTTGAGCGGGCGGCGCCAGCGCAAGTGCCCGTCGTCGTTGGCGTGGCGATCGGGAGACGCGGCCCCTGCCGCTCCTGGCCGAAGCGAGTGTGCCTGGGGGCGGGTAAGAACGTTCGGTGCGGGGCCGGGCGGGACGAAGTCCCTCGTGCCGGCCCGCGTGGTTCGCGGCGACCTACCAGGCGGAGGCGGGGGCCGCGAAGGCGGATGCCCGCCTGCGCCGCACCCGGCCTCCCGCGCGTGCTGTCGTTGCCTCCCGCCCGGCTGCCGCCGAATCTACGGCTGAAAGAGAAGACATCCGGAAGGCGCGCGCGGGTTTTTCTTGTCCGCCTGCACGGAGATGGCATAGTACGCGCGTCGCGCGCAGGCACGCCGCGGCGGGAAGCGAGGCCCATGGACCTGGATCCCGTGTTTCGCTCGTTCGTCGAAGGCGCGCCAGATGCCGTGTTCCTCCAGGTGGACGGCCGGGTCGCTTACCTGAACCCCGCGGCCGTGCGCCTGCTGGGGGCGCGGGCCCCCGAGGAGCTGCTGGGCCGGGCCCTCATGGACCACGTGCACCCGGACGTCCGCGAGGCGGCGTGGGCCCGGCTGCGGCTCCTCAGCGAGGCGGGACAGGCCACGCCCCCGATGGAGCAGCGGTACCTGCGCCTCGATGGGAGCGCGGTGGACGTGGAGGTCTCCGCGGTGCCCCTCGTGGTGGACGGAACGGCGGCCGCGCTCGTCTTCGCCAGGGACATCGGCGCGCGCAAGCAGGCGGAGCGCGCCCTCCTCGCGCGCGCGCGGCAGCTGGAGGCGCTCCGGGCGGTGGGCGAGGAGATGGCCCGCGAGCTGGACCTCGGCGTACTCCTCCAGCTCCTGATCAGGCGCGCCGTGGAGCTGGCGGGCGCGGCCACCGGCACGGTCTTTCTCTGGGAGGCGGCGCGCGGCGTGCTGGTGTCCCGCGCCTGGCACGGCCTGGGCCCCTGGCAGGGAAGCATCGAGCTGCGGCCGGGCGAGGCCATCGCCGGTACGGTGGCGAAGACGCGCGAGGGGCTGGTCGTGAACGACTACCGGACCTCCCCCTACGCGCACCCGATCACCCTGCAGCACACCCAGCTCACCGCCTCGCTCGGGGAGCCGCTCCTGTATCGGGGCGAACTGGTCGGGGCCATCACCCTGGGCGTGGAGGGCGGCCGGACCTTCACGGCCGAGGACCAGGCGCTCCTCCGCCTCTTCGCCATCCAGGCGGCCATCGCCATCCAGAACGCCAGGCTCCACGCGGCCGGCGCCCGGCGCGCCGAGGAACTGGCCGCCCTGCTCCGGGCCTCGCGCTCCATCATGACCGGCCTGGACCTGCAGACCATCCTCGACCGCATCGTGGAGGAGGCGGCGGCCATCACGGGCTGCGTGCACGTGAAACTCCTGCTCGTGGACCGGGAGGCCGGCGTCCTGCGGGTCGGCGCCGTCCGGGGCACGGCCATGGACCCCGACGACGCCCTCCCGATCGGCGCGAGCCTGTCCGGCATCGTGGCCGCCACCGGCGAGCCGCTCTTCACCGCGGACGCCCGGACCGACCCGCGCAACGTGTTCCAGGAGGGCGACCGGCGGCTGGGGATCGTGAGCTACCTGGCGCTGCCCATCCGCATCCGGGACGAGATCCTGGGGGTGCTGAGCTTCAATACCACCGCCCCCCGCTCGTACGCGCCGGACGAGCTGGCCTACCTGGCCTCCTTCGCGGACCAGGCGGCCCTGGCGATCGAGAACGCGCGGCTGTTCGGCCAGGTCAAGCGGCGGAGCGAAGAGCTGCAGGCGCTCTTCACCGTCACGGACACCGTCACGCGGTCGCTGGACGTGGCGGCCATCACGCGGGCCGCCCTGCTCACCACCCTGCAGCTCCTTGGCGCGGAGGCCGGGCGGCTGTACATCCTCGACGAGCAGGCCCAGGTGTTGCGCCTCATGGCCCACCACGGGCTGCCCGCCGACGTGCTGGACGCCGCAGCCACCTACGCGCCGGGGGAGGGCATCATCGGCCGGATCTTCGTGGAGGGCCGCGCCATCGGCTTCGCCGATACCGCCGACCCCGCGTACCGGGCGATGGCCCGCAGCCAGCTGGGTCGCCGGCTCGGCTTCCGGTCCTCGGCGGGGCTGCCCATCTCGATCCAGGGCCGTCCGGTGGGCGTGATCCACGCCTTCCGCCGAGCCGTGGGGCGGTTCACCGACGGCGACCTGGCGCTGCTCGCCGCCATCGGGGGGCAGATCGGCGTGGCCATCGAGAATGCCCGGCTCTACGCCGACCTGAAGCGCTCGTACGACGCGCTGGAGCGAGCGCAGGAAGAGTTGGTCCGGACCGAGAAGCTGCGCGGCCTGGGCCAGATGGCGACCGGCATCGCGCACGACTTCAACAACACGCTGGCCGCCATCCTGGGCCAGATCGAGCTGCTGCGCCTCCGGGCGCTGGCGCCCGAGGTGCAGGATGGCCTCCGGACGCTCCAGACGGCGGTGAGCGACGGGGCCCAGGTGGTGCGGCGGCTCCAGGACTTCGCGCGCCGGCGCGGCGAGGGCCCCCTGGGCGCCTGCGACCTCGATCGCCTGGTGCGCGAGGCGCTCGAGATCACCCGGCCCCGCTGGCGCGAGCAGCCCCAGCGCGAGGGGCGGCTGATCCGGACCGAGATCCAGTTGGGCGGCCTGCCGCCGGTGGAGGGGAATCCCGCCGAGATCCGGGAGCTCCTCACCAACCTCATCTTCAACGCCGTGGACGCCATGCCGAACGGCGGCACCCTGACCTTCGCCGGGCGCCGCTTGGAGGAGGGGCGCTCCGGCACGCCGGCGCTCCCGCGCTCCGGCGCCGATGCGGCGGCGGACGGGCGTCCCGGAGCGCCCGAGTGCCGGGGGGCCGGGGCGCCGGCAAGCGCCTGGGTGGAGCTGTCCGTCTCGGACACCGGGGTGGGCATGACCGAGGAGGTGCGCCGCCGGGCCTTCGACCCCTTCTTCACCACCAAGGGCATGCACGGCAGCGGCCTCGGCCTGTCCGTGGCGTACGGCATCATGCAGCGGCACGGCGGCCAGATCGAGGTGGCCTCCACGCCGGGCCGGGGGAGCACGCTCCGCCTGCGCTTTCGTCCCGCCGCCTCCGCCAAGCCGGACGCCCCGGCGCCGCCGCCGGCCGTGGCGGCCCCGGCCCGCCGCGTCCTGCTGATCGACGACGATCCCACGGTCCGGGAGACCCTCGCCTGCCTGCTGCGGGCAGCCGGCCAGCACGTGCTGGAGGCGGACGGCGGCCGAGCCGGCCTGGCCCGCCTGGCGGCGGAGCCGGTGGACCTCGTGCTCACCGACCTCGGCATGCCGGAGGTGACCGGCTGGGATGTCGCCCGCGAGGTGAAGGGCCGGCGCCCAGACCTGCCCGTCATCGTCTTGACCGGCTGGGGCGATCAGGCGGCCGCCGAGATGCCGAGAGATGCCGGGGTGGACCGGGTGCTGACCAAGCCGGTGCAGCTCGCGGCCCTGCTGGGCGTCATCGGGGAGCTGCTTCCGCCGCCGTGAGGATGCCGTCGAGCGTGGAGCCACGCCCGCACCGGTGGGGGGCGCGGAGCGTGGGAGCGCCCGGCGTGAAGCGACGCGACAGATCCCGGGCGCTGCACGGCCCACGCTCCACGTACTGGCGCCGGCCGCCCCACGCTCCCCGCCCCACGCTCCACCAACCGGAGGGGTCATGCGCGAGGACTTGCGGGTCCTGCTGGTGGACGACAGTGCTGTGGACCGCTCGCGCACCATCGAGGAGCTGCGCCGGGAGTTCCCGGCGGCGCAGGTCACCGAGGTGAGCGACGAGCGGGCGCTCATGGCCGCGCTGGCCACGTCCGCATTCGATGTGGCCCTGCTGGATTACCTCCTGCCCTGGACCACCGGCCTGGAGCTCCTCGGGATCATCAAGGCCCGCTGGCCCGCGATCCCGGTCCTCATGGTCACGGGAAGCGGCAACGAGGAGATCGCCATCGAGGCGATCAAGTCCGGCCTGGACGACTACATCATCAAGGCCCCCAAGCATCTCGCGCGCCTCCCGGCCTCCGTTCGGGCCGCCCTGGACCGGGCAGAGTCTCGGCAGGCCCTGTCCGAGGCCGAGGCGCGGTACCGGGAGCTGTTCGACCGGATCCCCCTGGGCATCTACCGGGTGCGGCCGACGGGCGAGTTCCTGGACGCGAACCCCGCCTTGCTGGAGATGCTGGGGTATCCGGACCGGGAGGCGCTGCTGGCGGTCCGCATCGCCGACCTCTACCTCGAGCCCGCCGAGTGGCAGCGCGAGCGGGCCCAGCTCGACCGCACGGGGGTGGTGCGCGACCTGGAGCTGCCGCTCAGGCGCCGGGACGGCGCCGTGATCTTCGTGCGGATCAACGCGCGGGCCGTGCGGGACGCGAAGCGGCGGGTGTGCTGGTACGAGGGCACCCTGGAGGACGTGACCGAGCGCCGGCGCACGCAGGACGCGCTGCTGTTTCGCACCAGCCAGCTCGAGGCGATCCGGGCCGTGACGGCCGAGATCACCCGGGAGCTGGATCTCCCCACGCTCCTGGGCCTCATCACCCAGCGGGCCATCGAGCTGGTCGGCGGACAGGCGGGCATGGTCCTGCTGTGGAGCGAGGCGGAGCAGGCGCTGCTGCCCCACGCCTGGCGCGGGCACGGCGACTGGCTGGGGGAGCTGCGCGTCCCCCTGGGCCGCGGCCTGGTCGGCGGGGTGGCGCGGCGGCGCCGCGGCATGATCGTGAACGAGTATCGCGATTGGGCCGGCGCCGCACCCGAGATCCTGGAGCGCACCGAGATCCGGGCGATCCTGGCGGAACCGGTGCTGTACCACGACCGGCTCATCGGCGTGATCGCGGTGAGCAGCACGGAGCCCGGCCGCCGCTTCCTGGAGGACGATCTGCGCGCGCTGCGCCTGCTGGCCAACCCCGCCGCCATCGCCATCGAGAACGCGCGCCTGTTCGGCGAGGCCTCCCGGGTGAAGACGGAGTGGGAGAACACGTTCAACGCGACGGTCGACCTCATCGCCGTGCTGGACCCCGCCGCGCGCGTGGTGCGCGCCAACCGGGCGTTCCTGCAGCGGCACGCGGCAGCCGGGGACGGCGTGGTCGGCCGGACGTGCAGGGAGCTGTTCCCGGGCACCGGGCCGGGCTGCGACACCGCCTGCTGCCTGGGACAGGGCCGCGCGGTCACCGAGGAGCGCGAGACGGCGGACGGCGAGGTCTTCCTGCAGACCTGCTCGCCCTTCTACGCGGACGACGGGCGGCCGCTTGGGATCGTGCAGATCTCCAAGGACGTCACGGCGCAGCGTCGCCTGCAGCACCAGCTCATGCAGGCGGAGAAGATGGCCGCCATGGGGCGGCTGGTCTCGGGGGTGGCCCACGAGCTGAACAACCCGCTCACGGCGGTCTCCGGCATGGCGCAGCTCCTGCTGCTGGGCACGCACGACGCCGCGACGCGGGAGAGCCTGTCCGTCATCACCGCCGAGGCCGAGCGCGCCGCGGCGATCGTGCGCAACCTGCTGTCCTTTGCCCGCGCGCACCGGCCGGATCGGCGCGCCGTCCAGCTCCAGGCCCTCATCGAAAACGCCCTGGCGCTGCGGGCCTACGCGCTGCACGTGCAGAACGTCCGCGTCACCCGCCGGTACGCCGAGGGGCTGCCGCCGGTCCACACCGATCCTCACCAGATCCAGCAGGCGATCCTGAACCTCCTCGTGAACGCCGAGCAAGCCATCACCGAGAAGGGCCGGGGCGGGGAGATCCGGATCGGCACGGCGGCCGACGCGGACGGATCGCGCGCGCTGCTCCGCATCGAGGACGACGGCCCGGGTATCCCGCGCGACGCCCTGGACAAGATCTTCGACCCCTTCTTCACGACCCGGCCGGCGGGCCGCGGGGCCGGGCTGGGCCTCTCGATCTGCCACGCCATCCTGACCGAGCACGGGGGGAGCATCGCCGCCGGCAACCGCCCGGAGGGAGGGGCCTGGTTCGAGCTGCGGCTGCCCGTGGCGGCGGAGCCGGCGCCCGCGCCGCCGCCGCGCCAGCCCTGCCCGCCCCGCCGGGTCCTGGTCGTGGACGACGAGCCGGCCATCGTCCGCGTGCTGGCCGGCGCGCTCGCCCTGGACGGGCACCACGTCGAGACGGCCGCCGACGGTCCGGCGGGCGCCGAGCGGCTGGCCCGCGGGCGGTACGACGTCGTGTTCATGGACATGAAGATGCCGGGCTTCGACGGGGAGCGCATCTACGACGAGGTCATCTGTGCGCTGCAGCCCCGCCCGCGCGTGATCGTCATGACGGGCGACACCATCAGCCAGCGCACGCGCGCGTTCCTGGCGCGCACCGGCCTGCGCTGCGTCGAGAAGCCGTTCAACCTGGAGGAGATCGCCGACTGCCTGCGGGAGGACGGGGAACGGAAGACGTAAGACGTCCCGCGTAACTCGCCACCGTTCGCTCGAGCCGGCAACGCGGGTTGCCGCCCGGCCCCGCCATTCGCGAACCCCACCGCCATCCCCATCGCCGGGTCTCCATTCATCCCGCACCCCGCATTCCGCCTCCAAGGCTCTCCGCCCCCCGCCCCCGGTCTTCCCC
>JBHGAX010000240.1:0-6381 GCA_041946635.1 Methylomirabilales bacterium (SeqCode)
CTTGCTGGAGGAGGAGCCATGCGATTGAAAGGCAAGGCGGCGCTGATCACGGGCGGCGGCACGGGGATGGGGCGGGCCATGTCCCTGAAGTTCGCCGCCGAAGGCTGCGACATCGCCATCAACTACTCCCGGCGCCAGGCGGAGGCGGAGGCGACCGCGGCCGCGGCCCGGCAGTCCGGGGTGAAGGCGTACGCCATCAAGGCGGACGTCTCGAAGGATGCGGAGGCCCGCCGGCTGGTGGCCGAAGCGGTGGCGCAGCTCGGCCGGCTCGACATCCTGGTGAACAACGCCGGCTGGAGCAAGTACGTGCCCCATGCCGACCTGGAGGGCCTCACCGAGGAGATCCTGCAGCGCACCCTGGCCGTGAACACCCTCGGGCCGCTCTACGTGACCCGGGCGGCCATCCCGCACATGCTGAAGCAGGGCGGCGGCCGCATCATCAACACCACCTCCATCGCGGCCTACCAGGGGGCGGGCAGCTCCGTCATCTACGGCGGCTCCAAGGCCGCCCTGGCCGCCATGACCAAGTCGCTGGCGCGGGCCTTCGGCAGGCAGAACATCCTGGTGAACGCCATCGCGCCGGGCCTGGTGGACACCGGCTTCGTGGACTGGCCGCGCGAGGTGTTCGAGAAGGGTGCCCGCAGCAATCCCATCGGCCGCAACCCGACTCCCGAGGACGTGGCCAACGCCGCGCTCTACCTGGCCGCCGATGCGACGGGCATCACGGCCCAGACGATCTTCGTGGACGGCGGCATCACCACGCTGCATCCCGCCGGCTAGCCTCGTCCCCCGCACGGCTCCGTGCGCGGACCCCGGCAACCGGGACCGGGGTCCGTCGCGTCCCCCCCTCGCGTCCCCGTGTGGCCCAGGAAACCGTCGGGGCCCCGCGGGACACCCGCTCACCCGCGGGCCATGCCTGCAAACCGTCGCGGTTGTCCGGGTTGTCTCTCCGCCGTAACCAGATCTTGTTAGTCTCGTAAACATTTGAAAAAAAGGCCGGAATCGCCTTGACGCCGGGGGGTGGCCGGTAGGAGAGTCGCCTCGCGGTCGGACCAGCGGACCATCGGGCCATCGCAGCGACGGGGGGGCGCCATGCCGACGGTGGGGCACCAGGACTTTCAAGCCGTCCGCAAGACGCGGGTCTCCGAAGGCATCGTGGACCAGATTCGCGACCTCGTGACCTCGGGACGCCTCAAGCCGGGAGACCGCCTGCCCGCCGAGCGGGACCTCGCCCGCATCCTGGGCGTGGGCCGGTCCACGGTGCGCGAGGCGATCCGGGGCCTGGAGTCCCTGGGCATCCTCCAGACCCGCGCGGGTGAGGGCACCTTCCTGGCCGCCCTGCCCACCACCAACAGCGACATCCTCACCGCCCGCCTCTTCGAATCCTGGGACAGCCAGCGCAAGCTCTTCGAGGTCCGCCAGGTGATCGAGCCGGACCTGGCCGCCCTCGCCGCGCGCCGGGCCACCGCGGAGCACATGGCGGCCATGCGCAAGGCCCTGGAGGAGCAGGAGCAGCTCATCCTCCAGGGCGGCACGGGCATCCAGGCGGACACCACCTTCCACTACCTGCTGGCCGAGGCGGCGGGGAACGAGCTGCTGCTCAAGATCATGGACAGCCTCATGGGCCTCCTGAAGGAGACCCGCGAGACCTCGCTCCAGGGCGATCGCCCGCCCCAGTCGCTGAAACAGCATCGGGCCATTCTGAGCGCCATCGAATCGCGCGACGCCGACGCGGCACAGCGCCGCATGGAGCGGCACATCCGGTCGATGGAGGAGCGGGTCTTCGAGCTGCGGACCGCGTCCCTCGCCGACGGCGAACCCCCCACAGGAGCGTCCAGGTGAGCGAGCCGGTGGCCGAGGGCCTGCAGTTCAAGGTGGCCGAAGCCTTCGTCGAGGACGTCGGGAAGGGCTACGCGCGGCTGGACGCCGACGACCTGAAGCGACTGCACGCGGTGCCGGGCGACGTGCTGCTCATCACCGGGCGCCGCTCCACGGTGGCCCGCGCGGTCCAGGCCCCCCCCAGCCACTGCGGGCAGCTCCTGGTGCTCCTGGACGGGAACAGCCGCGACAACGCGCAGGCGGGGATCGACGAGTACGTCTCCGTCCGCAAGGTGCCCTTCAAGGTGGCCGAGTCCGTCCTGCTGGCGCCCGTGCAGGCCAACCAGCCGCTGCCCACGCAGGAGGAGCTGCCGCACCTGCGGCAGCTCCTCCAGAACCTCCCCATCCTGCTCGGGGACCGGCTGCAGGTCACCTTCCTGGGCGCCCGGCCGCAGGCCTACACGGTCGAGGGCGCCGCGCCCCGCGGCGCGCTGCTCATCTCCACCGACACCGCCATCAGCTTCCGGGTGCCCGAGATCTCCGCGGAGCGGGCCTACCGGGTCTCCTACGAGGACATCGGCGGGCTGGATCGCGAGGTCTCGCTGGTGCGGGAGATGGTGGAGCTGCCGCTGAAGTTCCCCCAGCTGTTCGGCCTGCTGGGGATCGACCCGCCCAAGGGCGTGCTCCTCACCGGGCCCCCGGGCACCGGGAAGACGCTGATCGCGCGCGCCGTCTCCAACGAGGTGCGGGCCCACTTCATCCACGTGAACGGCCCGGAGGTGATCCACAAGTTCTACGGCGAGAGCGAGGCCAAGCTGCGCCAGGTCTTCGAGGAGGCGCGCCGCAACTCGCCCAGCATCATTTTCCTGGACGAGATCGACGCCCTGGCGCCCAAGCGGGCGCAGGTCGTGGGCGACGTGGAGAAGCGCGTGGTGGCGCAGCTCCTGGCCCTCATGGACGGGCTGGTGGAGCGGGGCGAGGTGATGGTCATCGGCGCCACCAACATGCCGGACCTGGTGGACCCGGCGCTGCGGCGCCCGGGGCGCTTCGACCGCGAGATCACCATCGGCGTGCCCAACCGGGAGGGGCGGCGCCAGATCCTGGGCATCCACTCGCGCCGCATGCCGCTGGCCGAGGACGTGGAGCTGGACGAGATGGCGGAGATCACGCACGGCTACGTGGGGGCCGACCTGGCCGTGCTCTGCAAGGAGGCCGGCATGGTGGCCCTCCGCCGCCTGCTGCCCCACGTGCGCTTCAACCCCGACCAGAAGCCGTGCATCGAGGGGCTCCCCGTCCAGATCACCCGCGCGGACTTCATGGCGGCCTTCAAGGTGGTGGAGCCCACCGCCACCCGCGAGTTCATGGCCGAGCGGCCGCGCATCACCCTGAAGGACGTGGGCGGCCTGGCGGAGACCAAGCGCACGCTGCGCTCCATCCTGCAGCTGGTCCGCCACGGGGCGGCGCACTTCGGCCACGCGCGCTTCAACCCGCCCAAGGGCATCCTGCTCACGGGCCCCTCGGGCACCGGCAAGAGCCTGCTGGCGCGCGCGCTGGCGGGCGAGCTGGGGCTCACCCTCATCACGGTGGACCAGCCCAGCCTGCTCTCCAAGTGGGTGGGCGAGTCGGAGAAGGGCCTGCGCGAGGTCTTCAAGCGGGCCAAGCAGGCCTCCCCCTGCATCCTGTTCTTCGACGAGATCGAGTCGCTGGTGCCGGCCCGCTCCACCCAGGAGGCCGGGAGCCTCATGACCCGCCTGGTCAGCCAGCTCTTCCGCGAGCTGGACGACCTGCACGGCTCCCTGGGCGTGATCGTGCTGGGGGCCACCAACCGGCCGGACCTGATGGAGCCGGCGCTCCTGCGCGCGGGCCGCTTCGACTACGTGCTGGAGCTGCCGCTCCCCGACCGGGACGAGCGCCGGGCCATCCTGGAGATCCACGCCGAGGGCCTGCCCCTGGCCCCGGAGGTGGAGCTGGGGCGGCTGGCGGACGAGACCGAGGGCTGGACCGGGGCCGAGCTGGAGCTGATCTGCAAGAAGGCGGCCCTCCTCGGGCTGGAGCGCGCACGCACCACGGCCGCGGCGACCTTCGAGGTCAGCGCGGCCCAGATGCAGGAGGCCCGATCCCAGGTAACCACGATGCGGTCGCCCGCGGGACCATCGCGGCGGCAGGAAGGGAGGTGAGCGACTCGCGGGGAGCCGCGAGCAGGCGTCCCGTCGGCGGATAACTTCGCGCAAGGAGGAACTCATGGCTACGAAGATGAAGCAGATCACCATCTGGGCACGGGGCGTTGTCCAGGACAAGGAGGGCCGCGACGTCGCCAACGGCCTGGCGATGGCGGCCAAGAGCGAGGGGAAGTTCACCCAGGCCTTCGACAACTACGTGGACCTGCCGGACCGGGTGAACGTGCCCCTGCGCAAGTACGCCCGCATCAGCGACACCGAGATCGAGACGGCGTACGAGTACGAGAACGAGCAGCCCGAGGTGGTCGTGGTGATGGACGCCACCATCGTCAAGGGCATCAACATCCTCCGCGGGATGTCCAAGGGCGGCACCCTGGTGGTGGCCACCGACCGGAAGCCGGAGGACATCCTGAAGTTCATCCCGAACAAGGACCTGCTGAGCAAGATCGTGTGCGTGCCCGCGAAGTCCATCGTGGGCGAGCAGACCGTGGACTTCTCCGGCTCCGAGGGCGGCGTGGACGCGGTCGGCCTGGGCCAGGGCATCTCCTCGGCCATCCTGGGCGCGGTGGCCAAGGGGACCGGGCTGGTGAAGCTCGAGAGCCTGGCCGCGGTCGTGAAGAACAAGGAGGCCCTGTTCAAGGGCAGTGAGGCCGCCGTGGTGAAGACCCTCTAGGGGGTCCCTTTCAAGGAGGTCCTGCGATGGCGTTCAACATCCCGAAGGAGAAAGCGGTCCCCCTCGGCTGCATCACGCCGGCCCCGGTGACCGAGCAGCCCATGATGATCACGGGCAACTGGCGCGAGTACCGCCCGGTCATCGACCACGAGAAGTGCAACATCTGCATGAACTGCGTGGTCTACTGCCCGGACGCCTGCTGGCAGCTCAACGAGGCCGAGGACGAGGTGGTCTGGAACTGGAAGTACTGCAAGGGCTGCCTGATCTGCGTGAACGAGTGCAGCACGGGCGCGCTCAGCAAGGCGTACGAGCTCGACTTCGAGGACGGCGTGGTCCGGCTCGAGAAACCGTTCTAAGGAGGATGACCCATGGCGAAGGAGATGGTGTTGAGCGGATGCGCCGCCTCGGCCCAGGCAGCCAAGCTCGCCAAGGTTGAGGTCGCCTGCTCGTATCCGATCCGGCCCTACACGGCCTTCATGATGGAGCTGGCCAAGATGGTGGCCAACGGCGAGCTGGACTGCGAGTTCATCCACGGCGAGGGCGAGCACGCCCAGCTCTCCGTGGTGTTCGGCGCGGCCGCCGCGGGCGCCCGCGCCATCACGGGCAGCTCCGGCGTCGGCGTGACCTACGCGATGGAGACCTACTCCCCCATCGCCGGCGGCCGCGTGCCGCTGCAGATGATGATCGCGGACCGCGCCCTGGACCCGCCGGGCGACTTCGGCTCCGAGCACACGGACGCCATGTCCACCCGCGACCAGGGCTGGCTCCTGGGCTGGGCCGAGACCCCGCAGGAGGCCCTGGACAACTCGCTGATCAACTACCGCGTGGGCGAGGACCATCGCGTGCTGCTGCCGCAGATGGTCTGCCAGGACGGCTACTTCGTCTCCCACATCCCCGGCAAGGTGGTGGTGCCGGACCAGGCGCAGGTGGACGAGTTCCTGCCGCCCTACAAGCTGCCCCACCCGCTGGATCCGAAGCGCCCCGTGTCCCACGGGCCGCAGATCCGCCCGGACCAGGGCACGATCATGGACATGCAGCGCGCCGAGGCCATGCTGGCCGCGCCCGCGGTCATCAAGGAGGCCTTCGCGGACTTCGGGCGCATCTTCGGCCGCAAGTACAGCTTCCTGGATACGTACAAGACCGAGGACGCCGAGATGGTGTTCTTCATCCAGGGGGCCCACGCCTTCACCGCGCGCCACGCCATCAACCACCTGCGCTCGAAGGGCGTCAAGATCGGCCTGGTGAAGCTCCGGTTCGTGCGGCCCTGGCCGACGCAGGAGGTGGCCGAGACGCTCTCCAAGTTCAAGGCCGTGGGCGTCATCGAGACCAGCACCTCCTACGGCGGGGCCATGCGGGGCGGCAACCTCCTGCACGAGGTCCGCGCCTCCCTGTACGACTGCCCGCAGCGGCCGATCACGACCTCCTTCATGGCCGGCCTGGGCGGCGAGGTCATCCCGCTGCACGAGTTCTACTCCATGGCCGAGACCCTGTCGAGCTACCTCCAGGCGGGGAAGGCCAAGAAGACCGTGCACTGGGTGGGCTTCGAGGCCGAGTAGGAGGCAAAACTTGAACCGCCAAGACGCAGGGGACGCCAAGAAGTGCCGATCCCTTTCCGGAGAACCGATCCCGGAGAGGGCCCGCACGTCCTGGCCGACCCTCTGGAACCCCTGGGTCTCCTGTCCGGGGGTGGCGTCTTGGCGCCTTGGCGGTTAG
>JBHGAX010000241.1:0-8615 GCA_041946635.1 Methylomirabilales bacterium (SeqCode)
ATGGTGGCGTTCTGGGTGCTGCAGCTGGGCCTGCTGGGCTGAGCGGTCAGCGATCGGCTTTCAGCGATCAGCAAAGGAAAGAAACTGAGCCCGCGTCCGGTGAACCGCGCTATGCGACGGGAGCGTGGTACGTCCGAGCGTGGAGGCCTGGCTACAACAAGTACGTTAAGTACGGGGCGTCCCCTTTGCCGGGGTGTCTTCGTGTTCGGCTACCGCCTCGTCGCCTGGACGTCGAAGATCAATGTCACGCGGTCCTGGTTCCGGACGGCGCCGAGGAAGGCCGAGTAGGGTTGGATGCCGAAGTCGGTTTGATTGAAGTCGAAGGAGCCGGTGGCGTGCAGGCTGTCGCCGGAGAGCTGGACGGTCGCGGGGAACGTAACGCGGCGCGTGGTGCCGTGGAGGGTGAAGTCGCCGGTGATGACCGCGCGGCCGGTGCCCTCGGGTTGGACCGACACGGACCGAAAGGTGATGGTGGGAAACCTTGCGGCGTCGAGCTGACGCTGCCCCATCATCGATGACTGAATCTCTCGGCGGTCCTTCTCGCTGAGCTCCCCGCTCAGGCGATGCTTGCGACGCATCTCCGGCTCGTCGGCCCGGAGTGAATCGGCCTGCACCGCCGCCTGGACGGACGCCATGCCGGGATTGCCATCATCTGCCATGACTGTGCCCGAAAAGCGGGTCGCTCGTACGACGTGATCGTGCGCCAGCGCCGACCCGATCCCCGCCTTGTACAGGCGCACCACAAACTCGCTTGACTCGGGCTGAATCGCGTATTCGGCCGCAGAGGCGATCACAGGCGCCCACCATAGGAGCGCGACCAGAAGGGAAAGCGGCGTGCGCTTCTCCGCGCCCCCTCTCGGCACTCGGCACGAGGCACGCGGCACCAGTTCCCGCATCAGGCTCTCGGCTCCGAGAACCGCGCCGCCCGCTTGATCTGTCGGAGCTTCTCCGCTTCCGGGAGAGACCTGTAGAACGGGTCGTAGGGGTAGCAGCCGGAGACGAGGCGGTTCCTCGGGGCGGTGGTGCAGTCGCTGTCGGTGCGGCAGAGGCGCTTGCGGGTGACGCCGCTGCCGTACAGCAGGTCGTGCGGGTAGTCGGGGTAGGCGAAAGACAGGCGGCCGATGCCGACGAAGTCCACCTGGCCGAGGCGGACCTGGGCCTGGGCGACGTGCGCCAGGTATTCCTGCAGATAGGAGTACGCCGAGCCAACCAGGATGAGGTTCGGGAAGGCCTGCTTGCACCGCCTGGTGATCTCGATCTGCCGCGCGCAGCCGAGCAGCGGGTCCTCGGGCGGCCAGTAGCCGTCGCAGGGCGGGAAGCGGGCGGGGCGCTGGATGTGCGGGTTGTAGTAGGGGCTTCCGCCCGAGATGTTCACCAGCCGGACGCCCAGCTCTTCGCACAGCCTCAGGAGCGCGAACGGCTCGGTGAGGTCCTGCTCGGTCGGACGGTTGGGATCCAGGCCAAACCCGTACCGATATGGCAGCGCCGCGCGGTAGTCCGCCGGCTCGCCCGAGTCGTCCGCCGGGTTCTTCTGGAACGGCGGCATGTCGAAGACCGAGACCCGCGTGCCGATCAGCAGGCCGGGCGCCTCCCGCCGGATGGCGGCGACGATCTCCCGGAACAGCCGCGTGCGGTTCTCGAAGCTCCCGCCGTAGCGGCCGGGGCGCGTGTGGGCCGACAGGAACTCGTGCAGCAGGTAGCCGTGGCACTGCTTGACGTCCACGAAGTCGAACCCGGCCGCCTGCGCCCACTTCGCGGTGGTGGCGAACTCGCCGATGAGGTCGTCCAGCTCCGCGTCGCCGAGCACGGCCCTGTCGTCCGTGATGCCGACTCGCGCATCCAGCAGCGGGTGCCGGTACGCGACGCGGGGCTGGGGCTTGAAGTCGAGGTCCGGGCGGGCGAAGCGGCCGGAGTGCGTGATCTGGAGACCGACCAGCAGGTCCTCGGTGGTACCGAAGCGGTCGCGATGGGCGCTCCGCAGGTCCCGCAACAGTTTCTCATGCGAGGCGCGGTTGTCGGGATGGTAATAGAGCTGGAACGGATTGTCCCGCGCCTCTCGCCGCACTGCGAGCGCCTCGCCGCCCCAGATCAGCTTCGCGCCCGACCGGCCGAAGTTCACCCAGCGCCGGGTGACCAGTTCGGTGGCCTTCCCGTCCGGCGTGCCGTCGAAGCCGCCCATCGGGTGGATGCAGAACCGGTTCCCGATCCGCCGCCCCTCCACCTCCAGGGGCTGGGCCAGGGCGCCGCTTCCGGCCGGCTGCAGCTCCTCATCGCAGCCGAGGGGAATGGCAAGCGTGGCGAGGTGGGCCTTGAACGCCCCGACGTCGCGGAAGGATGGAACCGGCGGAAACGAAGCTCGTGGCAATTCCGCCCCTCACCCTCCCCCCGTCCGGGGAGCGAGGGTATTCAATGGCCGGGGGCGCGACTTGCGCGCCCCCGGCCCTTACTTGACCAGCCCCGCGTGCTGTGCCAGCCGCCGCAGCTCGGCGCGCTCGGCGTCGTCCACGGGCAGCTGCGGGGGGCGAACGGCGGCGTGGCGGATCAGGCCCTGCATCACCAGGACTTCCTTCATGCGCGGGCGGTAGTCGCGGATGGGCGCCCGCCAGGCGTACCGCGCCAGGGGGCCCAGGCGGCCCCAGATCTCGAACGCCGTGTCGAAGTCCTTCTTCACAACGGCCTGGTGCATGCGGATGAGCTGGTCCGTGGCGGTGCCCGCGAACCCGATCAGCGCGCCGTCGCACCCGAAGATCATGGCCTCCAGGATGAAGGTGTCGCTGCCGGTCATGATCCCGATCTTGCGCGGCAGCGTCCGCGCGGCGTCGATCGTCTCCAGCGTCTTCGTGGTGTCGAACGACGCCTCCTTGAGGCCGATGATCTGGGGGATCTTCACCAGCTCCCGCAGCGTCTCCGGCGGGAAGTCCGGCCCCCACGCCTTCGGGAACTGGAACGCGATGAGCGGCAGGTCCACCGCGTCCGCGATCGCCTTGTGGTACTCGTAAATCATGCGGGCCGGCACGGGATTGCCCAGGAAGGTCGGGAAGGGCGGGAAGATCGCGAAGCCCTGCGCGCCGGCCGCCTTCAGCTCCTTCCCGAAGGCCGCGGCATCGGCGGTCGAGCCGGCAATGAGGCCGGAGACCAGCGGGCAGGGGCCGTCCGGGCAGGCGTCGCCGATGATCTTCCGCGACACGCGGACCACTTCGAGCATCTCCTCCCGGCTGAGGGACGGCCCCTCGCTCGCATCCATGTTCATGGCGATCGCGGTCGGCCGCTGCCTGGCGATCCACGCCAGGTACGTGCCGAGCGAGTCCCAGTCGATGGAGGAGTCGGGCTGCATCGGCAGGACAGGGGCGGCAACGATGCCTTTCAGCACGAAGGTACTCATGGCGTCACTCCTGCTGGCTGGGGGACATGGGCGAGGGCCGGTCGCGCAGCACGCCGCGCGCCAGGAAGATCTCGGTGATCGCCTCGTGCGCCGCCGCGAACCCCGGGAGCAGCCGCCCCTCGAGGCCGCGCGGCCGGGGCAGCGCGATGGGCATGATGCGCTCGATGCGGCCCGGACGTGGCGACATCACCACCACGCGGTCGGCGAGGAGAACCGCCTCGTCGATGCTGTGCGTGATGAAGAGCACGGTCTTCGGGCGGTCCATCAAGAGCGACTCCAGGTCCACCCGCATCTGCTCTCGGGTGAGGGCGTCCAGCGCGCCGAACGGCTCGTCCATGAAGAGGACCGGCGGGTCGTGGATCAGCGCCCGCACGATGGCCGTCCGCTGCATCATCCCGCCCGACAGCTCGCGCGGGTAGCTGCCCAGGAAGTCGGCGAGGCCCACGAGCCCGAGGAGCGAGCGCGCCTGCGCCTCGTGCGCCCGGGGGTCGAGGCCGCGCATCTCGATCTGGAGCATCACGTTGCCGAGCACCGTGAGCCAGTTGAGCAGCACGGGATTCTGGAACACGATGCCCACGTCCTTCACCGGACCGGCGACCGGCTTCCCGCGGAAGACGATGCGGCCGGTCGTCGGTGGGAGCAGGCCGGCGACCAGCCGCATGAGGGTGCTCTTGCCGCAGCCGGAGGGCCCCACGATGGCCACGAACTCGCCCTCGCCGAAGGTGAGGTCGACCAGGTCCAGCGCGCGCACCTGCGTGGCGCCCTTCCGGAACACCATGCTGACGCCCGCCACCTCGATGCTGGCGGGCGCGCCGTTCTTTCCCGCAAGATCCACGGACCCCGCGGTCTTGACGCCGGGCGGGTCGGGCATGTGCTCTCTGAGCTGTCAGCTATCAGCGGTCAGCCATCAGCTGGAACGGGACCGGCGTGTTCTTGGCTGAAAGCTGACCGCGGATGGCTGATCGCTTATTTCGGCATGAACTCGTTCGTGTAGAAGAAGGCGGGCGGCTTGTCGGTCTGCAGGTCCCGGTACTTCTTCAGCAGGGCCATGGTGTGCTCCCAGTCCTCGGGCGCCGAGTAGCCGATGGCCTTGCCCTGCGAGTTCTTCGAGTGCAGCTGGCTCAGGTTCGTGCGGAGCTGGTCCTCGGTGGAGGCCACGTTCAGATCCGCCTTGACCTTCTGCGCCGCTTTCGCCGCCGCGGTCGGGTCCTGCTGCGCCGCCTGCCACGAGCGGATGGTCGCCTTCACGAAGCGCCGGACGAGGTCCGGCTTGTCCTTCAGCGTGTCGTTGTGGGCCGCGATGGTCATGCCCACCGTGTCCACGCCGATCTCGGCGAACATCAGGCGCGTGGGCTTGAACCCCTTGTACTTCACCAGCCAGTACTGGTCGCTGGCCCCGCCCAGGAGCGCCTCCACCTTCTTCTCCATGAGCGCGGCCGGCTTGGCCGGCGGATCCATGAACACGAGCTTGATCCGGTCCTTGTTCAGCTTGTTCGCCTCGATCACCGCCGGGAAGAGCTGCGTCAGCGCATCGCCGGCCGACACGGCAACGCTCTTGCCCTCGAGGTCCCTGGGCGTCTTGATACCGTGCTCCTCCAGCGAGATGATGGCGAAGTCCGAGCTGCTGAGCAGCGTGAAGACCGAGCGGATCGGCACCCCCTTGGCGACGCCCAGCATCAGGCTCCCCGCGTCCGTCATGCCGAACGTGTCCGTGTTGGCCCCCACGATCTGCACCGAGCGAGCCGACCCCCGTCCCTCGTTGATGGTGAGATCGATACCCTCGTCCTTGTAGTATCCCCGCTCCACCCCCAGGTAGAACGGCGCGTGCAGCCCGCCCAGGTACCAGTTCAGCCGGAGCGATGCGCTGTCCGCGGCCGGGGCCGGCCCGGCCAGCGCGAGGACCGCCAACGCCACGAACAGGGCCACGACGCCGGTGCGCTTCATGCCTGTCCTCCTCTCTCGAGCGGTCAGCTTTCAGCTGTCAGCCGTCAGCGAGAGATCCAGAGGCCGCGCTGGATCGTGGTTCTTGGCTGATCGCTGAGGGCTGACGGCTGAGCGCTTCACAGGTACTCCACGTTCTCCGTTCGCTCCTGCATGGAGGTGTGCCAGGGGATCGTCAGCCGCTCGATCAGCTCCACGGCGTAGTAGACGAGCAGGCCGACCAGGCTGAGGACGATGATGGTCGCGAAGACCATGGAAGTGTTCAGGTCGCCGTTGAACTCCAGCAGCAGGTAGCCCAGTCCCTTGTCGGAGGCGACGAACTCGGCCACGACGGCCGCGGTGGCCGAGAGCGCCGCGGCCACCTTGAGGCCCGTGAAGATGCTGGGGAGCGCGTACGGCAGCCGGATCTTGCGGAACATCAGCCATGAGCCCGCGCCGGTGGAGCGGGCCAGGTCCATGATCTCCGGGTCGACGGACTTGAAGCCCGCGATGCTGCTCACCACGATGGGAAAGAAGGAGAGGAGGAAGACGAGCAGGAGCTTGGGCGTGAACCCGAAGCCGAACCAGATGATGAAGAGGGGCGCGATGGCGATCTTGGGCACGATCTGGAAGAACACGATGATCGGGTAGACCGTCCTCTCCATCACGCGCGAGTACGCGATGGCCAGGGCCAGCGGGATGCTGACCAGCACCGCCAGGACATAGCCGGCCACAATTTCCTGCGCCGTGATGAGCGTGTTCTGCATCACCCGGCCGGAGCGCGCCATGAAGTCCGTGAAGATGAGGGACGGCGGCGGGAGGAGGTACGCGGGGATCCGCAGCAAGCGGACCGAGACCTCCCAGACCACGAAGAGCACCAGGAAGCTGAGCAGGATGTGCCGCGCGCCCCGCACCCAGCGAACCGGCGCGCGGAGGCGCCCGGGCCTGGCCGAAGGACTTGCCGTCTCGCTCATGCAGACCGCCTTGGCGGGGGATGCCGCAGGATCCCGACCGCGACCCTCTCTCGGCCTATACCCCGGCGAGCCTCGGAGTGTCAAGCGCTTCCGGGGCAGGACGGAGAGATCCACGTTCTGGACCTTGACCCCCTCCGGCACGCTGATCTGGGTCGGCGCGAAGTTCAGGATGGCGGTGACGCCGGCCTCGACCAGGAGATCGGCCACTGCCTGCGCAGCGGCAGCCGGGACGGCCAGGATGGCGATCTTGATGCGCTTTCGCCGGACGGTGAGGACGAGCTTGGACAGGTCCAGGATGGGTACGCCGTCGATCTCCGCGCCGACTTTCGAGGCGTCCGTGTCGAAGGCCACCCCGATGCGGAACCCCCGCGCGCGAAAGCCGCGATAGGCGAGGAGGGCCGAGCCGAGGTTGCCCACGCCGACCAGCGTCACCTCCCAGTCCTGCTTCAGGCCGAGGATGCGCTCCAGGTTGTGCTTCAGCTCGGGGACGCTGTAGCCGAGGCCGCGCACGCCAAACTGGCCGAAGTAGGCCAGGTCCTTGCGGACCTGCGCGGAGTTGAGGCTGAACCGCTCGGCCAGGCGCTTGGACGAGACGGAGGCGATGCCATCCGCCTCCAGCTCCTCCAGGCAGCGCAGGTAGATCGACAGGCGGGTGACCGTCTTCTCCGGGATCTTGATCGCCTTGACGGCGGCCGCGGTGGCGGCGGCGTCCCCGGTCATGGGCGCAGCGTCTCCACGGCCGCGACCGCGGCGTCCAGCACCCCGGCCGGCAGCACGCCGAGCGCGAGCGTGAGCACCCCGGCGACCGTGATCGCCAAGGTCATGGCCGGCCCGAGCGGGAGGAGGTCCGGCTCGCCCTCCGGCCGGGACATGTACATGACCACGGTGACCCGCAGGTAGTAGAACGCCGATACGACGCTGTTCAGGACGCCGATGACGGCCAGGCCGGTGTAGCCGGCCTGCATGGCGGCGCCGAACAGGTAGAGCTTTCCCATGAAGCCCGCGGTCGGCGGGACGCCGGTCAGGGAGAACATGAAGAGCGCCATGGCCGCGCCGAGCGCGGGCCGGCGCAGGCCCAGCCCGGCCAGCTCGTCGATCCCCACGCGCTCGCCGTTCTTCCGCGCCAGGGCCAGGATCACCCCGAAGGCGCCCAGGTTCATCGCCGCATAGCCCGCCAGGTAAAACAGGATGCTTGCCCCGCCCTGGGGGCCGGCGGCCACCAGCCCGACCAGGATGTAGCCGGCGTGCGCGATGGAGCTGTAGGCCAGCATGCGCTTGAGGCTGGACTGCGCGATGGCGACGACGTTCCCCACCGTCATGGTGAGGATCGCCAGGATCCAGAGGACCTGGCTCCACTGCATCTGGAGCGCCGGGAGGCCGACGAAGAGCACGCGGATGAAGGCCGCGAACGCCGCCACCTTGGTCCCGGCGATCATGTAGGCCGTCACCGGGGTGGGGGCGCCCTCGTAGACGTCCGGGGCCCACGCGTGGAAGGGCACGGACGCCACCTTGAACCCGAACCCGATGACGATGAGGCCGAGGCCCACGCTGAGCAGCGGGGGGTGCGCCAGGTTCCCGCCCGCCACCGCCTGGGCCACGCGCCCGAGCTGGATGGTGCCCGTCGCCCCGTAGATGAGGGCGATGCCGTACAGGAGGAAGCCGGAGGCAAAGGCGCCCAGGAGCAGGTACTTGAGCGCCGCCTCGTTGGACCGAAGGTCGGTGCGCTGGAACCCGGCCAGGATGTAGAGCGAGATGGACAGGGTCTCCAGCCCGAGGAAGATGGTCATGAGGTCGGCGCCGCAGACCATGATCATCATCCCCAGCGTGGCGAAGAGCAGGAGCGCGCAGTACTCCCCGAGGTCCATGCCGGCGCGGCGCACGCCGGGGAGCGAGATGAGCAGCGTGAGGCCGGCCACCAGGAGGACCAGCAGGCTGCCGTAGCGCCCGAAGCCGTCGAGCGTCACGGCCCCCCCGAAGGCCACGGGGTCGCCCGCCGCGTTCAGGACGGCGACTCCGGCGGCGAGGACGCCCAGGAGGCTGACGTGCGCCAGCCGGTCCTGGCGCTCCCCGGACAGGAAGGGGTCCAGCACCAGGACCAGGAGTCCCGTCCCGGTCAGGAGCGCCATGGGGAGCACGGCAGGCCAGGCGATGGCGGGCAGGCTACTGGGCACGCTGCCCTCCTCGCCCCACGTACTCCGTGGGCAGCTCCCGCGCACGGGTGCGCGCGGGTTCCTGGCTCATGGCTGATGGCTCTTGGCGAGTCCCGCCCGCCGGCGCCTGCGCTCCCGTGGCGGGAGACATGCTCCGTTCGCCTCCGACCCCCGGCCCCCGGCCTCCGG
>JBHGAX010000242.1:0-6346 GCA_041946635.1 Methylomirabilales bacterium (SeqCode)
TGCTCGCTCCAGCCGTCGAAGCGGCAGCCGCGCGCCTGCGCGGCCGCCACCGCCCGGCCCACCTCGCGCCCGCCGAGCCCCAGCACCGCTTCCAGGAAGGAGGACTCCACCTGGTGCCACTTGAAGTCGATGCGCGCCTCGCGGAGCCGGGCCCGGAGCAGCGCCTGCTTGTCCCGCAGGGCGGCCATGGGCTCCTGGGCGCACCACTGGAAGGGGGTGTGGGCCTTGGGGACGAAAGAGCTCGCGCTCACCGTCAGGCCGAAGCCGCGGGCCGCCTCGCGGCGCGCGGCGCGCGCGCACTCCTTCGCCACGCGGACCAGCTCGTCCAGATCGGCGGGCGTCTCGGTGGGGAGCCCGATCATGAAGTAGAGCTTCACCGACTCCCAGCCGGCGCGGGCCGCCGTGCGGACCGCGGTGAGGATCTCCTCCTCCGCGAAGCCCGCCTTGTTGATCACCGCGCGGAGCCGCGCCGAGCCGGCCTCGGGCGCGAGGGTGAAGCCGGTCTTCCGGACCTTGGCGATCTCGGCCGCCAGGGCCTCGGACTCGTTCAGCGCCTCGACGCGGAGGGATGGCAGGCTGAGGGCCACCCGCTGGCGAGCCAGGTCCCGCATGAGCCCGGGCAGCAGACCCGGCAGGCAGGAGAGGTCGGAGATGGAGAGCGAGGCGAGCGACACCTCCTCGTACCCGGTCCCGCGCAGGGCCGCCGCCACGGCGGCCGCGATCGTGGGGCCGGGCAGCTCGCGCAGCGGCCGGTAGATGTAGCCCGCCTGGCAGAAGCGGCAGCCGCGCGCGCAGCCCCGCATGACCTCCAGGCTCAGGCGGTCGTGCACCACCTCGGCGTAGGGCACGGGCAGCTCGCCGTACGCCACCCCGCCCAGCGGGGCCGTGCGCTTCTTCACCGCCTCCCCCGGGCGGTGGAGCGCGGGCACGTACAGGCCGGGGATGGCGTGGAGGGCCCGCAGGCGCTCCTCCCGCGAGGCGCCCGCGCGCTTCGCCGCGCGCACGACCTCCGCCAGCTCGTGCACCGCCTCCTCGCCGTCACCCACGAGAAAAGCGTCCATGAAGTCGGCCAGCGGCTCGGGCGTGAAGGCGCCAGGCCCGCCGGCCACCACCAGGGGATGCGGCTCGCCCCGCTCCTCGGCCCGGAGGGGAATGCCGGCCAGCTCCAGCATGGTGAGGATGGTGGTGAAGGACAGCTCGTACTGCAGGGTGAATCCCAGGAGGTCCAGCGCATGGAGCGGGATGCCGGACTCGTGCGTGGCCAGGGGGATGGCGTGCCGGCGAAACAGCGCCTCGGCATCGGTCCAGGGCGCGTACACCCGCTCCGCCAGGCAATCGGCGCGGCCGTTCAGCACCTGGTAGAGGAGCTTGAGCCCCAGGTGCGACATGCCGATCTCGTAAACGTCCGGGAAGGCCAGGCCGACGCGAACCTCCACCGCGGTCGGGTCCTTGGTAACGGCGTTCCACTCGCCGGGCAGATACCGCGACGGCTTGGAGACGAAGGGCAGGATCGTATCGAAGATCGCGGGCTGGGCGGAGGCCGCCGCCGGCATGAAGGGCTCCTTTTGGCTGAGGATCATAGCCCACGGTGGGCGGGTTTGCAACCGCGAAGCCGGCCGCCGGGCGATGCACCGCCCGGCTCCCGGCGCTGCGGACCGCGTGGGAATGAGCACTTACACGGCGCCCGGCCCAGGAGAGGGGTGGCCGCGCGCTGGTCTGGGGACGCGGGGGCGACGGAGAGACGGAATGGGGCCGGTCAGGCGTTGCCCGAAGCCTTCAGCTTGGCGGCCGCCTTGGCGAGATCGGCGAAGTTGCTGTTCCCCAGCACGCTCATCATCTTCTCCTGCGCCTCCGACCAGACGGCGTGCATCGGACAGATATGGTCCCGGGAACAGTCCCCCGCGCCGGCGAGGCACACGTTCAGGAAGACTGGCCCCTCCACGGCCTCGATGACGTCGCGGATCGTGATCTCGGCCGCCGGCCTTGCCAGGGAAAACCCCCCCTTGGCGCCGCGGTGCGACTTCACGACCCCGGCCTTGGCCAGCGCCTGGAAGATCTTCGCCAGGAAGCGCGGCGGCACGTCCTGGGTCTTGGCGATGGCGGACAGCATGCTGACCTTCCCGTCATCCTGTTGGGCGAGATACAGCACCCCACGAATACCGTATTCACCCCCGCGCGTGAGCTTCATCCCCAGGCCTCCTTGGGCACGTGATCGTAAAGCGCCATGCCGTGGGGAATACCGGAGCAAAGAGCATACCAGGGGTCCAGGTTGTCACGCGTCAGGGGCTCGCGGGGCAAATGGCACCCGGAAGTGCAGGTTTCGAAAGCAGCTGGCCATTCAGCTTTTCGGCCGGGTCCGTACCGTACTCGGACAGCATACGGGACATTTTGGACCCTCTGTGGCACGCCGCTGCGGGAAATACCTCACCTCCTGTCCCTTTTCTCGGGAGTGTGCGGGCGGCGGGCCGCGGCCCGCTTGCTCCGCGTCCTGCTCAGTTGTGCAAAACGCCAGCGGGGAGCGGCGGATCGGGTGCTGGAGCGGCGGCGCGGGACGGGGAGGGCGAGGGGGGAGTCGGACGCGGCCAGCCATGGCCGCGCGCCTCGGTCGGCTGGTGCGTCTGGGGAGGCTGCGCCGGCGCGGGCGTCAGGGCCACCGCGGCGTCCTGGCCGGCTGCCGTCGGCGGTGCCGGTTCCGGCTCACGAGGTGGAGTGGCCTGCGGCCGGAAGAGCAGCAGGCCCAAGAGCAGCGCGGCGGCCACCCCGAGGCCGAGGAGCAGACCGGCGCTCGCCCCGCCGCGCGGCGTCTTCACTGCGTCTGCCACCAGTTGGGACGGCCGGCCAGGCCGGCGGTGGTGCTGCTGACCGGGCCGGTCGTCGGAAAGAAGGGGGGCGCCATCCCCTGGCTCATCCGGACGTCGTAGACGAAGTTCCGCCCGTAGCCGCTGATGGGCGCCCCCGTCGCAGCGTTGAAGGTGCCGAAGGCGCCGTACGTGTTCTCGATCACCCCGCCCAGGACGGTGGCCGTGCCCCGCGGCGAGCCGCTGCTGTGGTTCTCGACCTTGAATTCCCCGTACGGCGTCATCACGGTGGCGTGCACCTTCACGTCGTTGGGAGCCGAGGGGGCGATCTGCACGTTGCCTTGCCAGGACATGAGGCCTAGGAGGTTCGTCCGCCCCTCGGCACTCGGAGTGGCACCGCTGGTGTGCTGCTCGTAGGTGACGTTGCCGGTGACGCTCACGTTCCCCGTCGCGGCGATCGTCGCCTGCGTGTCGCGCTGCACGGTGCCGGACAGGCCGTCGATGGCTCCGTCCACGAAGATCATGCCGTTGGGGACGCCCGCGTACGTGGCGGTGAGCCCGGCGCCGCACTGCTTCGTCGTCTGGTTCGTGCTGAAGTTGGCCGCCACGGTGCACGTAGTGCCCGCCTGCGTGATGTGGTAGATGGCGGTGCTGCCGCCCGATGTGCCGAGGGTGATGCTCGCATTCCCCTTGACGTAGATCCCGCCGGTCATGGTGTTGGTGCCGTCGGCGCCCAGATGCACCCCGCTGTTCAGCCCACTGGTGTCCACGCCGGGGAGGGCCGCGCTCCGCTGCGCGCCCGATTCGCTCTGCAGGGGCATCGGGATGCTCTCCACCCCCCGCTGGAACCCGCTGCCGAAGATCGGCACGTCCACGGTGCCGTTGTGGCCGCTGTTGCGCTCGACCGGCGACCCGTTGTTGTTGAAGCGGGCGGTCGGGCTGACGCTGGTGACGCGTCCCGCGAACCGTGGCCCCGGGTTCTCCGAGAAGTTGAACTGCCCGTTGGTGTGGACCGGCCCGGTGAAGCTCGTCCGGTCGGTGAACCAGACCGTGCTCCCCGCTGCGTTGGTCTGGGCGTTGGTGAAGAGCGCGTACTGCGCGAAGCTCGTCGCCATGACCTGGATGGAGAAGGGGCCCCGGAGGTTCACCTGGCGGGTCAGGCTGCCCTGGGTTCCCGTCCCGGTGATGTCGTAGCGGTACTGGAAGACGAACCCGAGGGTGGAGCCGCTCGAGATGTTTGCGGGCGGCGCCTGGGAGTCGATGGTCGCCGCGCAGGAGTATGCGGTGGCGCCGTCCGGCGCGTAGCTGCCGGTGAGGGTGGCTCGCTGCGTCCCGGCCGCCGTGGCGCCGGCAAAGCTGGCCAGGAAGCCGGCAGGGTTGTTCGGCACGAAGGCGCCGATGCTCGTGACGGACACCCCGGTCAGGGCCTGCGGCAGCTGCGCGTTGATCCGGCTCCGGAGGCTGCCGAGGCAGAGCTGGGCGCTGCCGTCCGCCCGGAAGAAGGCCTGCTTGTCCCGCAGCTGCTCGCCGGCGCTCTTTGCCTCGCCGACGGTCCCGTTGACGGCGATCACCCCCGCCATGCCGAGGATCATGGCGAAGCCAATGCTGAGCAGCAGAACGAATCCCCGCTCTTCCCGCCTGAGGATGCGTCGTCGCATGGCCGGCTTCCTAGGGTGCGAGGTTGCGGAGCTGCACGCGGGAGACCAGCGTGTGGGTGAGGCGGCCGCCGGGCGCGCTCGCGCCCGTCGGCACATCGCCTTGGGCGGTCAGGCGCAGGATGACCACCCGCACGGCCGCCGCCTGGGCGGCGGTCGTGATGCTCGCGGGATCCACGCTCGCCCCGGTGTCCAGGACGAAGGTGGTCTGGAGCGCCTGGATGTCCGGCACGAGGCGGATCGGACCGCCGGAGTCCACCTCGCGGGTGAGCCAGGGCACCGCCCCGCTGGCGTCGACGGCGTACCGGACGGTGCGCTGCGCCGACAGTCGGTACACCGGGCTGCCCGCCGCATACTCGTGCCCGAACCCGCCCGGGGAGTTCACATCCTCGGAGGGGTTGTGCTGCAGCGCGGGGTTCGCGCCGCCGATGACCGTGGTCACCCGGAAGAGCGAGCACTGGGCGCCGTCGGCGATGAGGCCGAAGTCGCCGGCGGCGAAGCCGGGCGTGGAGAGCACGCGCAGCACGGCGCTGTTCTGGGCGGTCACGGGCGGTGCCGGCGCGACCGACGTCTGGCCGGCCGGATCGTTCAGCAGCGTGCGCACCCGGATCCAGCCGCTCCCCGCGTTCGCCCCCTCGACAACCTGGATGCAGCCCGCCGGCATGGTCGCGAAGGTGCCCGCCCCACGGAGGTCCCGGGCAACGGCGGTCATGGCCCGGGCGGCATTTTGCAGCATCCTGGCCCGCACGGCCTCGTTGCGATAGGTCGCGGAGGTCGCCAGGAAGAACGTGAAGAGCCCCCCGGTGATGAAGCCCAGCATCCCCAGGACGATCAGGATCTCCAGCAGGCCCGCCCCGCGGGGATGCGGCCGGCGGCTCCGGGCGAAGGCGCGGGACGCGGTCATTGGGCCACCAGCATTTCTTCGCGCACGCTGCCGCCGCGCCACTCGACCGTCACCACGAGGCGGGTGGTGTTGGCAATGGGCGTGTCGTTCAGGACGAGCACCGAGCGCCGGAACGCCGGGAAGGCCACCGCCCCCGCCGGGGCGGGGCCCGGAGGGACGGTCCGGGGCACGGTCACCTGCCCGTACTCCTCGGTGGGGAACGTGGCGCCCACGACGGTCGGGTAGGCCGTGTTGCGGATCTCCTCCAGGAGATCGAGCGCCAGGAAGGTGGCCGTGTCCATCGCGCGCGCCTGCGCGTTGCCCTTCGCCACCCCGATCGCGAGGCTGGTCATGCCGGCGGCGAACACCGCGATGAAGGTGAGGGCGATGAGCAGCTCGATCAGGGTGACGCCCGCGGGCGCGCGGGCGGACAGGAGGTCACCGGACGGAATGGCAGGACGGCCGAGCCTGCGCCTGCCAGGCTGACGTGCTGGGCTGGGCGGCCCGGAGCCACCGTTTTTCCGGCAAGGTCGCACCATGGTTGACGCTCGCCTTCCCGGCCCCCTCGGTTTCACCCCCAACTCAAGCACGCCGCGTGCCGACCACCGGGCTCAGCGGAGCCGGGACAGCACCTCGACCCACATGCGTACGGCGACGGCCGCCGTCAACGCGCCGAGGAGGCCCCGGAGGGTGCCGAGGCGCGCGCGCCGGCTGCACCACTCCCCCAGGCGCGCGCCCGGAAGGGTGCCCAGTACCAAGGCGGCCGACAAGCCGAGCGGCACCTGGCCGGTGACCAGCTTCCCCAGGAAGCCGGCCGTGGCCGTCCAGAGCGTGATGGCGAGCGAACTGCCGATGGTGACCCGCAAAGGGATCCGGAGGACGGTCAGCAGAAGCGGCGCCAGCAGGAAGGCGCCGCCCGCCCCCACCAGGCCCGCCAGGAAGCCGACGCCCAGGCCGATGGCCAGTCCCCGCCGTCGCGAGAAGCGCAGCGGACCCGGACGCGTCGCGGC
>JBHGAX010000243.1:0-8062 GCA_041946635.1 Methylomirabilales bacterium (SeqCode)
CCAGCCCCGCGGCCGGCATACCCTGTGAGAGCGGCTCGACGGCGACCAGGACGAGCCACCCCATGCCGAGGTAGAGCGCCATCGAGACGCCGGGATGCCGGAGGCCGACGGCGGCCTTGAGGGTAATGCCGGCGAGCGCCGCACTCCAGATCACGCCGAGGAGCATCCATCCCCATGGGCCCCATAGCACGCCAAGGGTGAAGGGCGTGTAGGTGCCGGCGATGACCAGGAAGATGGCCTGGTGATCCAGCAGACGACAAATATGCTTGGACCGGCCGGGCGGGAGGGCGTGGTACAGCGCGGACACCAGGTAGAGCAGGAGGAGGGTGGTGGAGAAGATGGCGTTCCCGACAACGGCCTTCGGGTTCGTCGAGACAGAGCCCGCGAACAGGGTCGGCACTGCGGCGGCGGCCGCGAAAAGTCCGATGCCGTGGCTCAGGGTGTTGGCGAACTCTTCGCCGCGCGATTGCTCCCGCAGCCCGCTCAGTCCGGGATCGCACGCCGCCCGGCCATTCCGCGACATTCCGCGGACTCCCAGCGAGCGGACAAGGCCGGGCCGCGCCCCGGAGATGGCGAACATCAGGGCCGTGCTCGCCTTCCGCGGCGTCCGGTTCGGCTCCACGCTTGGGGGAAGCTCGGCGGGCGGCGCGGTAGCACCGCTCCCGTCACGCGTCGCCCGCCCTGGGATGCCCCGCCGCCTTCGTCGGCTGCGGGGCGTCTGGAGATCGGCGACCGGGACGACCGCTCTTTTCCTCCGGCGGTCCCGTTTCCATGTCCACAAGGTATCCGTTCTCGCCCGCCCGCTTCTCGTGGGCTTTGCAGACGCCCGGCTCTTCTCCCGTGGCCTTCAGCCGTTCCGCGAGGTCCTGCAGCCCCTGCCATGCGGGCATCTGCTTCCGGGCCACCTTCACCCTGGAGACCGGCCCCACACACTTGCCCAGGCCTCGATTCCGCTGATAGATGCAGATGGTAATCACTTGCGCCCCCGCTGTTGGTGCCATCGCTCAGTCCGCTCTCCGGTCCGCGCGTGTTCCGGTGCATGAACGGAACCAAGGGTGTGTCTTCGGCCGCTCCCGAATCCTCACGCGTCGGCCATCGCACATCGCGGTCAGGGTAGCACGGTTTCGACGTGGGCGAAAGCACGCATCCCTCCTCTCGTCCTGCCCGCCATGCGGGGATCCGCGACGCTCCCTCTCGCGCATTCGGGCTGCCTGCCCATCGGGAGCATTCCTGAGCGGCGCGATCCTGCCCTCCCCGCGCAACGAACTCCCCTGCTGTCCGCGCTCCGCCTCTGCCGGCCCGCCGACTCGGGCCGATCCCTCAAGAGTCTCTGGCCAGGCCGCCCGGGCGTCCCGCAGCGCGAAGCCAGTCGAGAAGCTCGCGGACGCTGGCGGTCGCCATGGCCAGGGACGTGTCGGCCGCCCCGTAGTAGAGGTTCAGTGTGTCACCGTCGGGGGCCAGCGTGTAGCCGCAGGGGAAGACCACGTGCTCCACGTCGCCGATCCGCTCGTACGGAGTCTCCGGGCCGAAGATCCACTCGTCGCCTCGCAGCAGACAGCGCGACGGGTCGTCCGGGGCCAGCAGAGCCAGGCCGAGCCGGTACAGGCATCCTGCGGCCGTGTGCCGAACCCCGTGGTAAATGAGCAGCCACCCCGCCTCCGTTTCCACCGGCGGTGGTGACAGCCCGACCTTCCCCGCGTCCCACCAGGCCCCCCGCCGCGCCTCGATCACGATCCGGTGGCCGCCCCAGTGGCGCAGGTCGGGCGAGGCGGAGATCCAGATGTGTGCACCGCCCGACGCGGGCACCGGGCGGTGCAGCATGACCCAGCGGCCGCCGAAACGCCGAGGCAGCAGGGCAGCATCCTTGTCCTCGGGCGGCAACACCACGCCATACCGTTCGAAATGACGAAAGTCGGTCGTGAGCGCCAGCGATACGCCGGGCCCACCGCGCGAATACGATGTGTAGGCGACCGCGTACGCGCCGAGGTCGGGGACCCACGTGACGCGCGGGTCCTCGATGCCCCACACCTCTTCGGGGTAGCGTTCGGGATCGGGGGCGAGCGTGGGCTCCGTGTCGATCACCCAGCCCGAGACGCCGTCCCGTGAGCGGGCCACCGTCAGGTGGCTGATGCCGCGCCGGTCCTCCACGCGGCAGAGCAAGAGCGTCTCCCCCGAGGGCAGACGTGTGGCTCCGGCGTTGAACACGGAGTTCACAGGGTAGGGCCAGTCGGCCGCCGTCAGAATCGGGTTCTTTTCGTGGCGCAGGAAGAGCCTCCCATAGCCGGGGTTCTGTTCGCGATTCATGCCGTCCGGATCTCCCGATGGGCATTCCCTGCGCGGATCTCGGGCAGCGTGGTATCCACGGTGCCGCGATCGCGAAGCAGGTGCAGGCTCAGCAGCGCGTTCAGCCACGCCAGGGTGGACTCCGCACCCTGGTTCTCGTTGGTGCGATCGCGATGCAGGCCATCCCGGCATCCCCCGGTGCCGTAGTCGTAGAGGGGAAGCCGGAGGTCGTTCTGCCCGAGGAACCAGGCCAGGCAGCGGCGCGCCTCGTCCAGCCATGCGCGCCGGCCGGTCAACTTGAACGCCTCGACGCACGCCTCCACCAGGCCTTGCGCCTCCACGGGTTGCTGGTCGAAGCGGGCCCGCGGCCCCTCCCGCCGCCACCAGCCCTGGTTCCCCACGAGCGCGAGGCAGCCCGACGAGGAGGTCTGGACCCGGAGGAGCCACGCCAGCGCGGTGAGCGCGGTGTGCATCAGGTCGCTCTGCTCCATCTGGCGTCCGGCGAGCAGCAGGGCGTGGGGCAGGCGGCCATTCTCGTACGTGAGCACGTCCTCGGGCCAGGGCCAGTCGGGGTCCCCATTGGCCCGGAACTGCTCGAAGAGCCGCCGGGCCAGGGTGTCGCGGAGACGACGCACCTCGCTGTCCCCGCTGAAGCGGCGCAGGTACTCGTCCGCGCCCAGGAGCGTGAACGCCCAGGCCCGGGGAGAGGTGAACTCCTCCGTGACCGGGCGCCCCCGGTCGAAGAGCTGCATGGCCAGGGCCACCGTCCCCTCGTGAGGCGCGAGGTTCATGGCCACCCCGAGCGCCCACAGGGCCCGCCCGTGGCTGTCCTCGGCCCCCTGCTCGTCCAGCCACCGGCGGTCATAGCCCAGGAAGTTGCGGAACCGCCGGGTCTGGTCGTTGAAGGCGTGCACGAGGTACCCGAGGTAGGTGGAGGCGAGCGGTACAAGGCTCTCGTCGCGCAGCAGGTCGTACGCCCGCAGCACGGCCATCAGCGCGCGGGCCTGGTCGTCGATGCTGTACCCGTGCCGGCGATCCGGGATGGTGTAGATGGCGTGCTGCAGGATTCCCGCGCCGTCGGTGAGTGTCCGGAGGTGGCGCAGATCCACGTCGGGCAGATCGGGGGCCGCAAACCGCGCCGCCCGCGGGGATGACCCCGCCCGGGGACGAGCCCGGCGCTCCGCCCGCGCGTCCGCGAAGATGGCGAGATACCGCTGGGCCACCCGGGGCCAGATCATCTCCCGGCAGTAGGTGTAGGCGCGCTTCCGCATGGCGTGGCGCTCGACCTCGCCGGCGAACAGGTCCAGCACGGCGTCCGCCAGCGCCGCGGGATCCCGGAAGGGCACCAGGCGGCCCCGCCCCTCCGCCAGCATCTCGCGCGCGTATGCATACGGCGTGGAGATCACCGCCTTGCCCGCGCCCAGCGAGTAGGCCAGCGTGCCCGAGACCACCTGGTCCTGGTCCAGGTACGGGGTCACGTAGACATCGGCGGCCCCCAGGAACTCGCAGAGCTCCTTCAGGTCCACGTACCGGTTGTGAAAGACGACGTGGGCGGCCACCCCCAGGCGCTCGGCCCGCTGCTGGAGCTCCAGCCGGTAGGCCTCGCCCTGGACGCGCTTCACGTGGGGGTGCGTCACGCCCAGGATCAGGTAGACGGCCTCGGGGTACCGGGCCACGATGCGCGGCAGCGCATCGATCATGGTCTCGAGGCCCTTGTTGGGAGACAGGAGGCCGAACGTCAGGAGGACCTTCCGGCCCTCGACCCCGAACTGGTCCTTGTAGAAGGCGGGGTCCACGAAGGCCACGTCGGGGATCCCGTGCGGGATAAGCGCCAGCTTCTCCTCCGGCGCAGCGTACACCTCGCGCAGGATCTGGACGGAGCGCTGGCTCAGGGCCACGACACGATCCGACAGCTGCAGGATCTCGTCCAGCACCCGCCGCTGGCCCTCGCCGGGTGCCAGCGGCACGGTATGCAGGGTCGTCACCAGCGGGATCCGCAGGTCGCGCAGGCAGCTCAGGATGTTGCCGCCGTCGGCGCCGCCAAAGATGCCGAACTCGTGCTGCAGGCAGGCCACGCCCACTTGGTTCATGTTCAGGAACTCCGCGGCCAGCCTGTAGTCCTCGATGACCTGCTGCCGGATCTCGAAGCGCACCCGGTCCGGGTAGCGGTGGCCGCCCGGCGTGTCGTTCAGCGCGACGGCGAGGCAGGGCGCCTGGGCCTGCGCCGCCACGGCTTCCAGCAAGTCGGCGGTGAAGGTGGCGATCCCGCAGCGGCGTGGGATGTAGGTCCCGACGAAGGCGACCGCTCGCCCCTCGCGTCCGCCCGAGCCAGCCCGCGGCGGCATCACGCTCTGCATGGCCACCCTCCTCTGCATACCGGCTTCCCGCCCGGCCTGCCGTGTCCCGGTGCAGGACGGGCGCCGCCCCGGCCCGCCCGCTGGCGGCGCGGTCCGACGGCATGGCTACTTCTGCAGCGCCTGCACGATGGCGTTGCCGAAGTGCTCCGCGAACCGGCCGCCCGCGGCCGTGATCAGCTTCTCGTCCACTTCCAGCGGCTGGTTGGTGAAGCGGCCCTCCTGTTGCCGTACGAGGCCAGCCACGGCGGTGTCCGCGGCCACCCGCTTGCCCTTCAGGACGCCGCCGCTTGCCAGGATGGCGGGCGCCAGCCCCAGGGCGCCCAGCACCTTGTACTCGCAATCCTTGGCCAGCTTGGTGACCTTCGCGTCGTCGAAGAACCGCCGCGCCCCCGGTCCGCCCACGAAGATCACGGCGTCGTACTCCCAGGTCTTCACATCCTCCAGACTGGCGTCCACGCGCGCCGTCAGGCCGCCCGTGCCGCGCGCGGTGCCGAGCTGCGTGGAGGCCACCTTCACCTGGAGGCCCCGGCGCTCGAGAACCTTCTTGGTTGTCTCGAACTCCACGGCGTCGAAGTCGATCGGCGCGACCACGAGGAGCACTTTCTTGTCGCTCACGGCCATTGGTATCCCACCGCCTCCTGGAAACGTCGGGCATGGCAAGCCGCCCTGTCGCCTGCCGCCATGCAAAGCGGCCTGTCTGCCGACTTGGTTCAACTGCTTCGGCCCGCCGGGAAAGTCGGCCACGACGGTCAAGGCGTCAGCCGTCTCCACGGTGTCCGCAGGTGGAGTGATGTGCCATTCCGGCGCTCGTGTCTCCTCGGCGGTCGCGGGCCATTCTTGGTGTCGGACGGAGTCCGCACCCGCAGCTGACGTCAGCGCTTCGAGGCGCGGAACGGAGGGGGACGGCTGGCGCGGTCAAGGCGCAGTATCGATGAGAGGGCCGGGCCCTGCCCCTGCAGCGTTGGCCGAGACCCGAGGCAAGACCGATCGCAGGCACGAGAACAATCGATAGCGCACAAATCGCCCATGGTCTGACGAATGGGTTTGTCGACGGTCAGGGCGAAGATAAGCAGGAAGACGGCGAGGCGGCAATCAGGTGTTTACCCTACTCGAAACTGGGAATAGACCGGAACTGCGAAGCGGCGCCGTTCGTGCACTGGTCCAGCCCGATCGAGTATCGGCGGACGGGCCAGGAGAGAACTGCCCAGGGCGGGAAGAGCGTGCAGGGAAAGTACGGCATCATCGGAGAAGGCGGCGCTGGAGAAGACCTCCAAGTCGGCCGAGGAGCTGGGGGCCCGGCTGGCCGCGGCAATCCCCCCCGCACGTCGGTTCCAGGACTTCTCGGGTCCTCCGCGGCCCCAGTGGATCCGGCAGTACTAACGAGGGTCCGCCTCAGACGATGAAGCGTGGGTGGTCTTGTCCAGGCCCTTTCCTTGGCGGGCTTGGGCGGGCTTGGCGTGCCTGGCGAGAGACCGTTCTCCCCCCGAACCACAGAACAGCCTCTCACACAGCACGCCAAGGACGCAAAAGAGCGCGACCCGAACTTGACTCATGCGCGCCGGCTCATGCGTTGAGGTCCTGGAAACGCCGGCTCCGGTTTTGGTGTCCCGGCGGGGCTCGGTGAGGACCGGCGGACCGGCCCTTCGGCCTGGCGGCCTCACCGGCGGGGCCATGTCGGGCGCACTCCGCGACCGCGTCAGGCCGCCTGCCGGATCCCGCACAGCTCGGCGGCGTTGTCGCCCAGCACCAGCTCCTTCTCCCGCGCCGTGAGGAACTCGCAGTACCGGCGCACGTAGTCCAGGCACTGCCGGTAGGTGCAGAAGCGCTCCACGTTGGGCATGTCGGAGCCCCAGACGAGCTTCTGGGCCCCGTACCGGTCGCGGAGGTCCTTGATCAGCGCCTGCGCCTCCGGGTAGGGGTAGTCCCACACGCCGCCCCAGGTGATGGGGAACATGATCTCGAGCTGCAGGTTCTCTCGCCGGTACGTCCGGTCCACCTCCTCGGGGAACTGCCACCGGCCGGTGCGCCCGAAGAACCCGACGGGAGGGCCCATCACCAGCAGCCAGCGGACGCTCGGGAAGCGGGTGAGGAGGCGATCCAGCCCGACCATGTTCGCGATGTAGCTCTTCTCGTCGTAGTCCGGCATGGAGGAGGCCTCGAAGAAGACCGGGACCCGGAGCGCCGCGACGGCCTCCCAGAACCGGTCGAACCGGGCATCCTCGAAGCGCCACGAGAAGCCGTACCGGGCGAAGCCCTCGAGCTGGTAGTACATGCCGCGCAGGCCGAGGCGGTGCCGGGCGCGATCCAGCTCCTGCATCCAGCGGGGCGTGTCCGCCATGGGCTCGTCCACGTGGAAGAGGCCGGTGAACTTGTCGGGGTACTGCTGCTGGGCGAAGGCGTTGTAGTCGTTCATCACGCCGTAGCTCATGCCCGCCTGCAGCACCGAGTGGTCCACCCCCGCGTAGGACATCTGCGCGAGCTGCAGCTCGGGCGGGGCCTGGATCTCCGCCATGCCCACGGGCATGTACTGGACGCAGTAGTCCTCGCCCTCCAGGGTGTACTCCAGGCCGCCGAAGGGACCCACCCGGAACCGGACGTCGTCCCGCAGGCCGGCCCAGGTGTTGTCCCCGGCCCGGAAGAGCGCCTGGGCGTCCGCGGGAGCCCCGTCCCGGAGGCGGCGGGCCTTCGCCGCCGGCCGGGTGACGTTCTTCTGGATGTACTTCCAGTGGATTTCCGTGGACTCGTGGCCACAGGGGCCGTTCCACCGCTGGAACACGTGGGTATGGCAGTCGATGATCATCGTGGCTCCCCCCTCTCTCGCGCGGAGAGGCGATGCCCGCAATCGCCGCTCCACCGCGCGGCACCCGACGGCAAGACGCACGCTGCCCCGGGCGGCCCCGACACTCAGGACTCCAGCAGGCGGCCGAATCCCCGGATCGGACCGGGCGGCGTCGGCAGGGTTGTCAGGCACGCCCAGAGCGTGGCCAGGTTGCTCGAGATCGCGGGCCTGCCCGTCCGCTGCTCCAACTCGGGCAGGATGTCGATGGTGCGGAAGTTGGTGCAGCTGACGAAGATCCCGTCCGCGCTCCCGTAGGGCAGGCTCAGCGCCAGCTCCAGCGCGTTCTTGGGGTCGCACTTCCCGATGTCCACGGAGCGGTGGATGCCGAGGCCGCGGATGTCCAGGACCTCGAACCCCCTGGCCTCGAAGAACGCGCGCTCGGCGCGATTCAGCGCCTCGATGTAAGGCGTGCCGACCACCAGGCGCTTCTCGACGGCCGGGCACGATGATAGGCGACGAAGGCGGGAATGCCCACGGGGGTGCCCAGAGCCTAATCCGGCGGCAGGTTTTTGCTAGAGGGATGAGGGACGCCCTTAAGTTTTTCAAGTAGACTCAAGTAGCGCGTATCCCGGGCGGCGAGGCG
>JBHGAX010000244.1:0-6304 GCA_041946635.1 Methylomirabilales bacterium (SeqCode)
GTTACGCGTTACGTGTCGTCCCAGGGAGTGTCCATGACTACCTATGCCCAGGCCGATCGGCTGCGCGCGCTGCCGCCGTACCTCTTCGCCGAGCTGGACCGGATGAAGCAGGAGCAGGTGAAGAAGGGGGTGGACATCATCAGCCTGGGGATCGGCGACCCGGACCTGCCGACCCCGCCCCACGTCATCCAGGCGCTGGCCGTCACGGCGGCCGATCCCAAGAATCACCAGTACCCCTCCTACGAGGGCATGCCGGCCTTCCGGCAGGCCGCCGCGGACTGGTACCGCGCGCGCTTCGGGGTCCGCCTCAAGCCCGAGACCGAGGTGCTGACCCTCATCGGCTCCAAGGAGGGCATCGGCCACCTGCCCCTGGCCTTCGTCAACCCCGGCGACGTGGTCCTGGTCCCGGACCCCGCCTACCCGGTCTATGCGGCCGGGACGCTCTTCGCCGGCGGGGAGCCGTACGCCATGCCGCTCCGCCCGGCGCATGACTTCCTGCCCGACCTGCGCGCCCTCCCCGCGGACATCCTGAAGCGCGCCAGGGTGCTGTGGCTGAACTACCCCAACAACCCGACCGGCGCCGTGGCGCCCCGGACCTTCCTGGCGGAGGCGGTGGCCTTCGCCCGCGACCATCGCCTGATCCTGGCCCACGACGCGCCGTACTCCGAGGTGGCCTTCGACGGCTACCGCCCCCTCAGCGTGCTGGAGATCGAGGGGGCCAAGGACGTGGCCGTCGAGTTCCACTCGGTCTCCAAGACCTACAACATGACGGGCTGGCGGCTCGGGTTCGCCGTGGGGAACGCCGAGATCCTGGCCGGCCTGGGCCGCGTGAAGCAGAACCTGGACTCGGGCGTCTTCCAGGCCGTGCAGTACGCGGGCATGGCGGCGCTCGCGGGCTCGCAGGAGTGCGTCGCCGAGAACAACCGGATCTGGCAGGAGCGGCGCGACGTGCTGGTCGAGGGGCTGGCGTCCGTCGGGATCCGGGTGGCTCCCCCCAAGGCGACCTTCTACCTGTGGGCGCCCGTGCCCAGGGGCTTTACCTCCCAGAGCTTCTGCGCGGAGCTCCTGATGAAGGCCGGCGTGGTGGTGACGCCGGGGAACGGCTTCGGCCAGGCGGGCGAAGGCTTCGTGCGCATGGCGTTCACCGTGGGGGTGGACCGGCTCCGCGAGGCCGTCGCCCGGATCCGCAAGCTGGGATTCTGACCCCCGATCCCCGGCCCCTGACCCCTGATCCCTGCGCCAATGAGCGACCGCATCCTCCTCCGCGGCATCCAGTTCTTTGCGCACCACGGCGCCTACGAGGAGGAGCGCCGGCTGGGGCAGCGCTTCCTCGTGGACGTGGACCTCACGCCGCGGGTGGGGGCCGAGGCCGTGGGCGACGACCTGTCCCGGACCGTGGACTACGGGAAAGCGCACGCCATCGTGATCGAGATCGGCACCCAGCACCAGTTCAAGCTGCTGGAGACGCTGGGCATCCGGATCTGCCATGCGCTGCTGGAGCGGCTGCCCGTGCTCCAGGTGACGGTGCGGGTCGGCAAGATGAGCGCGCCCCTGCCGGGCCTGCAAGGCGGCGTGACGGTCGAGATCACCCGGCCATGAGCGTCCGCGCCTTCATCGCCATCGGCTCCAATGTCGGGGATCGCCGGCAGTGGTGCCGGCTGGCGACGGAGCGCCTGGCGAGCCTGCCCGCGACCCGGCTCGTGACCGCCTCCCCCCTCTTCGAGACGCCGCCCGCGGAGGGGGCTGCGGGCGGGCCGTTCCTGAACGGTGCCGCCGAGATCGAGACGGACCTGGCGCCGGGCGATCTCCTGCGCGAGCTGCGCGCCATCGAGGCGGCGCTGGGGCGCCCGCTCGACCGGCCCCGGGGCGCGGCCCGCACCATGGACCTGGACCTCCTGCTCTACGGCGACCTGCGCCTGGACCAGCCGGACCTGGTGATCCCGCACCCCCGCATGGCGGAGCGCCGCTTCGTGCTGGAGCCCCTCGCGGCCATCGCCCCCGGCGTCCGCCACCCCGTGCTGGGCCGGACCGCCGCCGAGCTGCTCGCCCGACTGGACCGGCCCGCACCCACGGAGGCCACGACATGAAAGCCCGCGTGAAGCCGCCGCACTACATCGTGGTGGAGGGGCCGATCGGCGTCGGCAAGACCAGCCTGGCGGAGCGGGTGGCGCGCCGGCTGGGCGGCCGGACGCTCCTCGAGGTGGCGGAGGACAATCCGTTCCTGCCCGGCTTCTACAAGGACCCGCGCCGCTACGCCTTCCAGACCCAGCTCTGGTTCCTGCTGAACCGCTTCCGCCAGCAGCAGGAGCTGGCGCAGAGCGACCTGTTCCAGCAGACGCTGGTCACCGACTACCTCTTCGCCAAGGACAAGATCTTCGCCTACCTCACGCTGGAGGACCATGAGCTCGCCCTCTACGAGCGGGTCCACGCGCTCCTGACCGTGCAGGTGCCGCTCCCCGACCTGGTGATCCTGCTCCAGGCCGACACGGAGGCGCTGCTCGCCCGCATCGGCCACCGGGGCAAGCCCTACGAGCGCGAGATGCAGCGGGCCTACCTGGAGGAGCTGAACCAGGCCTACACCCACTTCTTCTTTCACTACGACGCCTCGCCGCTCCTGGTGGTGAACACCAGCGAGATCGACTTCGTGAACTGCCCGGAGGACTTCGAGAACCTGGTGAAGGAGATCCTGGCCGCCCGGGCCGGCACGCACTACTACGTGCCCCTGGCCTCGAAATAGGAGCCACGCGGGATGGACGTGCTGGAGAGCCCGAGCAAGATGCAGCGGGCCGTGGAGGAGGCCCGCCGGCAGGGGCGCACGGTTGGCCTCGTGCCGACCATGGGGGCGCTGCACGAGGGGCACCTCAGCCTGATCCGGCGGTGCCGCGCCGAGAGCGACCTGGCGGTCATGTCGCTCTTCGTGAACCCGACCCAGTTCGACCGGAAGGACGACCTGGCGCGCTACCCCCGGGACTTCAACGCGGACGCCCGGCTGGCGCGGGACGCGGGCGTGGACATCATCTTCGCGCCGGGCGCGGAGGCGATGTACCCCGCGGGCTTCGCCACCTTCGTGGTGCCCGGCGCGCTGGCCTCGCGCTGGGAGGGCGCGGCCCGGCCGGGCCACTTCCGCGGCGTGGCCACGGTCTGCACCAAGCTCTTCGCCATCTGTCGTCCTCACCGGGCGTACTTCGGGCAGAAGGACTACCAGCAGGCCCAGATCATCCGACGCCTGGTGGCCGACCTGAACCTGGGGTTCGAGATCGTGGTCCTGCCCACGGTGCGCGAGGCGGACGGCCTGGCGCTCAGCTCGCGGAATCGCCTGCTGGAGCCCGAGGAGCGGCGGCAGGCCACGGTCCTCTCCCGGGCGCTCTTCGGGGCGCAGGCCGCCGTGCGGGCCGGCGAGCGGGACGGGGAGCGCCTGCGCGCCGCGGTCGAGGCCGAGATCCGCACGGCGCCCCTCGCGGTGGTCGACTACGTTGCGGTCGCGGACCCCGAGACGCTGGAGCCCCTGCCGCAGCTCACCGGCCCCGCCGTGGCGCTGGTGGCCGCCCGCTTCGGCACCACCCGCCTGATCGACAACGTGCTGCTCGAACCCTGATGGCGCGCCGGCGTGCCGCGGCCCGACCATTGACATGCCCTGCGGCCTGCGCTAGCGTCCGGCCCTCGATCCCTGCCGTCCGAAGGAGGTGAGCCAGCCAGACACCCACCACACGGGCCCGTCACCATCGTTGCGCCGCCCCGGGCCATCGCATCCCCACGCGGCGGGTCTCGCACGGCCCACACAAGGAGGAGCCAGCATGACACACGATGGAGTCGGTCGAGAGGGAGTGACCCTGGAAGGCCTCGCCCGCATGCTGCGCGACGGGGCGATCACCCGGCGAGGCTTCCTGGCGGGCGCGGCGGGCCTGCTGGGCAGCATGGCGGCGGCCGAGAGCTTCCTGGCGCGGGCGGCCGGCGCCCAGACTACCGGCAAGTCCACCCTGGTCGTGGGCCAATCCGCCGACGTGAGCAAGCTGGATCCCCACCTCAGCACCACCGTCAACGACATCGCCATCACCTTCAACCTCTACGACAACCTCCTCACCCGGCGGCGGGACGGCAAGCTGTACGCCTCGCTGGCCACCGACTGGAAGCTGGTGAACCCCACCACCTGGCAGTTCAAGCTCCGCCAGGGCGTGAAGTTCCACAACGGCGACCCGCTGACCTCGACCGACGTGAAGTTCAGCTTCGAGCGCAGCTACGACCCGACCGCCAAGGTCATCACCAAGTCCATCCTCAACGTCATCGACCGTATCGAGACGCCGGACGCCCACACCGTCGTGATCGTCACCAAGAAGCCCGACCCGCTGCTGGCCGCGCGCACGGCGTTCTATGCGGGCCAGATCCTGCCCAAGGCCTACTTCGGGAAGGTGGGGGAGGACGAGTTCAACGCCCGGCCGATCGGGAGCGGACCGGTCAAGCTGGCCTCCTGGGTGAAGGACGACCGGCTGATCCTGGACGCGACCAAGGACTACTGGGGCGGCAAGCTGGACGTGGACCAGATCGTCTTCCGCCCGCTGCCCGAGCTGGCGGCGCGCATCGGCGCGCTCCTCAAGGGCGAGGTGGACCTGGTCACCAAGGTCCCACCCGACCACGTGGAGCGCATCGCCAAGGGGCCGACCACCAAGGTGGAAGGCGTGCTGTACGGCGGCCTGTACTGCCTGTCCGTGGCGTCGCAGAAGCCGCCGCTCCACAGCAAGCCGTTCCGGCAAGCCATGAGCCTGGCCCTGGACCGCGAGACGATCGTGAAGGAGCTGTGGCGCGGCCAGGCGGCCGTCCCCAACAGCCTCGTGGTGAAGGGGGATGCCCACCACGATCCGACGCTGCCGCCCCTGCCCTACGATCCGAACCGCGCCAAGCAGCTCTTGAAGGAGGCGAACTACAAAGGCGACGAACTGACGCTGGAGACCCCGATCGGTTTCATGGTCATGGACAAGGAGATGAGCGAGGTCGTGGTCTCCATGTGGAAGGAGGTGGGGATCAACGCCAAGCTGGAGCAGCTCGAGTACTCGGTCTACCAGCAGAAGATCCGCGAGAAGAGCTTCAAGGGCATTCGCTGGACGGACCCGACGTCCGCCTACAACGACCCCGACGGGATGATGTGGCGGCACCTGGCGCCGGGCGGCCCGAATGCCTACTGGTTCCGCCACGCGCGCTTCGACGAGCTGGGCAACGCGGCCCGGTTCAGCGTGGACGAGAAGTTCCGGGGCGAGGCGTACAAGGAGATGGCGCGGCTGGAGCTGGAGTTCCTGCCCCTGATTCCGGTCATCCAGCCCATGGAGCTTTACGGCCTGCAGAAGTACGTGAACTGGAAGCCGTACGCGAACCAGACGATGGAGTTCCGGCGCTTCAACTTCACGATGTCGCGCGCCTGACGGCTATTCGGGGACGCCGAACCACGCGCCGTCGGGCGGCCCGGCCTCGCCGGGTCGCCCGGCGGCGCGCCCACCGAGAGGCTCATGCCGGGCTTCACGCGATTCCTCACCTACCGGCTGGTCCGCATGCTGGTCGCCATGTGGAGCGTCGTGACCGTGGTCTTCATCGTCATGCGGCTGTCCGGAGACCCGGTGCCCTTGCTGCTGCCCCCGGACGCCTCCATCGCGGACATGGAGCGGCTCCGGCACGAGATGGGCCTGGACCGGCCCATCTGGGTGCAGTACGGCGTCTTCGTGGGCCAGGCGGTGCACGGGGACTTCGGCCGGTCCATCCACTACCGGACGTCGGCCCTCCGGGTCGTGTGGGAGCGGGTGCCCGCCACGCTGGAGCTGGCGGCGGCCTCGTTCCTCTGCGCCATCGTGATCGCCATTCCGGCGGGGATCGTCTCGGCGGTCAAGCGCGGCAGCTCCTACGACCACGTGGTCATGGGGATCGCGCTCATCGGGCAGGCGGCCCCCACGTTTTACATCGGCATCATGCTGATCCTGGTCGGCTCGCTCTGGCTCGGGCTCTTCCCCACCTCCGGCCGCGGGGAGTGGCGGCAGCTCGTCCTGCCCGCGGTGACGTTGGGCGCCTTCGCCATGGCGAGCATCGCCCGCATCACCCGCTCCGCGGTGCTGGAGATCCTGCGGGCGGACTTCATCCGCACCGCGCGCGCCAAGGGGCTCCCCGAGTTCTGGACGCTCGCCAAGCACACCATGCGGAACGCGGCCATCCCCATCGTCACCATCGTGGGGCTCCAGCTCGGGAACCTCCTGGGCGGGGCGGTGGTGACGGAGACCATCTTCTCCTGGCCGGGCATCGGCCGCCTGGCCATCCAGTCCATCTACAA
>JBHGAX010000245.1:0-6287 GCA_041946635.1 Methylomirabilales bacterium (SeqCode)
GTGCCCGCCCCCGCGGTCCGGCCCGCGCCCGGCGCGGACGACGAGGGCCTCATCCCGATCGTCGCGCCCATGGTGGGCACGTTCTACCGCGCGCCCGCACCGGGCGCCGAGCCGTACGTCAAGGAAGGCGACCTGGTGCAGCGGGGCACCGTGGTATGCATCATCGAGGCCATGAAGCTCATGAACGAGATCGAGGCCGAGGCCAAGGGCCGCGTGGCCAAGATCCTCGTGGAGAACGGCCAGCCGGTCGAGTTCGGCCAGAGCCTCTTCCTCCTCTCCCCCGCCTGAGCAAGACCGTGAACCGCCAAGGCGCGAAGAGATCACCGGGTTTAACCGCCAAGGCGCCAAGGCCGCCAAGAATTGAAGGTTCTGCAGGACGCCGGAATCAACTCTTGGCGCTCTTGGCGTCTTGGCGGTTAATCCGCTCCTGGTGCCCGGCGCTCTTGGCGTCTTGGCGGTGTGCGGGTCTTTCATGTTCTCCAAGGTCCTGATCGCCAATCGCGGCGAGATCGCCGTGCGGATCATCCAGGCCTGCCGCGAGCTCGGCCTGCGGACGGTGGCGGTCCACTCGCAGGCGGACACCGACTCGCTGGCCGTGCAGCTCGCCGACGAAGCGGTCTGCATCGGGCCGGGTCCGGCCGTCCTCAGCTACCTGAAGGTCCCCAGCATCCTGAGCGCCGCCGAGCTGACCGGCGCGGAAGCCATCCATCCCGGCTACGGCTTCCTGGCCGAGAACGCCTCCTTCGCCGCGCTCTGCGAGCAGTGCGGCCTGCGGTTCATCGGCCCCTCCGCGAAGAGCATCGAGCTGATGGGCGACAAGGCCGCGGCGCGGCGCATGGCCGAGGCGCAGGGCGTGCCGGTCCTCCCCGGCAGCCGCGAGCCCGTGGCGGACGCGGCCGAGGCCCGGGCTGTGGCGGAGCGGATCGGCTTCCCCGTGATCCTCAAGGCCAAGGCCGGCGGGGGCGGCCGGGGCATGCGGGTGGTCACCTCGGCCGAGGCGCTGGAGGCCGCGCTGGCCACGGCGGCGGCCGAAGCGGAGGCCGCCTTCGGCGACCCCTCCGTGTACCTGGAGCGCTTCCTGCCCGATCCCCGCCACGTGGAGATCCAGGTGCTGGCGGATGCCGAGGGCCGGACGATCCACCTCGGCGAGCGCGACTGCTCCATCCAGCGCAGGCACCAGAAGCTGGTGGAGGAGTCCCCCTCGCCGGCGCTCGGCCAGGAGCTGCGCCGGGCCATGGGCGAGGCGGCCATCAAGGTGGCGGCGGCCGCCGGCTATCGGAACGCCGGGACGGTGGAGTTCCTGCTGGACGAGCAGGGCCGCTTCTACTTCATGGAGATGAACACCCGGATCCAGGTGGAGCATCCCGTGACCGAGACGGTCACCGGCCTGGACCTGGTGAAGGCCCAGATCCGGATCGCGGCCGGCGAGCCGCTGTGGATCCGGCAGGACGACGTGGGGCTGAGCGGCCATGCCATCGAGTGCCGGATCAACGCCGAGGACCCGGAGCGCTTCCTGCCCTCGCCCGGTACGCTCACGCACTTCCGGGCGCCGGGCGGGCCGGGCGTGCGGGTGGACACGCACGCCTACGCGGGCTACACCATTCCGTCCTTCTACGACTCCCTGCTGGCCAAGGTGATCGTGCACGGCCGCGATCGCCAGGAGGCCGTGGCCCGCATGCGCCGCGCGCTGGACGAGACGCTGGTCGAGGGCGTGAAGACCACGATTCCCGTGCACCAGGCGCTGCTCCAGCACCCCAGCTTCCTGGCCGGCCGGACGTCCACGCGGTTCCTGGAGCGGCTGATCCAGGAGCGGTGAAGAAACCGCAGGGGCGCAGAGGCGCCGAGGCGCGGGGGCGCAGAGAACCGCAGAGGGGCAGAGGCGCGGAGGCGCAGGGGCGACAGAACAACGCAGGAGTGAGGGCAGGTCCTTTCGCCTCTGCGCGCCTTTTCGCCTCCGCGCCTCGGCGATCGCGAGGCCCCGCTGACCGCTGATCGCTGAGAGCTCGCCCATGACGCTCGCTCACGCCTGCCTGTGCGTCATCACGGACCCGAGTTTGGCCCGCGGCAAGGACCACGTCGCGGTGGCGGAGGCCGCCCTGGCCGGGGGCGCCGACATCATCCAGCTTCGCGACAAGGGCGGCAGCCTTCGCGACCTGCTCCCGCAGGCACGCGCGATCCAGGCGCTCTGCCGGGCGCGGGGCGCGACGTTCATCGTGAACGACCGGGTGGACCTGGCCCTCGCCGCCGATGCGGACGGGGCGCACGTGGGCCAGGACGACCTCCCGGCGGAGGCGGCCCGGCGACTGCTCGGTCCGGGTCGCATCCTGGGCGTCTCGACGCATGACGCCGCGCAGGCCCGTGCTGCCGTGGCCGCCGGCGCGGACTACATCGGCTTCGGCCCGATGTTCGCCACCGGGACGAAAGAGACCGGGTACACCCCGCGCGGCGTGGCCGCCCTGGCACAGATCCGGGCGCTGGTCGGGCCGCTTCCCATCCTGGCCATCGGCGGCATCACGCTGGCGAACGTGGCGGACGTGATCCGGGCCGGGGCCACCGCGCCCGCGGTCATCTCGGCCGTGGTGGCCGCGCCGGATATCTCCGCGGCCGCGGCCGCCTTCCGGGCCGAGATCCTCGCGGCTCGGCGCGATGCCCGGCTGCAATAGCCGCGCAGAATTGCCTGCATTCCTGTAACACTTACACGCCCTCGGCGCTTCCGTGCCTCCTGCCGCGTGATTCTGCGACGCGTGGCCCTGGCATACCTGCTGCACCGGGCCCGCAGGACGCGGAATCCTGTTGGACGGCGGAACAGAAGGCAGGCACGGGGATGCGCGGTCTCTGGCGGCTGGTGAAGGAGGCCTACAACGAGTGGAGCGCGGACAACGCGTTCCGCCTCGGCGCCTCGCTGTCGTACTACACGGTCTTCTCGATCGCGCCGCTCCTGGTCCTGACCATGACCGTGATTGGCCTGGTGTTCGGCCAGGAAGCCGCCCAGAGCGAAGTCATGAGCCAGGTGCGTGGCCTGATGGGCCAGGAGGTTGGGGCCACGGTGGAGTCCATGGTGGGCGGCTCGCAGAGCCGCACGTCAGGCATCTTTGCCTCGCTCATCAGCCTGGTGACCCTGCTGCTCGGCGCCTCGGGCGTCTTCGTGGAACTGCAGGATTCCATGAACGTGATCTGGGATGCCCCGGCCAGGGCATCTGCGGGCATCTGGGCCTTCATCAAGGGGCGCCTGCTCTCGTTCGCCATGGTGATCGGCATCGGCTTCCTGCTCCTGGTGTCGCTGGTCCTGAGCGCGGCCCTCTCTGCCATGGCGGAGTACTTCACGCCGATGCTGCCCGAGCCGCTGTCGGGCTGGATGCTGCCGGCTGTCCACTTCGCGGTGTCCCTGGGGGTCATCGCCCTCCTGTTTGCGGTCATGTTCAAGGTGCTTCCCGACGTCGAGAACCGGTGGCGCGACGTGTGGCCGGGCGCGATCATCACGGCGCTGCTCTTCACCGTGGGCAAGTTCGCCATCGGCGTGTACCTGGGCCGGAGCGGCGTGGCGTCGAGCTACGGCGCCGCCGCGTCCTTCATCCTGCTCCTGCTATGGGTCTACTACTCGTCGCTGATCCTCTTCTTCGGCGCCGAGCTGACCCAGGTCTACGCCCGCCGCGCCGGCGCCCACCCGGCCGCGCGCCGGCCCGCCCGCCAGGCCGCCTGAGCCACGGGCTCGCGCCAAGCCCTTGCGACGGGGGCGTCGTTCGCTGAAATACAGACACGCGAAGAACGTTCTCTCGCAAAGGAGCCAAGATCGCTAAAGGGCACGGTCCTGGCTTCTCGCTCCTTTGCGTCCTTGGCGTGCTTGGCGAGAGAGAGTTCTGGCTCGACGAGCTGTCGAAGAACGTCCCCAGCCTCGCGGCGAGCTTCCGGAGAGCCCTTGCTGCGCGTGCGCCGTTCGTTGGCGCGCGAGGGCCCGGCTGGGCTGCTCCGCGTGCCCCGAAAGCCGCCTATCTGGTTGACTTAGAAGAAGAAATCACATACCCTGACCCGTCATAATGCCTGCATGAACAAGGCCCTGGCGGGGCCGGGGGGATCGCATGGCGGAGATCGCGCGAAAGGCACCCGTGAAAGAGGAGCGGAAGGAGCGGGACAAGGCGCTGGATCTGGCGGTCTCCCAGATCGAGAAGCTGTACGGCAAGGGCGCCATCATGAAGATGGGGAGCGCCGCCCTCGTGCCGGTGGCGGTCATCCCCACGGGCGCCCTCGAGCTGGACGCCGCCCTGGGCGTGGGGGGCATCCCCCGCGGCCGCGTGGTGGAGATCTTCGGGCCGGAGTCCAGCGGCAAGACCACCCTGGCCCTGCACGTCATCGCCGAGGCGCAGCGGCGCGGCGGCTCGGCCGCCTTCGTGGACGCGGAGCACGCCCTCGACGCCAGCTACGCCAAGATGCTGGGCGTCAACATCGACGACCTCCTCATCTCCCAGCCGGACACCGGGGAGCAGGCGCTCGAGATCACCGAGGTGCTGGTGCGGAGCGGGGCGATCGACGTGATCGTCATCGACTCCGTGGCCGCCCTGGTGCCGCGGGCGGAGATCGACGGCGAGATGGGCGACAGCCTGCCCGGCCTGCAGGCCCGGCTCATGTCGCAGGCCCTGCGGAAGCTCACGGCCGCCATCAGCAAGTCCAAGACCTGCGTCGTCTTCATCAACCAGATGCGCGAGAAGATCGGCATCATGTTCGGCAACCCGGAGACGACCACCGGCGGCCGGGCCCTCAAGTTCTACTCCTCGGTGCGCCTCGACATCCGCCGCATCTCCTCCATCAAGGACGGCGAGGAGGTCGTGGGCAGCCGCGTGAAGGTCAAGGTGGTGAAGAACAAGGTCGCGCCGCCCTTCCGCGAGGCGGAGTTCGACATCATCTACGGCGAGGGGATCTCGCGCCTGGGCAGCCTGATCGACCTCGGGGTGGCGCAGCGCATCGTGGAGAAGAGCGGCGCCTGGTACGCCTTCGGGGGCGAGCGGATCGGGCAGGGACGCGAGAACGCCAAGCGCTTCCTGGCGGACAACCCGGCCATGGCCGACGAGATCGAGGGGAAGGTGCGCGCGGCGCTGGGGATCGCCGCGGCGCCGGCCGAGGCGGAGGCGTAGATGGAATTGAACGAGCTCCTGAAGATCGCGGTGGACCGGAAGGCCTCCGACCTCCACATCAAGGTCGGCACGCCGCCCGTCCTCCGCATCGACAACCGCCTGATCCCGCTCGCGGAGATGCCGCGCCTGGGCCAGGACCTGGTGGTGACCATGGCGCTGGGCCTCATGTCCCCGCGCCAGCGCGACCGCTTCAAGGAGCACAACGAGGTGGACCTGGCCCACAGCGTGCCGGGGCTGGGCCGCTTCCGGGTGAGCGTCTTCCAGCAGCGCGGCATGGTGGGCATGGTGCTGCGCCTCATCCCCCTGAAGATCCAGACCTTCGCCGAGCTGAGCCTGCCGCCCGTGCTGGAGAGCCTGGCCAACGAGCCGCGCGGGCTCATCCTGGTGACCGGCACGACCGGCTCCGGGAAGTCCTCCACGCTCTCGGCCATGGTGGACCACATCAACAGCACGCGGTCGGGCCACATCATCACCATCGAGGACCCGATCGAGTTCCTGCACCGCGACAAGAAGTGCCTGGTCAACCAGCGCGAGGTGGGCGTGGACACGCCCTCCTTCGGCGAGGCGCTCCGCAGCGCGCTGCGCCAGGACCCGGACGTCATCCTGGTGGGGGAGATGCGGGACTTCGAGACCATCTCCACCGCCATCCTGGCGGCCGAGACGGGCCACCTGGTCATGAGCACGCTGCACACGGTGGATGCCACCGAGACCGTGAACCGCGTCATCTCGGTCTTCCCGCCGTACCAGCAGAAGCAGGTGCGCCTGCAGCTGGCCGCCGTGCTGAAGGGCATCGTCTCCCAGCGGCTCATCGCGCGGGCGGACGAGAAGGGGCGCGTGCCCGCCGTGGAGGTCTGCATCTGCACGGCCACGGTGCGCGAGCACATCGTGGACCCGGACAAGACGCGGAAGCTGCACGACGTGATCGCCGCGGGCGTGAGCCAGTACGGCATGCAGACCTTCGACCAGTCGCTCATGACGCTCTACACCCGGGGCCTCATCACCTACGAGGAGGCCCTGCACTGGTGCAGCAACCCCGACGACTTCGCCCTGCGCGTCCGGGGCATCGAGTCGACCGCGGACTCCACCTGGGGCCGCACCAGCGAGGAGCCGCCGAAGACGATTCCGGGGATGACCAGACTGTAACAACGGCAAACGCGTCAC
>JBHGAX010000246.1:0-6278 GCA_041946635.1 Methylomirabilales bacterium (SeqCode)
CCCGCGCCCCCGGCGCCTGCCGTCCCGGACGCCGTGCGCGTGGAGGCCGAGCGGCTTGCGGCGGAGCGCCAGCGGCTCGCAGTCGAACGCGAGCGTCTGGCGCGCGAGCAGGCCGCCCTGGAGGCTGCGCGGCGTCAGCCGGCGCCCCCGCCCCCGGCGGCGCCCGCGCCCGAGCCGCCCCCGGCGCCGCCCGCCGAGACAGCGCCCGAGCCCACGCCGCAGCGCCTGCGCTTCGTCGGGAACCAGGTCGTGCCGACCGAGGAGCTGGACGCGCTGGCGCGGGAGGCCATGCCGCTCACCCGCGACTCGGTCCGCACGCTCCTGGAGCGGATCCGGCAGCACTACACGGAGCAGGGCTACGTGCTGGCGCGGGCCGTCCCGCATCCCCCCAGGGACGGCGTGGTGGAGATCGAGCTGATCGAGGGCCGGATCCACTCGCTCCGGCCCGTCGGCTTCTCGCCCGACGATCACCAGGCCGTCCTGGAAGCCTTCCGGCCCGTGCTCCAGGCGGGCGCGCTGCGAAAGCCGCAGGTCGCGGAGGCGCTGCGCCGCCTGGGCGAGCGCCACCGCATCGTGGTGCGCCTGCGCTTCGAGCCGGGAGCCGAGCCCGGAACCGTGGTGCTGGTGGTCGAGCGCCGCGCCTTCGGCGGTGCCGGGCGCGAGCCCGGCCCGCGGCGCGTGCCGCCCGGACAGCAGCCCCGCTAGCGCCGATCGCCCGCCGGCCCGCCCGCTCGATGTCGGATACGGTGCGCGGCGGGGAGACTCGCCTGCCGGAGCAGCGTGACGAGGTGAACGATGTCGAAGACCGGGAGGCCGGTGCCGACGCGGATGGCATCGCGGTAGGGCGGCATATTCGTGCATTCGAGGACGATGGCGCGCACCTCGGGGTGCGCGGCGGCCAGGCGCTGCGCCACCCGGACGTGTTCCTGGCGGGCCGCGTCGCCGTCCAGCGTCGGGCGATCCTCCAGGATGGCCCGGGCGAACTCCGCCTCGCCTTCCAGTCCGGCGACGACCACGGGCATGTCGGGTGCGATGCCGGCGCCGGCCAGCTCCTCGCCGCCCAGGGCCGAGGCGTCGATCGTGAGGATGCCCACGGCCGCCTGCGCGGGCAGCATGCGGTGCACCAGCGGGACGAGCATCAGGCTGGAGGTGCAGACCGGCACCCGGACGGCAGCGGCGAGCTCGCGCTGGAAGCGGGCCAGGAAGCCGCATGTCGTGGTGATGGCCACGACGCCCTGCGCCTCGAGCTCCCGCGCGCCGCTGATGAAGGCGGGGAGGAGGTCCCCCGGCTTCCGGCGCACGACCCTGTCGGCCGTCGCGCCCGCTATCCGCCTGTAGTGTACGGGAAACGGGAACGTCGCGGGATTCCCGATATCGCCCGGGAGCCGCGGAAACCGCGTGTCCAGCATCAAGACGCCGACCGCGGCGCTATCCCGCATCCCGCATTCCGCATCCCGCATTCAGACGGGCCACTCCTCGCCCTTCCAGCACATCTCCCAGAACAGCCACTCGTAGCGGCTCGACAGCAGGAAGATCTCCGTGAGGCGCTTCCGCTTGGCGGCGCCGGTGCCCGCCGCCAGCCGGTTCATCTCGCCCTTCAGCCAGTCGGCTGCCCGCACGAATTCGTCGGAGATGTACTGGGCAATCCAGTCGGCGTAGCGGGGGTCCTCGGGTGTCCGGCCCTTGGCCAAATGCTGCGCCACGTACACGTAGCCCCAGGCGCACGGGAGCAGCGCGGCCACGAGATCGGCCAGGTCGCCGTCCGCGGCCGTGCGGATCAGGAAATCCGTGTAGGCGCGGTTGGTCGGCCACATCGGCTCGGCTTCCAGCTCCTGGGCGGTGATGCCGAACCGCTCGGCGTAGGCTCGGTGCAGGCCCATCTCCGTGTTGAGCGTCAGGTGCAGGACGTTCGCGTACCAGCCCATGGATTCCAGCCGGTCCGCCTTCGCCACGGCCCAGGCGAAGAGCCTGGCGTACTCCTTCAGGTACAGATAGTCCTGGCGCACCCAGCGCTTGAACCGCGCGACCTCCAGCGACCCGTCGCCGATGCCGGCGACAAAGGGATGGGCGAGCTGGGCATCCCACAGCCCGCGTGCCGCCTTGAGCAGCTCATCCGTGAAGGCCATGGCGTCTCCTCCGCGTCGACCGCAGGCGGACTCTAGGGGAATGGCTCCGCGTGCGTCAAGACGATTCCACTGTGCGCGCCGGGCAGGCCGTTTCCGCTTGACTTCTCCGGCGGGCTTGGAGAAGCATACACAGCATCGCCGCAGAGCGGCGAAGGCCACGGAAAGGGGGTGGGAGCCGACCCGACGCTGACGGGACCTTCGACCAACCCTTCACGGAAAGGAGGACGGCAGGCACCCCGGTGCCGCCGGAAGACCATGAAGCGGACGCTCGCACTGGGAACCGCGCTGGCCCTGGCGATCGTGAGCGCGGGGGTCGCCGCCGCGGCGGACGTCGTCGTCTACGCGGCGCTCGACAAGAAGACCATCGAGGAGATCGCGCAGGCGTTCAAGGAGGCCACCGGGCTGACGGCGGAGATCGCCCTGCAGATCGAGCAGGCGGGGACCATCGCCTCGCGCGTGCAGACGGAGGCAGCCAACCCCCGGGCCGACATCTTCATCGGCGGCAACTCCTCGATCCATGACGGACTGGCCAAGGGCGGCTTCCTGGCGCAGTACGTCTCGCCCGAGGTGGCCAAGGCGGGGATCGCCAAGAAGTTCATGGACCCGGGCGGCTTCTGGAGCGGCTGGTACCTGGGGGCGCTGGCGGTGCTCGTCAACGAGAAGCGCTTCCAGGCCGAGCTTCAGCCCAAGGGCCTGAAGCTGCCCGCCACCTGGGACGACCTCCTCAACCCGGCCTACAAGGGCGAGGTGATCGCCGCCAACCCGGCGACCACCGGCGGGGCGGTGATCTTCATGGCCACCCAGATCTTCCGCCTGGGCAGCGAGGAGAAGGGGTTCCAGTACATCGCCGAGCTGCACAAGAACGTCTCCCAGTACACGCCGGGGGCGAACGGCTCGATCCCCCTGGTGGCGCAGGGCCAGGCCATCGCCGGCATCGCGTGGGGCCATGACCTGATCCGCCAGAAGAAGGCCGAGAACCTGCCGGTGGCCGTGGTCTTCCCCCGGGACAACGGCTACGAGATCGGCGCCGTCTCCATCCTGAAGGGCGCGAAGAACCAGGCCGCGGCCCGGAAGTTCGTGGACTTCATCCTCACGCCGCGGCCGATGGAGATCAACGCGCGGAACGGGCTCCGCTATCCCGTGCGCGGCGGCGTGCGCCTGCCCGAGGGCGTGCCCGCCTTCGAGAGCCTCCACTTCGTGGACTACGACCAGGCCAAGGTGGCCGCGAACCTGGACGCCTGGAAGAAGCGCTGGGCCCAGATCACCGGCAAGTGAGCCCGTCGGGGCAGGGGAGGCCGAGAGCCCGGAGCAGCTTCCGGGCTCTCGGCCCGTCGGGGGTGTCGTGAAGAGGCTTGGTCGCGAGCCGCTCTTGCTGCTGGCCCTTGCCGCCGTCTTCCTGTCGCTGGGGCTCTTCGTCATCTATCCCGTCCTGCGCGTGGTGCTGTATCCCTCCGTGCGCGACTTCCTGGCGCTGCCCGGGAACGAGCGCTACGTCGCCGCCACGCTGCACACCGGCGTCATCCTGGTGCTCTCCACCACCACGGCCACGCTGCTCGGCTTCCTGTTCGCCTACACCGTCACCCGGACCACCGTCCCCGGGCGGCGGCTGTTCCGGACGATCGCGCTGCTGCCGCTCTTCTCGCCGCCCTTCATGATCGCCTTCAGCTACATCCTGATGTTCGGGCGGAACGGCCTGATCACGTACAGCCTTCTCGGCACCCGGTTCAACATCATCGGGTGGCACGGCCTGTGGCTGTCGCAGACCATCGCCTTCTTTCCCATCGCGGCACTCGTGATGGAGGGTGTGCTGCAGTCCATCGCGCCCTCGCTGGAGTACGCCGCCCGGAACATGGGGGCCCGCGGGTGGCAGGTCTTCCGGACGGTCGTGCTGCCGCTGGCGCGGCCCGGCGTGGCGGGGGCGGCCTTGCTCGTGGGCATCTACGTCCTGGCCGACTTCGGCAACCCGGTGATGATCGCCGGCCACTACACGGTGCTGCCGACGGAGGCCTGGGCGCGCATCTCCGGCTGGGGCGACGTGGCGGGCGCGGCGGTGCTCTCGTCGGTGCTGCTCGTCCCCGCGCTCGGGCTGTTCCTCCTGCAGCGCTACTGGGTCGGGCGACGGCAGTACACGACCATCACCGGGAAGGTCGCGACGCTGGCCGTCCCGCCCACGCCCTGGTACGTGCGCTGGCCGCTCTTCGCGGTCTGCGGCCTGGTCTCCCTGCTCATCCTGTGCGTCTTCGTGGGGCTGCTGGCGGGGGCGTTCAGCCAGGGCTGGGGCTTCGACTACACCCCGACCCTGCGGCACTGGCGCGACGTCCTGGCCAACGCGCAGGCGCTCGTGCACAGCCTGGTCTTCGCCGGCGTGGCGGCCACGCTCAGCTCGCTCCTCTCGATCCTGGCCTCGTACCTGGTCTCGCGGAAGGTCTTCCCGGGCCGCGGGCTCCTGGACTTCGTCGCCATCCTGCCGGCCGCTGTCCCGGGGGTGGTCTTCGGGATCGGCTACTCCATGGCGTTCAACGCGCCGCCGCTGGATTTGTACGGCACGGCGAGCATCGTCGTCCTGAGCATGATCTTCTGGAACATCCCCATGGGCTACCAGACGGGCATCGGACGGCTGAAGCAGATCGCGCCGTCGCTGGGGGAGGCGGCGTCCAACATGGGCGCCGGCTCCCTGCGGACGTTCTGGGACATCGAGCTGCCGCTGCTCAAGTCCTCGCTGATCTCGGCCTTCGTGGTCTCGTTCATCCGCGCGGTGACCACGCTGTCGGTGATCGTGTTCCTGGTCACCTCGCGCAACGTGGTCGCCACCTTCACCATCCTGAACCTTGCCAACGACGGCTACCGGGGTGCCGCGGCCGCGCTCACCACGGCCCTGCTGCTCACCACGGCCGCCGTCCTGGTCCTCTCCCGCCTGCTCTTCGGGCGGAACGTGGAGCTGTTCAAGATATGACCGACGCCGCCGCCCACATCGCGATCCGCAACCTGACCAAGCGCTTCGGCCCGGTGGTCGCCGTCCGCGACGTGACGCTCGACGTGCCGCGCGGCAGCTTCACGACCCTGCTGGGACCGAGCGGCTGCGGCAAGACGACGATCCTGCGGACGCTGGCCGGGTTCTACGACGCGGACGCCGGCGACCTGTTCATCGGCGGGCGGCGGGTGAACGACGTGCCGTCCCACAAGCGGCACGCGGCGATGGTCTTCCAGGACTACGCGCTGTTCCCGCACATGACGGTCTTCGAGAACGTGGCCTACGGCCTCGGCCTGGCCGGCGTGCGGGGCGAGACCCTCCGGCGGAAGGTGGAGACCGTGCTGCGCGACCTGGGCCTGGAGGGGCTGGGCGAGCGAATGCCGGGGCAGATCAGCGGCGGGCAGCAGCAGCGGGTGGCGCTGGCCCGGGTGCTGGTCATGGAGCCCGAGGCCCTGCTCCTGGATGAGCCGCTGTCGAACCTGGACGCCAAGCTCCGGGTCACGATCCGGGCCGAGCTGCGGCAGCTCCAGCGGCGGCTGGGCATCACCACCGTGTACGTGACGCACGACCAGGAAGAGGCGCTGGCCATCTCCGACCGGATCGCCGTGATGCACCAGGGCCGGGTGGCGCAGTACGGGACCCCGTGGGAGATCTACTACACCCCGGCCAGCGCCTTCGTGGCGGATTTCGTCGGGACCGCGAACTTCCTGCGGGGCAAGGTGCGCGAGCGGGGATCCGCCCACTGCCTGGTGGACTGCGGAGGCCAGACGCTCCGGGTCGAGGCGGCCCCGGCGGCGGGCGACGAGATCCTGCTGCTCATCCGGCCCGAGGCCATCCAGATGCTGCGCGAGCGGCCGGCCCCGGGGACGGTGAACGCGCTGGTGGGGCGCGTCGCCACGTCCACCTTCGTGGGACAGTGGGTGCGGTACTGGATCGACGTCCGGATAGGCGGGGAGACGCAGCGGCTGATCGCCGATATTCCCGATCCCCGCGAGCGGGGCGTCCTGGAGGGCGAGGTGTTCCTGCGCCTGGATCCGCGCAAGCTGCACGTCCTGCCCGACGAGCACCGGGGATGAAGCGCCAAGACGCCAAGACGCCACCGACCGGTCGGCCACGGACCATGGACCACGGACCATCGCGGCACGGCACGCGGCAGCCGGTTCTCGCGGTCCGTCGTCCAA
>JBHGAX010000247.1:0-6213 GCA_041946635.1 Methylomirabilales bacterium (SeqCode)
GGAAGCAGGGCCAGGAAGGGAATGGCCCAGTTGAGGAGCATATTGGCGAGGAAGAGCGCGTCCCAGCCCGGGTCAAGCCGTCGGACGAAGTACGCCGTCTCTTCGGGGATGTTCGCGTACCAGATGAGCATGTACTGGCTGAACCAGATGTACATCCAGAACGTGCAGAAGGCGAAGAGCAGCCGTCCCAGGTCCAGCAGGTGTTGCTCGGTGGGCACGGCAGGCAGGATGCCCCACCGGTTCAGGCGGACGGCGAGGATGATGAGAACGGCGAGGCCGCCGGTCATCACGCCCGCGAAGTGATAGACCCCGAAGATCGTGCTGTACCACTCCGGCTCCAGGGACAGGATCCAGTCAAAGCTCGCCAGCCACAGGGTGATCCCGCACACCACCAGGCATCCCGCCGAAAGGCGCGCGTTCTTGCCGGTCAACGCGACGTCGCCATCCTGGTCCTGTCGTCGAGAACTGCGGAGGATGGCGAACGCAAACCCGAGCCAGGCGGCCAGATAGATGACCGAACGGGCCAGGAAGAACGGCTGCGAGAGCCACCAGTGCCGGAACCAAAGCGTCCCCTCCGGGTCCGTCCAGGACTTTCCCACCCACGGATACAGAGTGGGATGGCCGAGCAGGACCGCCACGAGGAGCAACGCGCCCGCGGGGAGCGCCGCGGTCATCGCCTCCGGTACGCGACGGAAAGCGACGCTCCAGGCCGCGCCCGAGACGTACTGGATTGCCACGAAAAGCAGTCCTCCCAGGCCAACACCCAAGAGCCACAGGGCCGCGAGCAGCACGGTCGGCCAGGTCCGGGCCGGCGCCACCACGAGACCGGAGAGGACGGCGAGGCCGCCCAGCCCAACCAGAACGCGGAAGAGCGTGAGGCTGCGGGAGGGCAGGCGGACACGTTGCTCGTCTTTCACCGCGGTCCTCCCTGCGCCCCCGCGCCGGCCTGCCGCTGGAGCGATCGGATGAAGAGGATCGCCTTCCAGCGATCCTCCCGCGAGAGCTGCGAGCCGTGGGGCGCCATGTTCCCCTGCCCGTAGGTGACGATGTGGAAGAGTCGGCCGTCCGGGAGCGCCACGGTCTGCGGCCTCGTGAGGGGCGGCGGCGCCGGGAAGCCGCGAGACACCACGGGACCGTCGCCCCGCCCCGCGGGACCGTGACACGGCTGACAGAAGTTCCCGAAGACCGCTCTCCCCCGCTCGAGCGCGGCGAGATCCCGGGTGGACAGAGGGTTCTGCAGCGTCTGTCCCGCCCGCAGCGCATCCTCTGGGTTGGGCTGGTAGGGGAGTGGGGGAAGGTCGCGCGGGATCGCGCGCGGGTCCGGGGCCTGGAGCGTGGCCCCATCCGCGAAGTGGGGGTTCGGTGAAAACGCGTTGTACCGGAGGGTGCGTACCATGTCCGGGAAAAGGTCGGGGTTGGCCCGCGCGGGGTCGCGGCGGAGCGCCCAGTGGAGACCAAGGGACAGGACCAGCAACACCGCCAGGCCGAGGTTGTACAGGCGTTGCGGTCTCACGGCCGTACCTCTTCTTCCACTCGTTCCTCGATCGAGACGGCGTGATGCCGCGAAAACAGCCGCGAGACCCGCGCGACGTCGAAGGTCGCATCCGTCTCCTCGACCGCGAGGACAAAGCGGTCGTCGGTCACGCGCCTGGACGGCATGACGGCCCGCTTGCCGGGCCACAGGCGTGAGAGGACGAGGAAGGCGCCCACGGTGGTCAGCCCCGCCGAGAGCACCATCACCTCGAAGGTGACCGGCACGAAGGCCGGGAGAGAGTTCCAGGGCTTCCCCCCGACGTTGACCGGCCAGTCCACCATGGTGGTCCAGAACTCGAACCAGAGCTTGAGGACCGCGCCGACCGCTGCCGCTGCGAAACACACGACCGGGAGCCGTGACCGCCCGAGCCCCATGGCCGCGTCCAGACCGTGCACCGCATACGGCGTGTACGCGTCCAGGATGCCGAGGCCGCCCCTCCGGGCGGCAGAGGCGGCGGCCCGGATGTCCTCCGCTCTCTCGAAGGTGGCAAGCAGGACGCGCCGACTCATGGCCGCACCTCCTGGGTGCTGGCAATGCTGCGTCCCCAGACGGGCAGCGGCAGGTGACGCGGGACGGCCGCCCGCGCGGAATGGCTCGTCTCCAGCACGCCCTTCACTTCGGCGATCGCGATCACGGGAAGGACCCGACAGAAGAGCAGGAACAAGGTGAAGAACAGGCCGAAGCTTCCCAGCAGCATGGCGATCTCGAACGAGGTGGGCGCGTAGCTCGACCAGCTCGAGGGCAAGAAGTCGCGGTGGAGCGAGGTGACGATGATGACGAACCGCTCGAACCACATCCCGACATTGATCAGGATCGAGATCCCGAACACGGCCGGGATGCACGTCCGGATCCGCCGGAACCAGAGGAGCTGGGGGATCAGCACGTTGCAGCTCACCATGATCCAGTAGGACCAGCCCAAGGGACCGAGCGCGCGGTTGATGAAGGCGAACTGCTCGTACCGGCTGCCGGAGTAGAGGCCGGTGAAGAACTCCGCCCCGTAGGCCAGGGCCACCATGCCGCTGGTGGCAATCACCAGCTTCCCCATCACCTCGATGTGGCGGAGCGTGATGTAGTCCTCGAGCCGCATGGTGCGCCGGGCGACGATCATGAGCGTGAGCACCATGCCGAGGCCCGAGAAGATGGCGCCGGCCACGAAGTAGGGCGGGAAAATGGTCGTGTGCCAGCCGGGGATCACGGAGGTGGCAAAATCCCAGCTCACGATGGTGTGGACCGAGAGGACCAGGGGAGTGGCCAGGCCGGCCAGGAGCAGGTACACGACCTCGTACCGCTGCCACGTGCGCGCGGACCCGTTCCAGCCGAGGCTGAGGATGGCAGCCAGGCGCTGCTGCCAGCCCGGGCGCGCGCGGTCCCGGACGCTGGCGAGGTCGGGGAGGAGGCCCAGGAACCAGAAGACCAGCGAGATCGTGAAGTAGGTCCCGATGGCAAAGGCATCCCACACCAGCGGCGAGCGGAAGTTGATCCACAGCGGCCCGCGGGTGTTGGGATACGGGAAGAGCCAGTAGGCCAGCCAGGGCCGGCCGAGGTGAATGACCGGGAAGATCCCGGCGCAGATCACGGCGAAGATGGTCATCGCCTCGGCCGAACGGTTGACCGAGGTCCGCCAGCGCTGGCGGAGCAGAAACAGGATGGCCGAGATGAGCGTGCCGGCATGGCCGATGCCGATCCAGAAGACGAAGCAGGTGATCCCCACCGCCCACCCCACCGTCCGGTTCAGCCCCCACACGCCGATGCCCGTGGCGATCAGGTAGGCCACGGCCGCGGCGCCCACGAGCAGCGCCGCCACCGCGGCGAGGAACCCCGCCCACCAGAGGCCGGAGGGCCGCCCATCCAGGGCGCCGCAGACGTCCTCGGTGACCTGATGCAGCGACTTGTCTCCCGCGATCAGGGGCGGGTGCCCGGCGCACGCCTCAGTCATCCGATCCCTCTCCCTCGGTTGCGGCCCGGTTGCGCACCACGGGCAGATACCCGACGGCCGGCTGGAAGTTGAGCTCTTCGAGCACGCGGTACCGCCGCGGGTTGTGCATCCCGCGCGCGACCTGGCTGCTCGGGTCGTTGAGATCCCCGAAAACGATCGCGCGCGCCGGGCAGGATTGCTGGCAGGCCGGCTGGATCGCGCCGTCCCGGAGCGGCGCACCCTCCGCCTTGGCGGCGATCTTGCCCTCCTGGATGCGCTGGACGCAGAAGGTGCACTTCTCCATGATCCCGCGCGAGCGCACGGTCACGTCCGGGTTGAGTTGCAGGTGCGCCCGCCGGTCCTCGCGCGGGTAGTTGAACCAGTTGAAGCGCCGCGTCTTGTACGGGCAGTTGTTGGCGCAGTAGCGGGTGCCCACGCAGCGGTTGTAGATCTGCTGGTTCAGGCCTTCCGCGCTGTGCACCGTGGCAAGCACCGGGCAGACCGTCTCGCAGGGGGCGGTGTCGCACTGCTGGCAGAGCATGGGCTGGTGGACCACGTCCACCTCGTCCTCGCCGGTGTAGTACCGGTCGATCCGGATCCAGTGCATCTCGCGATGGCGAAGCACCTCGTCCTTGCCCACCACCGGGATGTTGTTCTCGGCCTGGCACCCGATGACGCAGGCGCCGCATCCCGTGCACGCGCTCAGGTCGATCACCATGGCCCAGCGGTGCCCGCGGTAGGGATGGTCCCGCGGCCACAGATCCGGGCGCGGGGTCTCTGCGTGTTCCTCGACACCCCCGGGGTGCGGTGCCGCCAGGGTCGCCAGGGGGATCTCGCGGACGATCGGGCGGGGCACGCCGCCCACGGCGGGCAGCTCCCGGGGTGCCGTGATGCGATGGTGGTCCTGGGTGCAGGCGAGCGGGTGCCTCTTCCCGGTCCTCGTCACCCGTACCGCCACCCGCGTGTACCGGAGGGTCCCCCCCTCGAGCCGGAGCCAGGGGGCCAGGTTCTTCCCGACCACGCCGTCCCCGCCCACCGACTGCCGGGACAGGAGCCAGCGGGGTCCAATGCCCGCCAGACTCGCGGTGACCTGCCGTCCGTAGCCCAGGGCCACCGCGACGATCCCATCGTGCTGTCCGGGCTGCAGGTGGACCGGGAGCTCGACGGGGACCGGCCCACCCGTCTCCACCTCGAGCCGGATGACATCGCCTTCGCCGACCCCGAAGCGCTCGGCGGCGGCGGGCGAGAGGCAGGCGTAGTTGTCCCAGGTCACCTTGCTGATTGGGTCAGGCAGCTCCTGAAGCCACGCGTTGTGCGCGGGACGACCCCCCAGGATGCCCACCTTGGGGTAGAGGACCAGCGCCGGACGGTCGAAACCCACGGCCACCGGCTGCTGGGAGGACACCGCCTTGACGCTGGCGGGCCGGAAGCGGCCAACCGGGGCCGGCACCCCGTCCAGGAGCGCGAAGCCGTCCTGCAGGGCGCGATTCCAAAAGGCCTGAAACGAGCGCTCGCCCTGCTGCCGGGGGAAGATGTGTGCCTCCCAGTGTTCCCGGAGGAGGTCATAGGCGGCCCGCGGAGCTCCCGTCCATGCGGACAGGCTCTCGAGCACGGAGCGGGTGTTTCCCAGTGGCCGGATCGTGGGCTGGAATACGGACACGACGCCCTGGACGGCCTCCACATCCCCCCAGGATTCCAGGAAGTGGTGGTCGGGGCTCATCACGCGAGCCAGGCCGCCCGTCTCGTCCAGACGCTCGGCGAAGCTCACGACCAGCGGGACGCGTCGTATCGCGGCCGCGATATCCTGTCCGCCGGGCAGCTCGCACACCGGATTGACGCCGTGCAGGAAGAGGGCGGACACCTTTCCCGCAAGCAGCTCGCCCAGGAAGGCCTCCAGTTCGCGGTCGTTCCCCTGGCGCTGCCAGGACGGCCGCTCCAGATCCAGGGTGGCACCGTAGTTGCCCAGCAGATGGTTCAGGAAGTTGGCGAGGATCTGGGTCGGAACGTCCTGCTCGCCGCAGACGACCAGGCTCCGCCCGCGCGCTGCCCAGAGGCGGTCCGCCAGCTCGTCCAGGACGGCGGCCGGGACGGACGCTTCCTCCGCCGCGGCGGCATCGAAGGGGAACTGCGCACGCCGGGCGATCCGCCGCGCGAGCTGGGTGAGCAGGATTCCGTGCTCGTGCGGAGCCACGCGGAGACGCCGGTCTGCCTTGCTGCCGGTGAGGGAGAGGCGCGCCTCGAGCTGGACGTGGTACGAGAAGCGCGGCGGCGCGGCGTCCTGCCGCCGCCCCACGCGGTAGCCTGCGGTGAATTCGACCGGCGAGATCCAGGTGCCGAGAAAATCGGCATCGAAGCTCACGATCACTTCGGCGCGGTCGAAGCGGTAGCGCGGCAGCCTCCGCACGCCGTGGGTCGCCCGGTGCGCCTCGAGGATCGCCGAGGAAGAGAGCGGGTCGTAGCTGACGTGCCGGGCGTTCTGAAATCCGGCGAGAAACCGTTGGAGGACGCCCCGCGCCGTTGGGCTGGCCAGCGTCGGGCTGAGGAATCGCACCGCCCCGCCCCGTGCGCGAATCGCCGCCAGGGCTGCGGCGATCGCCCGGTCCACCTCCGGCCAGGACGCGGGCTTGCCTTCGAAGAGTGGACCCGCCAGCCGGGAGGAGTCGTAGAGGTCGAGAACCGTGGCCTGGCCCACGGCGCACAAGCCGCCCCGCGAGACGGGGTGCTCCGGGTTTCCTTCCAGCTTGATGGGACGACCGTCGCGGCA
>JBHGAX010000248.1:0-6182 GCA_041946635.1 Methylomirabilales bacterium (SeqCode)
TCCTCCTCCAGCATCTTGGCGGTGTTCCGCTCGGGCTCGCCCAGGAAGGAGGCCGGCCCCGTCACCGAGAAGATGGCCCCCACGCGGATGGGGTCGGCGGCCCCCGCCGGGCCGGCGATGGCGAGCAGCGCGAGCAGCAGCGCGGCGATGGGCCGGAGCCTCATGGATGCCTCCCCGTCACAGCGCCGAGAGCTCTTCGCCCGTCAGGACGCGAACCCCCGCCCGGCGCAGCGCCTCGGCGGCCCTCTCCGGCTCGTCGAACCGGAAGACCATCAGCGCGGCCTCGTGACGCCGGGTGACGAAGGCGTACATGTACTCGACGTTGATGCCGCGCCTGGTGAGCACCTGCAAGATCTCGTTCAGCCCGCCCGGCCGGTCCGGCACCTCGGCCGCCACCATCTCCGATCGGGTCACCGTGAAGCCGTTCTCCTTCAGGATCGCGACCGCCCGCTGCGCGTCGTCCACGATGACGCGCAGGATCCCGAAGTCCGCGGTGTCCGCGACGGAAAGAGCCCGGATGTTGATCCCGGTCCGCGCCATGACGTCGGTGATCTCCGCCAGGCTGCCGGACCGGTTCTCCATGAAGATCGAGAGCTGCTCCACCTTCATAGCCGCCTCCCTCTTTCGCCCGCGGTGCAGCGGAACTGGTCTTTTACCACGGACAAACGGGGTCCGCGCAACCCTTGTTTCCCCTTTGTGCGCTCTTCCGCGGGTTGCCGGCCTTTGCGGGCCGAGACGCCACCGCCCCGGGGGCGGGCGCTCCGGGGCTGCGGGTACCGGCAGGGCGCCGGGTCAGCGCGTAGCGCCAGGCGGTCCAAATCCCCGTGGTCCCTTTGACAAGGGGGGTCAGGAGGATTCGGTCCGATCGGGCGCCGGCATCGGCGCTGGCTATTCTTTCACCGGCTGTCAGAAGATGTTCGGCATGAGCAGTTTCGGGATCCCGAGGGACACGTTCGGGAAGAAGATGGTGAGCAGCAGGACGAAAAGCATGGCCGCCAGGAAGCTCGCCACCTCCCTCAGGGGCTGCACCACGTTGATGCCCGCGATCTGGCACGAGATGAGGAGGCACAACCCGTAGGGCGGCGTGATCAGCCCGTACGCCAGCGTGATGCAGCCGACGATGGCGAAGTGCAGCGGGTGGATGCCCACGCTCTCCGCGAGCGGCTTGAGGAGCGGGGCAAAGATGATGATGGCGGGCACCGCGTCGATGAAGCAGCCGACGACGAGGAACACGACCACGATGAGCAGGAGCATCACGGTTGCGTTCGTGGTCATGGCGCTGAGGGTCTTCACCAGGTACTGCGGTATCTTGTAGAAGGCCAGGACCCACGCGTAGATCGCCGCGCACCCGACGCAGAACAGGACCACGGAGGAGAGCAGCATGGTGTCGTAGAGGATCTTGGCGAAGCGCTTCACCGTCAGCGTTCGGTAGACCAGGAAGCCGAGAACCATGGCGTAGAGCACGGCGATGAGGGCCGCCTCGGTCGGCGTCACGATGCCGAAGACGACGCCGCCCACGATGATGACGGGCGTGAAGATGGCCAGGATGGATTCCTTCAGGGCGGCCAGCAACTCCCGGGCGGAGAAGCTGGACTGGCGCGGGTAGTGCCGCGTCACCGCGTAGTAGTACGACAGGCCCATCTGGAAGAGGCCGATGAGGATGCCCGGGATGATGCCGGCCAGGAAGAGGCCGGACACCGAGACATTCATCACGCCGCCCCACACCACCATGATGATGCTCGGCGGGATGATGACCCCCATGACGGCGGAGCACGCGGTCACCGCCACGGTGAAGTTGACGTCGTAGCCGGCCTTCCGCATGGCCGGAATGATGATGGAGCCCTCCCCCGCCGCATCCGCGTTGGAGGAGCCCGAGATCCCCGCAAAGATCATGCTGGTCACGACGTTCACGTGCGCCAGGCCGCCGGGCAGGTGGCCCACCATGGACTGGGCCAGGCGCAGGAGCATGTTCGTGATGCCCGACCAGTTCATCAGGTTGGCGGCCAGGACGAAGAACGGGATCGCCAGCAGGATGAAGGAGCCGTACTGCATCATCATGCGGTGCAGCAGCATGATGGGGGTCACCTGCGGCGTCATGATCAGGATCGGCACGACGGAGAAGGCCAGGGCGAAGGAGATGGGCACGCGGAGCGCGATGAGGATCACCAGCGAGGCGAACATCACCCAGAAGACGGTGCCGGCGTCGAGCATCAGCGGGTCCCCCGCGAGTCTTGTCGGGGCAGCAGGAACTCCTTGGAGAAGTCCTCCACGAGGAAGAGGAGCCAGAGCAGGCCCGCCACCGGCACGGAGACGTACAGGAACGCCATGTTCACCATGAGGATTTCCGAGGTCTGGATCATGGCCCAGCGGGTGAGGAAGCCGTACCCGAAGAAGATGAACGTCAGGGTGACGAACCCGACGAAGACGAAGTAGACCAGCCTCAGGAAGACGTGCACGCCGCGCGCAGGCGTCTTCCCCATGAACAGGTCCACGTTGAAGTGCATGCCTTGCCGGAGGGCCAGGCTGGCGCCGACGAAGACCATCCAGATCATGGCCCAGTTGGCGATCTCCAGCGGCCAGAGCCAGCGGGGCACCCCGGGAACGTACCGGGCGGCGACCAGCAGCGTGACGGCCGCGATGAGGATGACGCCCAGGGCGACGAGGACATGCTGGAGCGTGCGCGCGACGCCGTCGCAGAGTTTCGTCAGCATGGGGGGTCCCTGCAGGAGCGGTGGAACGGCCCGGGCCCCGCCCCCTCGGCGCGTGGCGGGCGGGGCCCGGGGAGCGCTAGTTGATGGCGTTCATCTTGACCAGGATGGCGTGCGCGTTGTTCTCCTTGGCGAACTGCTCCACCACCGGCATGGCGCGCTTGCGCATCTCGGTGTTGTCGAAGGGCACCACCTTCAGGCCGTTCTTCTGCTGCAGCTCCTTGATGATCCCCTCACCCTCGGCCACCTCGGTCTTCCGGTGGTAGGCGGAGGCCTCCTTGCCGGCCCGCAGGACGGCGTCCTGCAGCTCCTTGGGGAAGCTCCGGAACTTCTTCTCGCTGATGGCCAGGATCCGGGTGGTGATCTGGTGGTTGGTCAGGACGTAGTAGGGCGCCACCTCGTAGAACTTCATGCTCTTGAGGCCCGCCGGCTCGTTCTCCAGCGCGTCCAGGACGCCGGTCTTGATGGCGTTGTAGACCTCCATGTAGTCCATGGGGGTGGCCTTCAGCCCGGTGGCCGAGAAGACCTTCTGGTGCAGCGGGGAGCCCTGAACGCGCATCTGGATCTTGGGGAAGTCGTCGATCGTCTTGGCTTCCTTGCGCGAGATCAGGTGGCGCACGCCGCCGCCGCCGTAGCCGATGAAGCGCACGCCCTTCTGGATCATCGTCTTCTCGATCGGCTCGAAGACGTTGGCCTCCAGGCACTTGTTCCAGTGGTCCACGCTCTTGAAGATGAAGGGGGCGTCCATGAACGTGGCGGTCTTGTCCCAGTTGGCGATCCAGGCCGGCGAGATGATGGAGAAATCGATGGCCACGCCCTGCAGCATGTACTCGATGGCGTCCTTCTCGGTGCCGATGTCGCCGGAGTGGTGGAGGTCCCACTCGATCTTGATCGGCCCCTTGTAGTACTGATCGACGAGGCTCGCGAACCGCTCGACCGTCCGGAAGTACACGTGTTCCTTCGGCAGCATGGTATGGCCGATGAGCTTGATGCTCTGGCCCGCCTCGGCGTCGCGGCCCGTGCCGACGAGCGGCCACGCCAGCGCGACCACCAGCAGCCCGCATAGAAGGACCCGGCGCGTCATCTGACCCTCCTTGAAAGCTGGGAAGACCGCGGCTGCCTGGGTGCAGCATGGCAGCGGAAACGTGGGGGAGACGCGCCGGACGCTATCAGAGCAGGGCGCGGGGGTCAAGGCGCCCCGGCCGGCGGGCGCAGCCAATCAGGAGCCGATTTATCGGGCATGGAGGGTGGCCCGCGGCGCAGAGAATCGGGTGCCGCAGACCCGAGCGGGGCGGACTCGAGTCTACCCCGCGGGGAGCGGCGAGGCGGGGTCCGGCCCGAGAGCGGGCCACCACGGAAGGGGCGCTCATCCAGCGGCCGCTCGCCGGAGCAGCTCGTCCAGCTGTTGCATGAAGCGGGAGCGATCCCGGTTCCCGACGGGCGCGGGCCCGCCCGTCACGGTGCCCAGCTCGCGCAGGTGGGCCAGCAGGGCGCGATTGGCCAGGGCCTCGCCGATGGAGTCGTCGGTATGCACGCGCCCGCGCGGGTCCAGCACCCGGGCGCGAGCCTTCAAGCAGCGCGCGGCCAGCGGGATGTCCCCCGTGACGACGATGTCGCCCGCGGCGGCATGCTCGGCAATCCAGTCGTCCGCCGCGTCGAAGCCTCCGTCCACCACCACCCGCTCGAGCCAGTCGGCCCGCGGCGCTCGCATCCAGGAGTTGGAGACCAGGACGACCCGCACTCGGTGCCGCTCGGCGATCCGATACACCTCGTCCTTCACCGGGCAGCCGTCCGCGTCAATGATGATCCGCACGCTCGTCTCCGAGAGGACGCCTCACTCGCCCCGAACGTCGCGAGGCGGCGTCGAGGGGCATTCTTGGATACGGCGCGGGCGGGCGAACGCTCATGACAGCCTCGTGGTGAGAGTCCCGTTCAGGCAGGCCTCTCGATGACCCGCATGTGCTTCCAGGCGCCGCGCCGGAACCGCAAGTAGAACGCCAGGCCGAGGATCGAGACGTAGGCCGTGCCGATGGTCCAGCTCGCGAGCACGCCCAGCCCCAGGACCTCCACGGCGATGTAGCTGGGCAGGATCAGGACGCCCGCCGAGAGGCCGGCGATCATGTACATCACGAACCGCGTGTCCCCGGCCCCCTTCAGCGCGGCGGCGAACACGATCGTCAGGACGTCGAAGAGCGAATAGACCGCCACGAAGCGGAGGAGCACGACGGCGAGGCCGCCGATCTCCTCGTGCGCTCGCGGGTCGGCGTAGATGCCGTACGGCGCCAGAAAAAGGCCGGGGACGAGAACGTAGAGCAGGGCGATGCTGCCCATGTAGAGCAGCGTGACGTGCAGGCCCGACATGGCGCAGCGCTCCGCCAGCCGGGGGTCGTCCCGGCCGAGGTACTGCCCCACCAGCACCGTGATGGCCATGCCGAGGCCGAGCATGGGCATGAAGGCCAGCGTGTTGATGTTGAGCGTCACATTCGTGGCCGCCAGGCTCCGCGTCCCCAGTCTGCCCACGATGAGCAGGAAGATGCTGAAGCCGGCCATGTCGATGAAGAACTGGATGCCGCTGGGGAGCCCGAAGCGCAGGATCCGCGAGAACAGCTCCGCGTCGAAGCGCCAGCCCCGCCGCATGCGGAACTTGTCGTCCTGGCTCGCGCTGCGGATGACCACGGCGTAGGCGACGACCGCCGCGACCAGCGAGGCGTTCGTGGCGATGGCCGCGCCCGCGATGCCCAGCTCGGGAAACGGCCCCGGCCCGAAGATCAGCAGGTAGTCCAGGACGATGTTGACCGCGGTGGAAATGAGGTTGGCCCACATCACCGGCCAGGTCTCGCCGCGGCCAGAGAAGAAGCCGGCCAGGGCGGCGGCGCCGATCCCCGGGAGTGCGCCCAGGCAGAGGACGCTGAAATAGATGGCCTCGTGGCGCTGGATCGCCTCGCCGTGGCCGATGGTCCGGAACATCGGCTCCGCCAGCGGGATGAGGGCCGCCAGCGCCGCGGCGCCGGCAAGGGAGATGTACAGCCCTTGCCACACGCTGGGGCCGATGCGCTCCGGGCGGCCGGCCCCGTGGTACTGCGCCACGAACGTGCTGACGTAGCCTGCCGTGCCGATGAAGGGACTCATGAGCGTGTAGTTCAGGATGCCGGCCGGCGTGGAGGCGGCGATGGCCTCGGGCGAGTACCAGGCCAGGAACATCCGGTCCACGAAGTGCTGCAGGGACCAGGACCCGGTGCTGAGGATCAGGGGGAAGGCGATGCGCAGCAGCTCGCCGTAGCCGCCCGCGCCGTGCCAGCGGCTCGTGCGGACGGAGGTGTCGTGCAGTGGCACGCTTGACTCCCAGGGTCTCAACGAGGAGACACAAGGAGGGAGTGTACCATGCTGAACCGGAATCCCGGCGGGGTCAAAAGCGATGTCAGCGGGCGGAACTGCCCCTCCCGCCGGGAGAGGGCCGGGGCGAGGGCCGAGGAG
>JBHGAX010000249.1:0-6181 GCA_041946635.1 Methylomirabilales bacterium (SeqCode)
CGGACCTCGGACCTCGGACCTCGAACCGTGAACCGCTCCGAAGGAGCCGCCATGGATGCCGGACTCCCCGCGCCACAAGGCCTGTACGATCCCGCCTACGAGCACGACGCGTGCGGCGTGGGCTTCGTCGTGGACGTGAAGGGCCGGAAGTCGCACGCCATCATCGCCAAGGCGCTCACCGTCCTCAAGAACCTGCTCCACCGCGGGGCCTGCGGCTGCGAGGCCAACACCGGCGACGGGGCCGGCATCCTGCTGCAGATGCCGGACGCGTTCCTGCGGAAGGCGTGCGAGCGGCTGAAGATCGCCCTGCCGGCGCCCGGCTACTACGGCGTGGGCATGGTCTGCCTGCCCAGCGACGCCGCCGACCGCACGGCCTGCCAGCACATGTTCGACCGGATCGTGCGCGAGGAGGGGCAGATCCCCCTGGGCTGGCGGGACGTGCCGACCGACCACAGCCCCATCGGGGAGACCGCCCGGCGCGGCGAGCCGGTCTTCCGCCAGGTCTTCATCGGCCGGGGCGGCGCCATCCGGGACGCCGCCCACTTCGAGCGCACGCTGTTCCTGATCCGCAAGCGGATGGAGAACGGCGTGCTCACCTCGACGCTCAAGCAGAAGCAGCAGTTCTACGTCGGCAGCCTGTCGGCCCGGACCATCGTCTACAAGGGGATGCTGTCCGCCGACCAGATCGAGACCTACTTCCCCGACGTCACCGATCCCGCCATGGAGAGCGCGCTGGCGCTGGTGCACCAGCGCTTCAGCACGAACACCTTCCCCACCTGGTCGCTGGCGCATCCGTTCCGCTACCTGGCGCACAACGGCGAGATCAACACGCTGCGCGGCAACATCAACTGGATGCATGCCCGCGAGCGGCTGTTCGAGTCCGAGCTGTTCGGCCACCGCCTGCGGGACCTCCTGCCCGTGATCCGCGAGGGCGGCAGCGATTCCGCCATGCTGGACAACGCGCTGGAGATGCTGGTCATGTGCGGCCGCTCCCTGCCGCACGCCGTCATGATGCTCATCCCCGAGGCCTGGAGCGGCCACGAGAGCATGAGCCCCGAGAAGAAGGCCTTCTACGAGTACCACTCCTGCCTCATGGAGCCGTGGGACGGCCCGGCCTCCATCGCCTTCACGGACGGCACGGTCATCGGGGCGGTGCTGGACCGGAACGGCCTGCGGCCCTCGCGCTACTACGTCACCAAGGACGGCCTGGTGGTCATGGCGTCGGAGGTCGGCGTCCTCGACCTCCCGCCCGAGGACATCCTCATCAAGGAGCGCCTGCACCCCGGCCGCATGTTCCTGGTGGACACGGCCGAAGGCCGCATCATCGACGACGCCGAGCTGAAGCAGAAGATCGCCACCGAGCGGCCCTACGGCGCCTGGCTGAAGCAGCACCTCGTGTCGCTGGCCGACCTGCCCGCCGCCCCCGTCCAGGACGCGGACCACGAGACCGTGCTTCGCCGCCAGCAGGTCTTCGGCTACACGCACGAGGACCTGCGCATCCTCATGGCGCCCATGGCGGTGAAGGGGGAGGAGCCCGTGGGCTCCATGGGCACGGATACCGCCCTGGCGGTCCTGTCCAACCGGCCCCGGCTGCTCTACGACTACTTCAAGCAGCTCTTCGCCCAGGTGACGAACCCGCCGCTGGACGCCATCCGCGAGGAGCTGGTCACCTGCATGGAGAGCACCATCGGCCCCGAGCGGAACCTGCTGAAGGCCGAGCCGGAGAGCTGCCACCAGATCGGCGTGAAGGCCCCCATCCTGAGCAACGAGGAGCTGGCCAAGCTCCGGCACCTCCACAGCAAGGGCTTCCGGTCGGTGACGCTGCCCATGCTGTTCCCGGCGGCCGAGGGCGCGGCGGGCCTGGCCCGGGCGCTGGACGAGCTGTGCCAGAAGGCCGGGCAGGCCCTCGAGCGGGGCTACAACATCCTCATCCTCTCGGACCGGGGGGTGGACCTGGAGCACGCGCCCATCCCCGCGCTGCTCGCGACCGCCGGCGTGCACCACCACCTGATCCGCAAGGGCGTGCGGACGCTGGCCGGCCTGGTGATCGAGACGGGCGAGGCGCGCGAGGTGCACCACGCGGCGCTGCTCATGGGCTACGGGGCCGGCGCCATCAACCCGTACCTGGCCTTCGAGACGCTCCGCGACATGCGGGAGCAGGGGCTCCTGCCCGCCGACCTCACGCCCGAGACCGCCGTGAAGCACTACATCAAGGCGCTGAACAAGGGCATCCTCAAGGTGATGTCCAAGATGGGCATCTCCACCATCCAGAGCTACTGCGGGGCGCAGATCTTCGAGGCGGTGGGGCTGGACCGCGAGTTCGTGGAGCAGTACTTCACCTGGACGGCGTCGCGCGTGGGCGGCGTGGGGCTGGAGGTGATCGCGGAGGAGTCCCTGCGGCGCCACCGGCGGGCCTACCCCGAGCGGCTGGTCGGCAAGCCCGACCTGGACTGGGGCGGCGAGTACCAGTGGCGGCAGGAGGGCGAGTACCACCTGTTCAACCCCGACACCGTCTTCAAGCTGCAGCACGCCTGCCGCAGCGGCCAGTACAGCGTCTTCCAGGAGTACAGCGCGCTCGTGAACAACCAGAGCGAGCGGCTGGCCACGCTCCGGGGCCTGCTGGAGTTCCGCTTCGCGGCCGAGCCGATCCCCCTGGAGGAGGTCGAGCCGGTCGAGGCCATCGTGAAGCGCTTCGCCACGGGGGCCATGTCCTACGGCTCCATCAGCCAGGAGGCGCACGAGACGCTGGCCATCGCCATGAACCGGCTGGGCGGGCGCAGCAACACGGGCGAGGGCGGCGAGGACCCGGCCCGCTTCGTCCGCGATCCAAACGGCGACTGGCGGCGGAGCGCGGTGAAGCAGGTGGCCTCCGGGCGCTTCGGTGTGACCTCCGAGTACCTGGTGAACGCGGACGAGCTGCAGATCAAGATGGCCCAGGGCGCCAAGCCCGGGGAGGGCGGGCAGCTCCCCGGCCACAAGGTGTACCCCTGGATCGCCAGGGTGCGCCACTCCATGCCGGGCGTGCAGCTCATCTCGCCGCCGCCGCACCACGACATCTACTCCATCGAGGACCTGGCCCAGCTCATCTACGACCTGAAGAACGGCAACCCGCGCGCGCGGGTGAGCGTGAAGCTGGTGGCCGAGGTGGGCGTGGGCACGGTGGCCGCCGGGGTCAGCAAGGCGCACGCGGACGTGGTGCTGATCTCCGGCCACGACGGCGGGACGGGCGCCTCGCCGCTCACCAGCATCAAGCACTCCGGCATCCCCTGGGAGCTGGGCCTGGCCGAGACGCAGCAGGTGCTGGTCATGAACGACCTGCGCGGGCGGATCATCGTGCAGGCCGACGGCCAGCTCAAGACCGGCCGGGACGTGGTCATCGCGGCCCTGCTGGGGGCCGAGGAGTTCGGCTTCGCCACCGCGCCGCTGGTGGTGCTGGGCTGCGTGATGATGCGGGTCTGCCACCTGAACACCTGCCCGGTGGGGGTGGCCACGCAGGATCCCGAGCTGCGGAAGCGCTTCACGGGCAAGCCGGAGCACGTGGAGAACTTCTTCCGCTTCCTGGCGCAGGAAGTGCGCGAGCTGATGGCCAGGCTGGGCTTCCGGACCATGGACGAGATGATCGGGCGGGTGGACCGGCTGGACGTGCGCCGGGCGGTGGACCACTGGAAGGCGCGCGGGCTGGACTTCTCCCGGATCCTGCACCGGCCCGAGGCGCCGCCCCACGTGGCCACCCGCCGCGTGCAGGCCCAGGACCACGGGCTGGACCGCGCGCTGGACCAGGAGCTGCTGGGCCTGTGCCGCGACGCGCTGGAGCACGGGCGGCCGGTGGCGCACACGCTGCCCATCCGGAACGTCCACCGCACCGTGGGCACGATCCTGGGCTCCGAGATCACGCGCCGCCACGGCGGCCGCGGCCTGCCCGACGACACCATCCAGCTCACCTTCCGGGGCTCGGCGGGGCAGAGCTTCGGCGCCTTCGTGCCGCGGGGCCTCACCCTCCGGCTGGAGGGCGACGCCAACGACTACCTCGGGAAGGGGCTGTCCGGCGGCCGGATCATCGCCTACCCGCCGGCGACCGCGACGTTCGTGCCCGAGGAGAACATCCTGGTCGGCAACGTCGTGCTCTACGGCGCGACGTCCGGCGAGGCCTTCCTGCGCGGCGTGGCGGGCGAGCGCTTTGCCGTGCGCAACAGCGGCGCGCACGCGGTGGTGGAGGGCGTGGGCGACCACGGCTGCGAGTACATGACGGGCGGCCGCGTGGTGGTCCTGGGCGGCACGGGCCGGAACTTCGCCGCCGGCATGAGCGGGGGCGTGGCCTACGTGCTGGACGAGGCCGGCGACTTCGCGCGCCGCTGCAACACGGAGATGGTGGACCTCGAGCCGGTCACGGCCGAGGCGGACATCGCCGAGCTGCGCGGGCTGATCCGCCGCCACGCGGAGTCCACGGGCAGCGCGAAGGCCGCCAAGGTGCTGGCCAGCTGGGCCACCATGCTGCCCAAGTTCGTGAAGGTCATGCCGCGCGACTATCGCCGCGTGCTGCAGGCGCAGGCCAGGGCCGCCGCGGAGAACCGCGAGCCGTCGTGGAAGGAGCTCGTGGGGGTGTAGGTCGCTTCGCTCCCGCTCATGGCTCATCGCTCACGGCTCGTGGTTCTTGCCAGCAGCCATCAGCCATGAGCCATGAGCCAAAAGAGGGGTTTGCCGTGGGGAAGCCGACGGGGTTTCTGGAGATCGCGCGCGAGCTGCCCGCGCGCCGGCCGGTGGACGAGCGGGTCCGCGACTGGCGCGAGATCTACCTGGAGTTTCCCAAGGACAAGCTGCGGGCGCAGGGGGCGCGCTGCATGGATTGCGGCATTCCCTTCTGCCACCGGGGCTGCCCGCTCGGGAACGTCATCCCCGACTGGAACGACCTGGTCTACCGGGACCGCTGGCGCCACGCGCTGGAGCGCCTCCTGCAGACCAACAACTTCCCGGAGTTCACCGGGCGGCTCTGCCCGGCGCCCTGCGAGGGCTCCTGCGTCCTGGGCATCAACGCCGACCCGGTGGCCATCCGGCAGATCGAGCTGGAGATCATCGAGCACGGCTTCGCGCAGGGCTGGATCGCGCCCGAGCCGCCCCTCGTCCGCACGGGCAAGAGCGTGGCGGTGGTCGGCTCCGGGCCGTGCGGCCTGGCGGCGGCGGACCAGCTCAACAAGGCGGGCCACGCCGTGACGGTCTTCGAGCGCGCGGACCGGATCGGCGGGCTGCTGCGCTACGGCATCCCCGAGTTCAAGCTGGAGAAGCGCATCCTGGATCGCCGGCTCGCGCTCATGGCGGAGGAGGGGGTGGCGTTCCGGACCGGCGCCGAGGTGGGCAAGAACGTGTCCGTGGAGGCGCTGCGCAAGAGCTTCGACGCGATCCTCCTGGCGGGCGGCGCGACCCATCCCCGCGACCTCAGCGTGCCGGGGCGCGAGCTGGAGGGCATCCACTTCGCCATGGAGTACCTGCCGCTGCAGAACCGGCGCTGCATGGGGGATCCGATTCCCGAGCAGCGCTTCATCTCTGCCCGGGGCAAGCACGTGGTCATCATCGGCGGGGGCGACACCGGCGCGGACTGCCTGGGGACCGCGCACCGGCAGGGCGCCCTCTCGGTGCGCCAGCTGGAGCTGCTGCCGGCGCCGCCGGCGCAGCGCGCGGAGAGCAATCCCTGGCCGCTCTGGCCCAACATCTTCCGCACCTCCTCCGCGCACGAGGAAGGCGGCCTGCGCGACTTCTGCGTCTCCACCACGCGCTTCAGCGGGGAGGACGGCCGCGTCCGGCGCCTGCACGCCGTGCGCGTGGAGTTCGTGCCGGATGGCAACGGCCGGCAGAAGGTCCAGGAGGTCCCCGGGAGCGAGTTCACCCTCGACGCCGGCCTGGTGCTGCTCGCCATGGGCTTCCTCGGCCCCCAGAAGGACGGCATGCTGGCGCAGCTCGGCGTGGCCCTCACGCCCCGCGGCACCGTGGCCACCGACCGGAGTCGCATGACCAGCGTCCCCGGCGTCTTCTCCGCCGGCGACATGGCCCGCGGCCAGTCGCTGATCGTCTGGGCCATCGCGGAGGGCCGCGAGGCGGCGAAGGGGATAGATGGGTGGCTGATGAAATAGGTCCGAGGTCGACGGTCCGAGGTCCGAGGTCATAGGTCAACGGTCCGAGGTCAGCGGTC
>JBHGAX010000025.1:0-19484 GCA_041946635.1 Methylomirabilales bacterium (SeqCode)
CCTTTACAGTCTCCGCGGCAGTGTGCTATAGCATCACGGTCATGTGCTGGTGGAGACCCCGACGGGCCGTGCGGCTCGGCGGCCTGCTGTGGCTCGTGGTGCTCGCGGCTCCCCGGGGCGCGGTTCCGGGAGCGCCCGTTCCGCACAACGGTGGCCCCCCCGAAGTCACGCTCGAGTCCGTTCACATGCTGGAGACCCGGGCCGGCTCCCGGCTGTGGGAGGTGCGGGCCGAGCGCGCCGAGGTGTTCGAGCGCGACGGCTACACGTTGCTCTCGGGCGCGCGGCCGGTGGAGGTGGTCCTCTTCTCCCCCCAGGGGCGGCTGACCTGCCGGGCGAACCGCGCCCGGCTGGACCTGCGCACCAAGGACGTCCGGCTGGAGGGGGGGGTCCACGCCCGCTCCGAGCAGGGGATGGAGCTGAAGACCGAATCGCTCCAGTGGACCGCGGCCTCGCGGCGGGTGCACACGGATCAGCCGGTCACGATCACGCGCGGGGGCCTCACGAGCCAGGGGCGCGGCCTGGAGGCCGAGACCACCCTGGAGCGCGTGCGGATCTTCCAGAACATCACCTCCCAGGTGCGGCCGCCGGCGGCCGCGGGAAGGAGGCTCACGCCATGATCCGCCGCGCCGCGGTCGGCCTGCTGCTCGCGCTCGCGCTCGGGCCCGGGATGCCCCGGGCGGCCGAGCCGCCGCCGTCGCCCATCACCATCTCGGCGGACAGCCTGGAGCTGAACCGCAAGCAGCGCGTGGCCGTGTACCGGGGCAACGTGGCCGCCAGCGACCAGGGCCGCGGGCTCAGCATCCTGGCGGACCAGATCGAGTTCTTCTTCGACGAGAAGATGGAGGAGATGGATCGGGCCGCGGCCACGGGCAACGTGCGGATCACCTACGGCGAGCGCAGGGGGGTGGCCGAGCGCGCCGAGTACTTCCCGCGCGAGTCGCGGGCCGTGCTCCTGGGCTCGCCCAAGGTCTGGCAGGAGAGCGACGTGGTGAGCGGCTGCAAGATCACGCTGCTCCTGCGCGAGGACCGGAGCCGCGTGGACGGCTGCGAGGGGCAGCGGGTGAACGCGGTGCTGTATCCCAAGCGCAGCGAGGGCGGGCAGCCCGCCGGGCCCCGGCGCTGAGCCCGGGATGACGCGGACGGAGCCGGGCGTGGGCGGGAGCCTCCGGGCCGAGCGGCTGCTCAAGGCCTACAAGCAGCGGGTGGTGGTGGCCGAGCTGTCCATCGCGCTCCAGGCCGGCGAGGTCGTGGGCCTCCTGGGCCCCAACGGCGCGGGCAAGACCACGGCCTTCTACATGATCCTGGGCCTCACGCGCCCGGACGGGGGGCGCGTGCTGCTGGACGGCAGCGACATCACGGCGCTGCCCGTGCACCAGCGCGCGCGCCGCGGCATCGGCTTCCTCCCGCAGGAGCCCTCCATCTTCCGGAAGCTCACCGTGGCCCAGAACGTCCTCGCCGTACTGGAGGCGCGCGGGGTGGCCGCGGCCGCGCGCGCCGCGCGCACCCAGGAGCTGCTGCGCGACCTGAACATCGCCCACCTGGCGGGCAGCCGGGCCTACACCCTCTCCGGCGGCGAGCGCCGGCGGGCCGAGATCGCCCGCGCCCTGGCCGCCGACCCCTCCTTCATCCTGCTGGACGAGCCGTTCGCCGGGATCGATCCCATCGCGGTGTGCGACATCCAGGGCATCATCGCGCAGCTCAAGGAGCGCGGCATCGGGGTGCTCATCACCGACCACAACGTCCGGGAGACCTTGCAGATCGTGGACCGCGCCTATATTATTCATGAAGGTCAGATCCTCCTCTCGGGGACCGCGGCCGAGCTGGCCGCCGACGAGCGGGCCCGCGAGGTGTACCTGGGCCAGCGGTTCTCGCTGTAGGCGCCCGACCGACGGAAGGACGACGAAGCTCTATGGCGTTCGAGACGAAGCTGCGCATGCTGCAGACGCAGCGGATGATCATGACGCCCATGCTGCAGCAGGCCATCGGCCTGCTGCAGCTCTCCCGGCTGGAGCTGGTGCAGGAGCTCCGGCAGCAGATGGAGCAGAACCCGGTCCTGGAGGAGGCGCTCGAGGACGAGCCCACCCAGGAGCAGGAGCCCGAGGCGGAGGCGCCCGAGCCCACCGCCGAGACGGCCGAGGAGGACGGGCGCGAGGACCGCATCGAGGATTTCGACTGGGACAGCTACCTGCAGGACGCGTCGGACTACCGGCCGCAGCTCCCCAGGGAGGAGATCGAGCGCTTCGACGCCGAGATGCACCTCACCAAGCCGCGCTCGCTGATCGACCACCTGCTCTTCCAGCTGCACCTCACGACCTCCGACCCCGAGCTGCTCCAGCCCGCCACGCTGCTCATCGGCAACCTGGACGACTCCGGCTACCTGAAGGAGCCGCTGGCGGAGCTGGCCGCCAGCGTGAACCTGCCGGTGCAGCAGCTGGAGCGGGCGCTGGCCCTGGTGCAGAGCCTCGAGCCCACGGGCGTGGGCGCGCGCGACCTGGCGGAGTGCCTGCTGCTGCAGATCGAGGCGCGGGGCGACGCCCACCCGCTGGCCCGGGAGCTCATCACGAGCTTCCTGCCCGAGCTGGAGGGCCGGCACTGGGAGCGCATCGCGGACAAGCTGAAGGTGCCGGTGCGCGAGGTGCAGGACGCCGTCGCCTACATCACCAGCCTGGAGCCGAAGCCGGGCCGCACCTTCGGCACCGAGGACCCGCGCTACATCACGCCCGACGTCTACATCGTGAAGGTGGACGGCCAGTTCACGGTGCTCTTGAACGACGAGGGGCTGCCGCGGCTGCGCGTGAGCCCCTACTACCGCTCCATCCTGGCGGACAAGTCGGGCAGCCCGCGCGAGGTGCGGGAGTACGTGGAGGGCCGCATGCGCTCGGCGCTCTGGCTCATCCGGAGCATCGAGCAGCGGCAGCGCACCCTGTTCAAGGTCGCCACCAGCCTGGTGAAGTTCCAACGCGAGTTCCTGGAGAAGGGCATCACCGCGCTCCGCCCGCTCACCCTGAAGGAGGTGGCCGAAGACATCGGGATGCACGAGTCCACCGTGAGCCGCGTCACCACCAACAAGTACGTCCACACCCCGCAGGGTCTCTTCGAGCTGAAGTACTTCTTCCACCGGGGCGTCCCCGGCACCGGGGGGGAGACCGTCTCCTCGCTGAAGGTCAAGGACCTGATCCACAAGCTGCTCACCGTCGAGGACAGCGGGCGGCCGCTCTCCGACCAGAAGATCGTGGAAGTCCTGCGCAAGGACCACGCGATCGAGATCGCGCGCCGGACGGTGGCCAAGTACCGCAGCCAGCTCAAGATCCTCTCCTCCAGCCGCCGCAAACGCTACTCCTGAGGCCGGGGGCGCGCCCCGGCCGTCCGGAAGGGAGCCCGCCATGCGACTTTCCGTCAAGGGCCGGAACCTGGAGATCACGGAGCCCCTCAAGCGTTACGCCGAGGAGAAGGTGCAGCGCCTCACCAAGTACCTGGACCAGATCGTGACGGGCCACGTGGTGCTGGCGGTGGAGAAGCACCGGCAGATCGCGGAGGTGACGCTGCGCGTGCGTGATCTCACCATCCGGGCCGAGGAGAGCACGGACGACCTCTACTCGGCCATCGACCTGGTGACGGAGAAGCTGGAGCGGCAGATCCTGCGCTACAAGGAGCGCATCGTGGGCCACGGCGCGCCGCGGTCCGGGCCCGAGGCGCGGGGCGCCACCGCCCCCGAGGCGGCGGAGCCGCGCGTGGTGAAGACCAAGCGCTTCGCGGTGAAGCCGGCCGCGGTGGACGAGGCCGTGCTGCAGATGAACCTCCTGGGCCACAGCTTCTACGTCTTCCGGAACGCGAAGACCGACGAGGTGAACGTGGTCTACCGCCGGAAGGACGGCCACTACGGCCTGATCGAGCCCGAGGCGTGAGCATGGCGGAGCCGGACGAGGCCGGCCAGGAGTCGCTGCACGGCGTCCTGCTGGATGTCTTCGGCATCGGCGTCCTGCTCCTGGGCGAGAGCGGCAGCGGCAAGAGCGAGTGCGCTCTGGACCTCATCACGCGCGGCCACCGGCTGGTGGCGGACGACGTGGTGGAGGTGGCGCAGGACGGCCCGGGCATCGTCATGGGCTGGGGCCCCGCCCGCATCCGGCACCACATGGAGATCCGCGGGCTGGGGATCATCAATATCCGGGACCTCTTCGGGGTGGCGGCCATCCGCTACCGGAAGCGCATCGAGCTGGTCATCCAGCTGGTGCCCTGGCGGCCGGAGGCGGAGTACGACCGGCTGGGGCTGGAGGCGCCCGGCTTCCCCGTCCTGGGCGTGAGCCTGCCGCTCCTCACCATCCCCGTCTCGGCGGGCCGGAACGTGGCCATCCTGGTGGAGGTCGCGGCCCGGAACCACCTGCTCAAGCTCCTGGGCGTGCACTCGGCCCGCGCCTTCACGGCCCGCGTCGCGCCCGGGGACGACCTCCCCACGTTCCGGCGGGAAGACACCGAGTAGGCGGCCCCCATGGGCGGCATGGACTTCATCGTCGTGACCGGGATGTCGGGCGCGGGCAAGAGCACCGCCAGCCGCTGCCTCGAGGACCTGGGCTTCTTCTGCATCGACAACCTGCCGGCCGCCCTGATCCCCAAGGTGGCCGAGCTGTGCGCCCAGTCCGAGAAGCGCATCGAGCGCGTGGGCCTGGGGGTGGACGCGCGCGAGGGCCGCTTCCTGGACGACCTGGGCGCCAGCCTGGCCGACCTGCGCCGGGACGGCCACCGCGTGCGCGTGCTCTTCCTGGACGCCGGCGACGAGGCCCTGGTGCGCCGCTTCAGCGAGAGCCGCCGCCCCCACCCCCTGGCGCGCGACGGCTCCACGCTCCAGGGCATCCAGGCGGAGCGGGCCCGCCTGGCCGACCTGAAGGCGCGCGCCGACCTGGTGATCGACACCTCGGCCTTCACCGTGCACGAGTTCCGCAAGCTCCTCACCACGGCCTTCCTGGACCTGCCGCCCCCCCGCTCCATGGTGGTGACGCTGGTCTCCTTCGGCTACCGGCACGGGCTGCCCGTGGACGCGGACCTGGTCTTCGACGCCCGCTGCCTGCCCAACCCGCACTTCGTGGAGGGGCTGCGGCCGCTCTCCGGCCAGGCGCCCGCCGTGGCGGAGTACGTGCTGGCCTCGTGCGAGGCGCGCGGCTTCCTGGAGCGGACGCAGGCGCTCCTGGCCTACACCCTCCCGCTGTACGCCCAGGAGGGCAAGGCCTACCTCACGGTCGCCATCGGCTGCACCGGCGGCCGGCATCGCTCGGTGGTCCTGGTGGAGGAGCTGGCCCGGCGCCTCACGCAGGCGGGCCACGAGATCGCCGTGCGCCACCGCGACGTGGAGCGGGAGTGACGCCATGATCGGCATCGTCATCGTGACGCACGCGGAGCTGGGCACCGAGCTGCTCCGCACGGCCGAGGAGATCGTGGGGAAGCTGCCCCGCGTGGAGGCCGTGTCCATCCACGCCACGGAGCAGATCGACCGGGCCCGCAAGAAGATCGAGGGGGTGCTGCAGCGGGTCAACGACGGCAGCGGCGTCCTGATCCTCACGGACCTCTTCGGCGGCACGCCCTCCAACCTGGTCCTCTCCTACCTGGAGGCCGGCCGGCTGGAGGTGGTCACCGGCGTCAACCTGCCCATGCTCATGAAGCTGCCCGCGCTGCGCGAGGAGGCGGACCTGCGGGCCCTGGCCGACAAGCTGGCCAAGTACGGCCAGCGCAACATCCTGGTGGCCAGCGAGTTCCTGGCCAAGCAGCACAAGACGGGCGGGGCATGAAGGGCCCGGTGGCCAGCCAGGAGCTGCAGATCCAGAACCGGCTGGGCCTGCACGCCCGCGCCGCGGCCCAGTTCGTGCGCACGGCCGCGGCCTTCAAGGCCGACATCACCGTGGAGGCCGGCGGCCGCAAGGTGAACGGCAAGAGCATCATGGGGCTGCTGATGCTGGCCGCGGCGCAGGGCACCCGCCTGACGCTCCGGGCCGCGGGGGGCGACGGGCCCGCCGCCCTGGCCGCCCTGGCCGCGCTCGTGGGCAACAAGTTCGGCGAGGCGGAGTAGCCCGCATGCCGGGCCCGGGCCTGCGGCTCCTGCGCCACCCGCCCGCCGACGGCCCCTGGAACATGGCCGTGGACGAGGCGATCGCCGCCAGCGTGGGCGAGGGGAGCAGCCCCCCGACGCTCCGGCTGTACGGGTGGCAGCCGCCCACCGTCTCGCTGGGGTACCTCCAGCCGGCCGCGGCGCTCGTGCCCGCCTGCCGCACCCTCCGCATCCCGCTGGTGCGCCGGCCCACGGGCGGGCGGGCCGTCCTGCACGACCAGGAGCGCACCTACAGCCTGGCGCTGCCCTGGGCCCCGCCCTGGAGCCTCCGCTCGGTGCCCGAGCGCTTCCGCCTGCTGGCCGGCGGCCTGATCGGCGGGCTGGCACGGCTCGGGGTGGAGGCCGTGCTGGCCGACGGGCGCGAGCCCGCCGCGGGGGCGCGCGCCGAGGCGGCCTGCTTCCGGGTCCGCCGCCAGCCCGCCGTGCTCTGCCGCGGTCGCAAGCTGGCCGGCGCTGCCGAGCGGCGCTTCCCGACGGCCCTCCTCCAGCACGGCTCGCTCCTCCTGCGGTTCGACGCCGCCCTGCACGGGGCGGTGTTCCCCGCGTGGCCCAGCCCGGAGCGCCAGGTGGTGTGGCTGGAGGCGGTGCTCGGGAGGCTGCCCGACCTGGAGCGGCTGGATGCCGCCCTGGCGGCGGGCTGGGAGACGGCCCTGGGGCTCGCCTGCCGGCCGGGCCACCTCACGCCGGCGGAGGCGGAGGCCGCGCGCCGCCTGGCGGCGGAGCGCTACGGCGCCTCCGCCTGGACGCTGCAGCGATGATTTGGCCAGGCGAATCGCGCACTTTCGGGGCCAGCCGGGCCGCGGCGCCGCGCCCGATGCTCCTTGACACCCCCGGAGGCCTCTGGTAGCTTAACGCGTCGTTCCGCGCTGCTCGAGGAAATCCATGTCGTTCGACAAGCGCCGGGCCTTGCAGAATGCGCTCCTCTACACACAGCAGGGCAAGTGGGATCGAGCCATCGCCGAGTACCAGGCGATCCGCAAGGCCGAGCCCGCGGACCTGAGCGTCTGCAACAACCTGGGCGACCTGTTCGCCCGCGCCGGCCGGACCGGCGAGGCCATCGAGCAGTACCGCACGCTGGGCGAGTCCTACCGCACCGACGGCCTGTCCGTGAAGGCCATCGCCGTCTACAAGAAGATTGCCAAGCTGGACCCCTCCTGGACCGAGGCCTACCTCGCCTGCGGCGACCTGTACCTGGAGCAAGGGCTGGTGGGGGAGGCCAAGCTCCAGTTCGCCACCGCGGCCCAGCTCTACGCGAAGACCGGCGAGGCGGGCAAGGTGGTGGAGATCTACCAGCGCCTGGCCCAGCTCGAGCCCGCGAACCTCAGCGTGCTCACCAAGCTGGCGGAGCTCCTCGCCAAGCAGGGGTCGCCGGCGGCCGCGGCCGCCGAGTACGAGCGCGCCGCCCAGGCGGCCGAGTCGGCCGGGCAGCGCGCCGAGGCCCAGCGCCTGCTGAAGCGGGCGCGCGAGCTGGCCCCCGCCGCCGGGCCGAGCCTCGCCGCGGGCGAGGCGCTCCTGGCCGAGGGGCGGGCGGGCGAGGCGGCCGCGGTGTTCGCCGCGCTCTCGGCCGAGGAGCCCGAGAATCCCACGGTGTGGCGGCGGCTCGGCGAGGCCGAGGCGGCGGCGGAGCGCCCGGCCGGGGCGCTCCGCGCGCTGCAGGAGGGGCTCCGGCACGGGCTCCGCGAGGCGGAGGTGGCGGACCTGCTGGGCCGTCTGCTCCTGGCGCAGGGCCAGACGGCCGAGGCCGAGGCGCTCTGCGGCCGCGTGGTGGAGGAGGCGCTGGCCCGGGGCGAGCCGGCCGAGGCGGCGGGCCGCTGTCGCGCCCTGCTCGCGGCGGCGCCCGGGCTGCTCGGCGTCCACCGGCGCCTGGTGGAGCTCTGGGAGACGCTCGGGCGGGAGGCCGAGGCGGCGGACGCGGCCCGCGCGCTGGGCGAGGCCTGCGAGGCCGCGGGCCAGGCCGCCGGCGCGGTGGAGGCCTACCGCACCGTGCTGCGCCACGCGCCCGGGGATCCCGCGGCGGCCGCCCGCCTGGCGGCGCTGGCGCCCGAGCCGACCCCCGCGGCGCCCGCCCCGGCCGAGCCGGACCTGGCGGAGTTCCAGCTGCTCCTCGAGGACGACGACGCGCTCGCGGGCCAGGGCGACGCGGGTGCGGCCGAGGCGCAGCCGGTGCCCGCGACGCCCCCGGAGCTGCCGGAGCTGGTCGAGCTGGCGCCGGCCGAGGCGCCGGACCTGCCCGGCGAGCCGGCCGCCTGGAGCGAGGCTGCCGAGCCGCAGGACGTGCAGGCGGACGGGCCCGTGCTGTCGCTTGCCGAGGAGCCGCCGGCGCTCCAGCCGCTCGCCATGGCGGAGGAGCCCGCGGGCCCGGCCGCCCCGCAGCCGGGCGCCTTCACCGCGACGGAGAGCCTGCCCGGGACGCCCGAGGCGGCCGCGCCGGCGGAGGCGCTCCCGGCCGCCGCGCCGGCGCCCGCCGGGGACTTCAGCCTCTCCCCCGAGGGCTCGCTGGATTTCCTGGGCGGCTCGGAGGGCCTGGGCGGGCTCTCGCTGGACGAGGACGACCTGCCCTCCGGCCAGGCCGCCGAGCAGCTGGCCGAGGCGGAGGTGTACCTGAAGTACGGGCTGGAGGAAAAGGCGCGCGAGCGGCTGGTCGAGGTGGTGCGGCTCTCGCCCAACAGCGTCACCGTCCGCCGCAAGCTGAAGCACCTGTATCGCGACCAGGGGCAGGTCGGCGAGGCGTGCGAGCAGATCGCGGCCATCGCGCGGATCCTGGAGGAGCGGCAGCGGCACGACGCCGCGCGGGAGGAGCTCCGCGAGGGGCTGGAGCTGTCGCCGGATCACGCCGAGCTGCGACGCCTCCTGGCGGGCGAGCCGGCCCCGGGCGCCGCGCCGCCGCCCGCGACCGAGGCGGCCGCGCCGGCCCCCCCGCCGAGCGTCGCGCCGTCTCCCCGCGGGCCGGAGCCGCCGCTCGAGGTCGCGCTCCCGGGCGTGGAGGCCGAGGCGGCGCCGGGCGCCGCGCCGCCGGCCGAGCTGCTCCCGCTCCTGGATGTCGAGACCGAGGCCGCGGCGCCGCCGGCCGCGTCCGCGGCCGGGCTCCCGGTGGAGGAGGAGCTGCCGCCCGAGCTCCGCGCGCTCCTGGCCCAGCCGGAGGAGCCGAGCCTGGTGGTGGAAGGCGTCACCGGCGAGGGCGACGCGGGCCTGGCGGACGATCTCGCGGAGGCCGAGTTTTACCTGGCCCAGGGCATGCGGGAGGAGGCGCGCGGGGTGTGCCGCCGGCTGCAGGCGGCCCATGCCGACGACCCGGCGGTGGCCGCGCTGGCGGCGCGGCTGGCCAGGGACTCCGGCGCCGTCCGCGAGGCCAGGGGGGCGGAGCCGGAGGACGCCCCGGCCGCCCCCGCCGCGCCGCCCGCGCCGGCGGCGGGCGCCCCGGCCCCGGACGCGCCGCGCCTCACGGTGCAGGAGGGGCCCGCGGCGCCCGAGGGGGCCGTGGACCTCGCCGGCGAGCTGCGGGCCGAGCTGGCCGGCGAGCCGGGCGCCGAGTCGGGCGAGGCGGCCCTCATGAACGGCCTGCTGAGCGAGCTGCAGCGCGGCGTGCGCGAGCAGGTGGACACCAAGGACTACGAGACCCACTACAACCTGGGCATCGCCTACAAGGAGATGGACCTCTTCGACGAGGCCATCCAGGAGTTCCAGCTGGCGGGGGCCGACCCGCGGCGCGCCCTGGACTGCGCCGAGCTCCTGGGGCAGTGCTTCCTGGCGAAGGGCCAGCCGGAGGCGGCGGCGGCCGAGCTGCGCGCGGGGCTCGGGCTGGCGGGCCACCCCGCCGAGGCCTACCGCGGCCTCCGCTACACGCTGGGCCTGGCCTACGAGGCGCTGGGCGAACCGGCCCTGGCCGCCGAGCAGTTCGCGGCCCTGGAGCGGGAGCAGCCGCGCTTCCGGGACGCGGCCGCGCGTCTCGCGGCCCTGCGGGCCCGGCTGACGCCCCCGCCGGCCGCCCGCCCCGCCGCCCCGCCGCCCCCGGCCGCCGCGGCCCCCAAGCGCCGCAAGATCTCCTTCATCTGATCCGCCGAAGGCGAGGCCCATGAGCTACGAGCATTTCTACCATCTGCGGGAGCAGCCGTTCTCCAACACGCCCGACGCCCGCTTCTTCTTCGAGGTGGACCAGCACGCCGAGGTGCTGGCGCGGCTCATGTACGCGGTGAACACCATGAAGGGGCTGGCGGTCGTGATCGGGGACGTGGGGACCGGCAAGACCACCCTGGCGCGCCGCATGCTGGATCAGCTGGACGAGGAGCACTACGAGTCCGCGCTCCTCGTGATCATCCACTCCGCCATCACCGCGGAGTGGCTCCTGCGCAAGATCGCCTCGCAGATCGGCATCGAGGGGGTGGCCGACGACAAGGTGACCATCCTCACCCAGATCTACCAGCGGCTCATGGAGCTGCACCAGGACGGGCGCAAGGCCGTGGTCCTGATCGACGAGGCCAACATGCTCCAGCAGCGGGAGCTGATGGAGGAGCTGCGCGGCTTCCTGAACCTGGAGGTCCCGGGCAGCAAGCTCCTCACCTTCATCCTGTTCGGGCTGCCGCAGCTGGACGAGACGCTGGCCCTGGACGCGCCCCTGGTGCAGCGCGTGGCCGTGAAGTGCCGGCTCACGTCGCTCTCGCCCGAGACGAGCAAGGCGTACATCCGCCACCGCCTGAAGGTCGCGGGCGCCACCCGGGACATCTTCCCCGAGCCGGTGCTGGACCAGATCGCGGCCGACTCGCAGGGCGTCCCCCGCCTGATCAACACCATCTGCGACAACGTCCTCCTGGAGGGCTTCCTGCGCAAGAAGGAGAAGCTCGACGTGGAGCTGGTCAAGGACGTGGTCCGCGACCTGGGCGTCGGGGCCTAGCGCGGTGGCGAGGGTGCCGTGAATCTGCCCAACGCGCTCAGCCTCGTCCGGATCTTCCTGGTCCCCGTCCTGGTCGTCTTCCTGATCGCGGTGCCCCGGCCGCACGACCTCACGGCCGCGGCCGTCTTCCTGGCGGCCGTGCTGACCGACTGGCTGGACGGCCGCATCGCGCGGAGCACCCGGCAGGTCACGGCGCTGGGCAAGCTCCTGGATCCCATCGCGGACAAGCTGCTCATCTCGGCCAGCCTCATCTCGCTGGTCCAGGTGGGGCGGGTCCCGGCCTGGATGGTCGTGCTGATCGTGGGGCGCGACCTGGCGATCACGGGCCTGCGCGCCATCGCCGCGGCCCAGAGCGTCATCATCCAGGCGAGCGACTTCGGCAAGGCCACCATGGCCGCGGAGGTCGTGGCCGTCTCCCTCCTCATCCTGCACCGGCCGCCGGTCCTGGCCTCCCTGGGCCAGGCGGCCCTCCTGGTGGCCACCGTCCTCTCGCTGGTCTCGGGCATGGTGTACTTCCAGAGGTTCTGGCGGTGCGTGGATGTCACGAAGTAGGCGGTCCCGGCGGGTGAGGGCGTGAGCGGCACGGACCTCCTCCTCACGCTCGCGGCCTACCTGCTGGGCTCGGTGCCCTTCGGGATCCTGGTCGCGCGCCGGCGCGGCGGCGTGGACCTCCGGCGGGTGGGCAGCGGCAACATCGGGGCGACCAACGTCCTGCGGGCCGTGGGCAAGGCCGCCGCGGCCGCCACGCTGCTCGGGGACGTGGGGAAGGGCGCGCTGGCGGTGGGGCTGGCCCGGCTGGCGGGCGCCGGGCCCGCGGTCGTGGCCGCGGCCGGCGCGGCCGCCGTGCTGGGGCACCTCTTCCCGATCTTCGCCGGCTTCCGGGGCGGCAAGGGCGTGGCCACGGCGCTGGGCGTGGTGCTGGCAGCCATGCCCCCCGTGGGCCTCGGCCTCCTGCTGATCTGGGTCGCGGCGGCGGCGGCCTGGCGCTACTCCTCGCTGGCCGCCTTGCTGGCCACCGCGGCGCTCCCGCCGCTGGCCTGGCTCCTGGACGGACGCGGGCCCATGGTCGGGCTCGGCGCGGTGCTCGCGCTGCTGGTGGTCTGGCGGCACCGGGAGAACATCCGCCGGCTGCGCGCCGGGACGGAAAGCCGGATCGGCCACAAAACGGCCGATCGCTCATAGCTCATCGCTCGTGGCTCATGGCGGAGCGGTCCGGGCTGGACGCCATGAGCCATCAGCCATGAGCCGCGAGGGACGCATGGGACTCATCGTGCAGAAGTACGGCGGGACCTCCGTGGGGGACGTGGAGCGGATCAAGAACGTGGCGCGCCGGGTGGCGCAGACCAGGCGGGCGGGGCACGACGTGGTGGTGGTGGTCTCGGCCATGGCGGGCGAGACGGACCGGCTCATCAGCCTGGCGCAGCAGGTGGCGCCCCGTCCGGACGAGCGGGAGCTGGACGTCATCCTGGCGACGGGCGAGCAGGTGAGCATCGGCCTGCTGTCCCTGGCCCTGCAGGCCGCCGGCGTGCGGGCGAGGAGCTTCACGGGCGCCCAGGTGCGCATCCACACGGACGACGCGCACACCAAGGCCCGGATCACCAGCGTGGAGGCCGAGCGGGTGCGGCAGGCCCTCCGGGAGGGCGAGGTGGCCATCGTGGCCGGCTTCCAGGGCGTGAGCGCGGAGGACGAGATCACCACGCTGGGCCGCGGGGGCTCCGACCTGACGGCCGTGGCCGTGGCCGCCGCCGTGCAGGCGGACGTGTGCGAGATCTACACCGACGTGGACGGGGTCTACACCGCCGATCCGAACCTGGTGCCCGAGGCGCGCAAGCTGGACCGCATCTCCTACGAGGAGATGCTGGAGCTGGCCAGCCTGGGCGCCAAGGTGCTGCAGACCCGCTCGGTGGAGTACGCCAAGAACTACGCGGTGCCGGTGCACGTGCGCAGCAGCTTCAACGACCACCCGGGCACCATGGTGGTGAAGGAGGACGAGGGCATGGAGAAGCTGGTGGTCTCGGGCATCGCCTACAACAAGCAGGAGGCGAAGATCACCGTGACCCGGGTGGCGGACCGCCCCGGGATCGCGGCGGGGCTGTTCGGGCGCGTGGCCGAGGCCGGGATCAACGTGGACGTGATCGTCCAGAACGTGAGCCAGGACGGCACCACGGACATCTCCTTCACCGTGCCCCGGGCGGACTACCAGCGGGCCCTGGAGATCACCCGGCGGTTCGCGGCCGACATCGGGGCGGACAAGGTGCTGGGCGACGACAAGATCGCCAAGGTCTCCATCGTGGGGATCGGCATGCGGACCCACGCCGGCGTGGCGGCCCGCATGTTCGAGACCCTGGCCAAGTCGCAGATCAACATCCAGATGATCAGCACGTCGGAGATCAAGGTCTCCTGCGTGATCGAGGCGAAGTACGGCGAGCTGGCCGTGCGGGTCCTGCACGAGGCCTTCGGGCTGGCGACCCCCGAGGGCAGCCTGGAGCGCGCGTGACGCGGACCGCGGGCGGGCCGCGGCCCGCCGCCGCGCCGGCCCTGGCCATCGCGCTCCTGGCCGCCGTCCTGGGGGCGGGCACGGGCCTGTCGGGCCTCCGGCCCGCCGGGCCGGCCTTTCCGTCGCGGCCCGCCGACCCGCCCGCGCGCCCCGTGCCCGCGCCGCCGGCCGCTCACGCGCTGGATCTCAACCGGGCGGACGCCGCGGCCCTGGCCCGCCTGCCCGGCGTGGGCCCCGTGCTGGCGGACCGGATCCTGGCGCACCGCGCGGCCGAGGGGCCCTTCGGGCGCGCCGAGGACCTGCGCCGGGTGCCGGGCATCGGTCCGGCGCGCTGGGCGCGCCTCCAGCCCCTGGTCCGGGTGGCGCCATGACCTTCCAGGTCAAGCTGCAGGCCTTCGAGGGGCCGCTGGACCTCCTGCTGCACCTGATCCGGGAGCACCAGATCGACATCCTGGACATCCCCATCGCCCGGATCACCGACGAGTACCTCCGCACGCTGGCCATGATGCAGGAGCTGGATCTGGACGTGGCGGGCGAGTTCCTCGTCATGGCCGCCACGCTCATCCACATCAAGTCGCGGATGCTGCTCCCGCCGGAGGAGGCGCCGGAGGGCGAGGAGGCCGAGGAGGCCGACCCGCGGGCCGAGCTGGTGGATCGGCTGCTCGAGTACCAGCGCTTCAAGGAGGCGGCCCAGACGCTGGGCGTGCTGGAGGGCGAGCAGCTGCTGCTCCACCGGCGCGGCGCGCCGGCCCCCGCGCTGGAGGTGGAGGGGCCGCTGGAGATCCCGCTCCTCGACCTGCTGCGCGCCTTCCGCGACGTGCTGCGGCGGGCGCCGGCCGCCGGCCCCGTCGAGATCCGGGCCGAGGAGCTGAACGTGGGGCAGCGCCTGGTGCTGCTGGTGGACCGGCTGGCCCAGGAGAGCCCCCTGCCGTTCGACCGGCTGTTCGAGGGCCAGGTGCGGCGGGTGGAGATCATCGTGACGTTCCTGGCGCTCCTGGAGGCGCTCCGCCGCGGCATGGCGAAGGCCCGGCAGTCGGAGCCTCACGGCCCCATCATGGTCTACGCCACGCTGGAGCCGGACGAGGCGGCGCCGGCTGGAGCCGAGGGGGGCGCGAGCGACGGCGCGGGCCGCGGAGCGTGAGGCCCCTCGACTCGGCCTGGCGACGCTCGGGGCGAACGGACGGAGACGGCGCGTACCGCGCTGCGGGGACGAGGAGGACGGGGTGGGCGAGGAACTGACGCGCGCCGGCATCCTGGAGGCGCTGCTCTTCGTGGCCGAGGATCCCCTGCCGCTCGCCCGGCTGCAGGAAGCCCTGGGCGACTCGGATCCGGCGGCCACCGGCGCGGCGCTGCGGGAGCTGGCGCTGTCGCTCGAGCAGGCGGGCCGGGGGCTGATGGTGCAGGAGGTGGCCGGGGGCTTCCGGCTGGCCACGCGGCCCGAGGCCCATCCCTGGATCCAGCGCCTGCAGCAGGTGAAGCCCGCGCGGCTCAGCCGGCCGGCCCTGGAGACCCTGGCCATCATCGCCTACCGCCAGCCCATCACCAAGGCCGAGATCGAGAAGGTGCGCGGCGTGGCGGTGGACGGCGTGGTCCGCACGCTGCTGGAGCGCGACCTGATCCGCATCCTGGGGCGCAAGGCGGAGGCCGGCCGCCCCATCGTCTACGGCACGAGCACGAGCTTCCTGGAGCACTTCGGCTTCCGGGAGCTGGGCGACCTGCCGACGCTGAAGGAGATCGATGAGCTTCTCGGGACGCCGACGCCGGGAGCCGCCGGCGCCGGGCAGCCGGACGCGGTCGTCGAGGCCGAGCCGGCCGGCGCCGAGGGAGCGGCCGCCGGCGACCTCGAGGCGGGGGCTGCCGAGGACGGAGCGGCAGCCCCGGCCGCCGCAGCCCAGCCGGAGGCCAGCCCGCCCCAGTTCAGCACCGCCGACCGCGCCCCCGGCGAGGACGAGCCCCCTCCCGCCTGAGGGGCGGCCCGCGCCCGGCGCGGCGGGGGAGCGGCTGCAGAAGGTCCTGGCCCGGGCGGGCGTGGCCTCGCGCCGGCAGGCCGAGGTCCTCATCGGCGAGGGCCGGGTGCGGGTGAACGGGGCGGTGGTGCGGGAGCTCGGGACGCGGGTCGGGCGGCGGGACCGGGTGGAGGTGGACGGCGTCCCCGCGCGGGCGGAGGAGCCGGTCACCATCCTGCTGCACAAGCCCGCCGGCTACATCACCTCGCGCGCCGACCCGGAGGGCCGGCCCGTGGTGCTCTCGCTCCTGCCCCGCACGGGCCTGCCCCGGCTGTTCCCGGTGGGGCGGCTGGACTGGGACAGCGAGGGGCTGCTCCTGCTCACGAACGACGGGGAGCTGGCGAACCTGCTGACCCACCCGCGCCACGGCGTCCCGAAGACCTACCACGTGAAGGTCAAGGGGCAGCCCGAGGCGGCCGCGCTCCGGCGGCTGGTGGACGGGGTGGTGAGCCAGGGAGAGCGCCTCTGGGCCAGCGAGGCCGCGCCGCTCGCCCGCACGCGGGAGAACGCCTGGATCAGCGTCACCATCGAGCAGGGGCGCACCCGCCAGGTGCGGCGCATGTGCGAGGCCATCGGCCACCCGGTGCTCCGGCTCACGCGGGTGCGGCTGGGGCCGCTCGCGCTGGGCGACCTCCCGCGCGGGCAGTGGCGGCCCCTCACGCCCGCGGAGCGCCAGGCGCTCGAGGCCTTGCGGCGCCGGGCGCGGCCAGAAAGGCCTTGATCGCACTGGGTGGCCTGGGTATCATCGCCCCGGAGGCGGGCGAGGCGAGGGCATGCAGATAGAGGACCTGCGGGCGCGGATCGACGCGATCGACTCCGGGATCCTGGACCTGCTGAACCAGCGGGCCGAGCTGGTCCTGCAGGTGGGCCGCCTCAAGGCGGAGCAGAACCTGGACTTCCACGCGCCGCGGCGCGAGGAGGCCATCTACGCCCGCCTGCAGGAGGCGAACCGGGGCCCCTTCCCCTCCAGCGCCCTCCGGCCGGTCTTTCGCGAGATCATCTCCGCCTGCCTCTCGCTGGAGCACCCGCTCCGCGTCGCCTTCCTGGGGCCGCGCGCCACCTTCTCGCACCTGGCGGCCATGCAGCGCTTCGGCCTGTCCGCGCAGCTCCTGGCGCTGACCAGCATCTCCGAGGTCTTCACCGAGGTGGAGAAGGCCAACGCGGACTTCGGCGTGGTGCCGGTGGAGAACTCCACCGAGGGCGTGGTGAGCCACACGCTGGATCGCTTCGTGGACTCGCCGCTCCGCATCTGCGGCGAGGTGGTGGTGGAGGCCGCCCTGCACCTGCTGGGCAAGGTCGAGAGCCTGGCGGAGGTGCGGAAGATCTACTCTCACCCGCACGCGCTGGCCGAGGCGCGCAAGTGGCTCGAGCAGAAGGCGCCGGGCATCCCGGTGGTCGAGACCAGCAGCACGGGCGCGGCCGCCGAGCTGGCGGCCTCCGAGCCGGGCGCCGCGGCCATCGCCTCCGAGCTGGCGGCCAGCCTCTACGGCCTCACCGTGCTGCAGCGGCGCATCGAGGACTACTCGGACAACCTGACCCGCTTCCTGGTGATCGGCCGGCGGCCCATGCCGCCCACCGGCGCCGACAAGACCTCCGTGCTGCTCTTCATCACCGACCGGGTGGGGGCGCTCCACCGGATGCTGCTCCCCTTCGCCGAGCGCCGGATCAACCTCACCAAGATCGAGTCGCGGCCGTCCAAGAAGAAGGCGTGGGAGTACGTGTTCTACCTGGACTTCGAGGGCCACATCGACGACCCCGCCGTGGCCGAAGCCCTCGACCTGGTGCAGGCGGAGTGCCTCTCGCTCAAGGTCCTGGGCTCCTACCCGAAGAGCACCGCCGAGGCATGAGCCGTTTCCGACCGCAGGGAGGTGCGCGTTGGCCCGTCCCCTGACCGATCTGGTGTCGCCCCATCTCGCCGGCCTGGTCCCCTACGTGCCCGGCAAGCCCATCGAGGAGGTGGAGCGCGAGCTCGGGATCGCGGACTCGGTGAAGCTCGCCTCCAACGAGAACCCGCTGGGGCCCTCCCCCAGGGCGGTGGCCGCGGTGCAGGCGGCGCTGCGCGGCCTCCATCGCTACCCGGACGGCGGCGGTCACGCGCTGCGCCACGCGCTGGCACGCCACTGGGCCGTCGCGCCCGACCAGATCGTCCTGGGCAACGGCTCCAACGAGCTGCTGGAGCTGGTGGGGCGCTGCTTCCTGCTGCCGGGCGACGCCGTGGTGTACGCGGCGCAGTCCTTCGTGGTCTACGACATGGTCGCCCAGTTCACGGGCGCGCGCAAGGTGGTGGTGCCGCTGCGGGACTTCCGCCACGACCTGGCGGCCATGCGCCGGGCGGTGACGGAGACGACCAAGCTGGTCTTCGTGGCGAACCCCAGCAACCCGACGGGCACGGCCGTGGAGCCCGGGGCGCTGGAGGAGTTCCTGGCCAGCCTCCCGCCCGACACGGCGGCCGTGCTGGACGAGGCCTACTACGAGTACCTCCCGCCCGAGGCCCGGCCGGACGCGCTGCGCTTCGTGCGCGAGGGGCGGCCGGTCCTGGTGCTGCGCACCTTCTCCAAGGTGTACGGCCTGGCGGGCCTGCGGCTGGGCTACGGCATCGGGCCCGAGCCCCTGGTGGCCCTGCTGAACCGGCTGCGCGCCCCGTTCAACACGAACAGCCTGGCCCAGGCGGCCGGGCTGGCGGCCCTGGGCGACGAGGCCCACGTGGCCCGGACCCTGGCGGTCAACGCCGCCGGGCGGAAGCTCCTGGCCGAGCGGTGCGAGGCGCTGGGCCTCGGCGTGGTGCCGAGCGTGACCAACTTCCTGCTGGTGGACGTCCGGCGCCCGGGCGCCGCGGTGGCGCAGGCGCTGCTCCGGCGGGGCATCATCGTGCGGCCGGTCGCCAACTACGGCTTCCCCACGCACGTGCGGATCACGGTCGGCACGCCGGCCGAGAACGAGCGGTGCCTCACCGCGCTGGCCGCGGTCCTGGCGGAGGTGCCCGCCGCATGATCATCGTCCTGAAGGCCGGCGCCACCGAGGAGGAGGTCGGCCAGGTCTGCCGGCGGATCGAGGGCCTGGGCCTCACCCCGCACCTCTCGCGCGGGGTGGAGCGGACCATCATCGGGGCCATCGGCGACGAGCGCATCCTGCTCGACAAGGCCATCGAGGCCCTGCCGATGGTGGAGAGGGTCCTCCCCATCCTCAAGCCCTACAAGCTGGCCAGCCGGGACTTCCACCCCGAGAACACGGTGGTGTGCCTGGACCGCGTGGCGGTCGGCGGCCCGCGGCTGGCCGTGGTGGCGGGGCCCTGCGCCGTGGAGAGCCGGGCGCTGCTGCAGGCCGTTGCCAAGGACGTGCAGGCGGCGGGCGCCCACCTGCTGCGCGGCGGGGCCTTCAAGCCCCGCACCTCGCCCTACGCCTTCCAGGGCCTCGGGGAGGAGGCCCTGCGCTACCTGGCCGAGGCGAGGGCCGAGACCGGGATGCCCGTGGTCACGGAGCTGATGGACCCGCGCGAGGCGCCCCTGGTCCTGCGCTACGCGGACGCCATCCAGGTGGGCGCCCGCAACATGCAGAACTTCCGGCTGCTGAAGGAGCTGGGAGCGCACGGCAAGCCGGTGGTGCTGAAGCGCGGCATGAGCTCCACCATCCGCGAGCTGCTCATGTCGGCCGAGTACATCATGTCCGAGGGCAACTACCAGGTCATCCTCTGCGAGCGCGGCATCCGGACCTTCGAGGACGCCACCCGGAACACGCTGGACCTGTCCGCGGTGCCCGTCCTCAAGCAGCAGACCCACCTGCCCGTGCTGGTGGACCCGAGCCACGGGACGGGGAAGCGCGAGCTGGTGGCACCCATGGCCCTGGCCGCCGTGGCGGCGGGCGCGGACGGCATCATGGTGGAGGTGCACCCCCGGCCCGAGGAGGCGCTGTCCGACGGGCCGCAGGCCCTCCTGCCCGCGCAGTTCGCGCGCCTCATGCAGGACCTGGCGCGGGTGGCCGCGGCCGTCGGCCGGAGCCTGT
>JBHGAX010000250.1:0-6152 GCA_041946635.1 Methylomirabilales bacterium (SeqCode)
CTCGCAAAGCACGCCAAGGACGCAAAAGAGCGCGACCCAAACTTGACTCATTCACATCAAGTTCTGCGCTTCAAGCAACGCTAGCGTCCCGTCCCGATCCGGGGGCGAGGGGTGCCATGCGCTCACCCCTTGCCCCCGCGGTGTTCCCGCCCGCCCCGCCACCGGGCGCCCCCGTGGCGGAGGTTTCCTCCTACGAGATACTCCGCGGCAATTCGGACAAGTACCCATTTCTTGGCTTTGTAGGACTACCTGGCGGCGGGGCCGGGCGGGGGCGGCGGCCGGTCACCGGCGAAGCGCGCGAAACGCGGGACCCAGACGCCGCCAGCTGCGGGCGAGCACGACGAGGGTGAGGACCACGTAGACGCTGGACATCAGCTCCCGCGTGTCGGGCCAGAGGAGCTGGACGAGGAAGAGGCCGAGCAGGCTGGTGGCCCCCAGCAGGTGGAGCTGCAGGTCGAGGATGAGGATCAGGGCGTACACCGACTGGGCCGCGGTGAGGACGACTTCCCAGCGCTGCCGCTCGTCGAGCGGCAATGCCGCGGGCGTCCCGCTGGCGATGCTGTAGACCAGGGGCAGCATGCCCACGAGCAGCGTCCACTGGTTGATCTTGGAGGAGACCAGCGTCCCGAAGGCCGGGGTGGACTGCCCGCGCCAGGCGAACAGCGCGACCACCAGGAACTCGGGCGCCTCCGAGGCGAGGGGCGCCAGCCACTGCACCAGCAGGAACTCGTCGATGCCGAGGCTCACCCCGGTCGCCACCAGGGCCTTGGCGAAGGGCTTGGCCACCAGGAGGATTGCGACCGCGGCCACGAGGCCGAGGGCCGCCGTGAGCAGGCGGCGCGGCAGGGGCGGGAGGCTCCCCACCAGGCGGGCCGGCCCCACGAGGTGCGGGCGTTCGGCCGGGAGCTGCGCCAGCCTGACCATGTAGAAGGCGAAGATGGCGAAAAGCACCACCAGGTCCACGAGCGAGATGTTGCCGGTGAGCGGCAGGACGAGCGCGTACAGGCTGGCCCCCAGGAGGACCACCAGCTCCAGCCCGTGGCCCTCCTCCAGCCGCACCTCCCGCTTCCCGAACCGGAGGAAGGCGATGGCGACGACCAGCGGCCAGGCGATGCCCACGAGCAGGCGGTTCGCGCCCGTCATGTTGGCCACCGCGTAGCCGCCGTACTGCGGCTCCGTGGCGGCGAGCCAGGCCATGGTCCCGTCCACCACGTACTCGGGCAGGATGGCGATGAGGGCCAGGAGCGCGAGGGCCAGCCCCTGCGAGAAGTCCACCTGGGCGGCCTCGGCGGCCCAGGACAGGAGGAAGGCGGAGGCCACCACGGCCGCGCCGTAGATGAGGGCGGCCAGCGGGTCCGACGTGCCGAAGAGGCCCAGCCGGAGGAGGAGGCCCGGCGCGATGCCCCCGACGGCCAGACCCATCCAGAGCCACTGCGTCGCCTGCCGCTTGCCGGCCTCCGCCCGATGCATCTCGCGCCTCCTCCTGGACCAGCCAGCAGACTCTCCTTCGCTATGGCGCCGCTGTCAAATGCCGGCCGGGCGGGGGACCGCACAAGCCGGGGGCGACGGTCGAATGCCGTTGACCGTCGGGGCTCCTCGCCGTTACAGTCCCGCGGCTCCGTCGCTCCATCACGTTCTCACGTCATCACTTTCCATGGCCTTCATCGCCTCGCTCCTGTTCGTCACGCTGGCCGAGATGGGGGACAAGACCCAGCTCCTGGCCATGGCCTTCGCCACGCAGTTCCCGGCCGGGACCGTCCTGCTGGGCGTGTTCGTGGCCACGGTGCTGAACCACGCGCTGGCGGTGGCCGCCGGCCGCCTCCTCGTCACCCTCATCCCGCTGGACGCCATCTCCCTGGTGGCGGCGCTCTCGTTCATTCTCTTCGGGCTCTGGACCCTCCGCGGCGACAGCCTGGAAGGCGAGGACGAGCGCCGCTCGCGCTTCGGCCCGCTGGCCACCGTGGCCGTCGCCTTCTTCCTGGCCGAGCTGGGCGACAAGACCCAGCTGGCCACCATCAGCCTGGCCGTCAAGTACGAGAACCCGGTGGGGGTCCTCTTCGGCACGACGGCCGGCATGCTGGTGGCCGACAGCCTCGGCATCGGCATCGGCATCCTGCTGGGGAAGCGGCTGCCCGAGGGGCTGATCCGCTGGGCGTCCGCGGGCGTCTTCCTGGCCTTCGGCTTCGCGGGCGCGGCCCACGTCCTCGGCCGGCTCCTGCCGCTCGCCCCCGCGGCGCTCCTCCTGTTCCTGCTGGCGGCGGCCACGCTGGCGGCCGTCCACGTGCTGGCCCTGCAGCGCGCTGGGGCCCGGCCGGCGCCGCGGCGCGCCATCCCGCAGTGGGCCTACGCCGCCATGCTCCTCCTGGCCTGGCTCTCGGGCCTGGGCCCGCTGCAGGCCCTGGTGGCCGTGGACCACTGGATCGCCTTCCTGCTGCTCGGGGGCCTCGGCTGGGTCACGATCCACGGCGCGGTCCGGCGCGGCCGGGCGCTGGACAGCTGGCTGCCGAGCGCGGTCGTGGCCCTGGCCGCCTCGGCCGCCCTGCACGCGCTCCTGGGCGGCCTGTCCTGGTCCCTGGCCGTGGTGCCGATGTGCCTCTTCGCCCTCGCCGCCGGCATCCGGCTGTGTCCCCCGGCCATCCTCGGCGCGGCGGGAAGCGCCCGGCTGTGGCGGCGCCGGGCGGACATCGCGAACGGCCTCATCCTCTTCGCCGCCGGCGCGCTCACCCTGCTCAACCACCTCGGCTGAGACCCGCCCGCCGGCGCGCCGCACGCATTCCCGCAGCCCGGCCGCCCGCGCCGTGCGCCTTGACACACCCTGCTTGCCGCCGTAACTTGAATTTAGGTTGAACAAAACATGTCCCGGACCTCCGGGCGGATCCTGCAGGGGGATGGTCATGGCTACCGCGAGCGTGTGGGACCGGCACGAGGCGCGGCTGCTCCTTCGAGGCGCCGGCCGCCGGGCGCACACCCTGGGCAGCACGGTGGGCCTGCTCGTCGGCCTCGGCCTTGGCCTGGGCCTGACGCGCCTCTTTTCCTGAAAGCCGGGCGGACGAGGCAAGAGGGTTGACAGGCCGAAGGCCCCCGGTTAGGGTGATCGTGTTCGAGGGGGAGTAGATCGCCGTCGGTCTGGCGAGGTCGTCATGCCGGCCGCCGTGCAGGCGGCCCGGCCTCCCAGCGGGGATGCAACCCGGATCAAGACCCTTCGCGGCCAATCGCCGTGGAGGGTCTTTGTGTTTCGGAGGCTGCCCGTGAGCCGGCACCTGGCCGCGCTCCTGCCGCGGAGGCGCCTGGGGCTCCGCCTGTTCCTGGTCCTGGCGGCGGCCATCCTGGTGATCGCCCTGGCGGCGGACGCCTGGCGGCTCCGGCAGGCGCGCGCGCGCGTGCTCGCCCAGCTCCAGCGCGAGGCCAGCCTGGTGACCCAGGCGATCCAGGGGCAGGTCGCGTCGCTCCTGGGCGCGGAGGACGCGCCGCGGCTGGCCGGGCTCCTGGAGGACGTGCGTCAGGCCAAGGACGCGGAGTGCGTGGGCGTCTACAGCCTGGAGGGGCGCCGCGTGCGAGCGACCTTCGAGCCGGGCGCCGCCCAGCGCGGCCCGGACGTGTGTCCGCCGGAGATCGTCCCGGTCGCGGTGGCGGAGGTCGTCTCCGCCCAGTGGGGCCTCTCGGGCACCTACAACCTGCAGCTCCTGCTGGCGCCGGACGACGTCCCCCAGGGCGTCCTCAAGCTGGTCTTCGATGCGGCGCGCGTCTCGGGTCCCCTGGAGGAGTTCCGCAACAGCATCCTGGTGGAGCGCGTGCTGGTGCTCCTCGCCATGGGCGTGACCCTGTGGATCGGGATCGCGCTGTCCGTCACCCGGCCCATCCGGCGCCTCATCGCCGGCGCCGACGAGATCGGGCGCGGCAACCTGGAGGCGCGCATCCCCTCGCCGGGCGAGACGGAGATCGGCGAGCTGGCCCGGGCCTTCAACCGCATGGCCGAGCGGCTCGCCGAGGCGCAGGAGGAGCGCGGGCGCGCCGAGGAGAGCCGGGCGGTGATGGAGCGGCAGCTGCGGCACGCGGAGCGGCTGGCCGCCGTGGGCAAGCTGGCCAGCGTCATCGCGCACGAGGTGGGGACCCCGCTCCACGTCATCGCCGGGCGCGCCCGCAACTTGGGTCGCGGGCTGTCTCCCGACGACCCCCGGCAGGCCGACGTGGAGGCCATCCGCGAGCAGGTGGGCCGCATCACGCGCACCATGCAGCAGGTCCTGCAGTCCTCCCGCGCCATCCCCGCGCGCCGGGAGGACGTGGATCTCGGCCAGCTGGTGCGGGACGTGGCCGGGATCGTGGGTCCCGAGTACGCGGCCCGCTCCGTCCGGCTGGTGCTGTCGCTCCCCGAGGGCCTCCCGGCCGTCCCCGCGGACGCGGACGGCCTCACCCAGGTCCTGCTGAACCTGCTCACCAACGCGCTGGCGGCCACGCCGGCCGGCGGCCGCGTGGAGGTGGGCGGGGCGGCGGGCGTACGGGACGGCCGCCCGGGGGTGGTGCTGGCCGTCACGGACACCGGCACGGGGATCCCAGCCGAGCACCTGGACCGCATCTTCGACCCGTTCTTCTCCACGAAGCGGAGCGGCGGGACCGGCCTCGGGCTGAGCATCTGCCGGGACATCGTGCGGGCCCACGCGGGCGCCATCACGGTGGAGAGCGCGCCCGGGGCGGGGGCGCGCTTCAGCATCTGGCTGCCGGGCGACCGGCGGGAGGCGCGCTGTGCCTGAGGCGAGAGTGCTCATCATCGACGACGACGCCGAGGTGGTGCGCCTGCTGGAGCAGGACCTCACCGCCTGCGGCTTCACGGTCTTCCCCGCCTGCTCGGGAGCGGCCGGCCTCCGGCTGCTGCGGGAGACGCCCGTGGACGCCGTGGTCACCGACCTGCGCATGCCGGACTTCGGCGGGCTGGAGATCGTGCGGGCGGCCGCGGAGAGCCAGCCCGAGGCCAGGGTCATCATCATCACGGCCTTCGCGACCATCGCCTCGGCCATCGACGCGGTGAAGCAGGGGGCCTTCGACTACGTGTCCAAGCCCTTCGAGATCGAGGAGCTGGTCCTGGCGCTGGAGCGGGCGCTGGAGGACAGCCGGCTGCGGCGCGAGAACCGCTCGCTGCGCGGGGAGGTGGAGCGGCGCTACGGCTTCGAGAGCCTGGTCGGCGCCAGCCCGCCCATGCAGGAGGTCTTCGCGCTGATCCAGGGCGCGGCGCGGGCGGACCTCAACGTCCTGGTCACCGGGGAGAGCGGGACGGGGAAGGAGCTGGTGGCGCGGGCCATCCACTACAACAGCGCACGCCGGCGGGGGCCGTTCGTGGCGCTGAACTGCGCCGCGATCCCGGAGACGCTGCTGGAGAGCGAGCTGTTCGGGCACGTGCGGGGCGCCTTCACCGGGGCGGCCGCGGCCCGCACGGGCCTGGTGGAGGAGGCCCACGGGGGCACGCTCTTCCTGGACGAGATCTCCGAGATGTCCGTCGCGCTCCAGGCCAAGCTGCTCCGCGTCCTGGAGGACCGGGAAGTGCGGCCCCTGGGCAGCAACCGCGGCACCGTGGTCGAGTTCCGGGCCATCGCCTCCACCAACCGCGACCCGAGAGCGCAGGTGGCGGCGGGCACCTTCCGGGCCGACCTCTACTATCGCCTGAACGTGGTGACCGTCCACCTGCCCCCGCTGCGCGCGCGGGCGGGCGACGTCCCGCGCCTCGCGCACCACTTCGTCCAGAAGTTCGCGGCCCGGCAGGGGCGCACGGTGCGGGGCCTGACGCCCGAGGCCGTGGCGCTCCTGGAGGCCCACGCCTGGCCCGGGAACGTCCGCGAGCTGGAGAACGCCATCGAGCGGGCGGTGGCGTTCGCGCGCGGGGACCGGATCGCGCCCGCCGATCTCCCGCCCGCGGTGCGCGAGGAGGGGCAGATCCTGGAGGCGGGGGTGGCCCGGCGCTGGAGCCTCCGCGAGCTGGAGGAGCGGTACATCCAGCGCGTGCTGGCCGAGGTGCAGGGCGACCGGACGCGCGCCGCGCAGATCCTCCAGGTACACCCCCGCACCCTGGAGCGCCGCGACCAGCGGCGCGCCAGGGCGGGCGAGGCGGACGCCCTGCCCGCCGACATCGTGTCGTTCTGATGGACAGCCTGCCGTAACACGCC
>JBHGAX010000251.1:0-6135 GCA_041946635.1 Methylomirabilales bacterium (SeqCode)
CCCCGCCGCCTATCATGCCGCCCATGCCGTTTCCCCTGTTCCCGGTCCTCTTCATCACCGCCATCTTCTACCTGGGCTTCACCGCCCGGGTGATCCTCGCCCCCCTGCTCCCCGTGGTGGAGGCGGAGCTGCACATCGGGCATGCCGCGGCCGGCTCGCTGTTCCTCTTCGTGCAGGTGGGACTGGCCGCCGGTCTCATCACGTCCGGCTTCGTCTCGGCGTCCCTCAGCTACCGGCGTACCATCGCGACGTCTGCCGTCGGCGTCGGGCTCGGCCTGGTGCTGCTCTCGCAGGCCGGCTCGCTGGCCGGCATCCGGCTGGGCCTCGTCGCCGTGGGCGTGACGGCGGGCCTCTACCTCCCGGCAGGGGTGCCGGCCATCACGGACCTGGTGGCCGAGCGACACTGGGGCAAGGCGCTGGCGCTGCACGAGCTGGCGCCGACCTTGGCTTTCTTCAGCGCGCCCCTGGCCGCCGAGGTGATCCTGCGCTTCCTGCCGTGGCAGGGGGTGCTGACCGTCCTGGGCGTGGTGGCCATGGCGGTGGGCGGGGCCTTCGTTGCGTGGGGCCGCGGCGGGACGCGCGTGGCGGTGGCGCCGGATCTCCCCACCATGCTCCGCATGCTGGCGACCCCCTCTGCCTGGATGGTGGGCCTGCTCTTCGCCGTGGGCGTGGGCGTGAGCATGGGGCTCTTCACCATCATGACGCTCTTCCTGGTGAACGACGCCGGCATGGCCCGAGGCGCGGCCAACGCCTTCATCGGCACCTCCCGCCTGCTCGCCATCCCGGTCCTCTTCGCGACCGGGGTGCTGGTGGACCGGCTGGGCCCGCGCCGCTCCGTGGCCCTGGCCCAGTGGCTCACCGGCAGCGTGGCGCTCCTCCTCGGCGCGGTGCCGTACCGGGATGCGACCCTGGCGCTCGTCCTCCTCCAGGCCGGCTCGGCGGCCTGCTTCTTCCCCGCGGGCTTCGCCCTGATCTCCCAGGTCTTCCCCCCGGCGCTGCGGGGCCTGGGCATCTCCATGGCGGGCACGATCGGCACCGTGGTCGGCGCCGGCCTGGTTCCCTCGGCCGTGGGCTACCTGGCCGAGGTGGCGTCGTTCCGCCTGGCCTTCGTCCTCGTGGGCCTCGTGGCCCTCGCCTCCCCGCTCCTCCTGCGGCTGCATCCCACGAAGCAGTAGAGAGCCGACCGGCGCGGCAAATTGCGCCTCATCTCCAGTCTCATGCATTGTCCCGAGCCATGTGCTCTTGCGCTATTCACGCCACGAATGATAGTCATTCACGCCGTCGGCGGACAGGAGGGAGCGTGGCCGATCTCGCGAACGCCATTCAGGATCACTACCCGGAGGACTGTGCGCACTGCTTCGGCTGCGGGCGGCTGAACGAGCACGGGTATCGGTTGAAGACCTATCTCGAAGGCGAGGAGACGATCACCCGATTCACGCCGGCGCCCGAGCACACGGCCCTTCCGGGCTTCGTGTACGGGGGGCTGGTCGCGTCGCTCCTGGACTGCCATGCCACGGCCACCGGAGCCGCGGCAGCCGAGCGGGCGGCGGGCCGCGAGATCGGGGCGGGACCCGCGCCGCGGTTCGTCACGGCGTCGCTGAAGGTGGACTACCTGAAGCCCACCCCGCTCGGTCCGGAGCTGGTGATCCGGGGGCGAGCCTCACGGCTCGAGGGCCGGAAGGTGTTCGTCCAGGCGACCCTGTCGGCCGGCGGCATCATCACGGCTCGCGCCGAGGTCCTCGTCGTGCAGGTGCCGGACCGCATGCGGCCGCGGCATGCCTGAGGCGCGGCGGCCGTCATCCGGGCCGACGGAAGCGCCGGCGCCGGACCTGCGCCGCGTGCTGCGGCACGCGGCGCTGCCCGCGGCCCCGATCCTGCTCCTGCTTGCGGTGGCCCGCACGCCGGTCGAAGCGATCGGCTGCCGGAACCGCGGCCCGCTTGCCATCGAGGGGACCGCGCCGCGGCCCGATCGGTTCGCCCGTTCGACCCGACCTCGGGGAAAGGCCGGTTCCCCTTGACACTGCGCCGGGCCTCGTGCCACGATCCACGCCGGGAGGGGCGATCCAGAGTGGCATCTGGAGGCCCCGCATGCACGTGCACCCCGCAGGATTCCCAAACGGCGTCAGGCTGGTCCTGGCGCTGGCGGCAGCTGCCCTCCTGGCCCTCCTCGCGTTTCCGGCCCGTCTCCCGGCCCAGGATCCACTGCTGGGCATTCACCGGCACGAGAAGGCCGGCATTGCGTGCGCCGGCTGCCATGTCGAGAAGCCTCCCGCTGCGAAGGTGACCACGGCACAGTGCCTCGCGTGCCACCGCGATTATCCGGCGCTGGCGCAGCGGACGGCCGACGTGGTGCCCAATCCCCACGCACCCACCCCGCACTCCACACCCACCGAGATGCCCGAGTGCGATAGCTGCCACCACATCCACAAGCCCTCGCAGGATTCCTGCGCGGGCTGTCACGACACCTTCACCTACCGCACGCCCTGACGCGTCCCGCCTCGCCATGCGAGCGGGGCGGCGTGCGCCCTGGTGCGGCTCAACACGAGGAGGTCGAACATGACGGCGGACAGGCGGTTCCAGCTCGACAGGCGGACGTTCCTGCAGGCATTGGGCGGCGCAGGGGTCCTGAGCGTGGGTGGCTTCTCCTGCGCGGAGGCGGCGCTGCTGCCCAAGCCCGCCCGCAGCGAGACGACCGACGTGGTCGTGATCGGCACGGGACTGGCCGGCTTGGTGGCGGCGGTCCAGGCACAGGAGGCCGGGGCCAGGGTCGTCATCCTCGAGAAGATGCCGGCGGCCAAGTGCGGCGGGAACTCGCTCCTGGCGGGCGGGCTGATCGCGGTGCCCGGCGCGGCGACCGAGCGGGCGCGCAACGAGTACTTCGAAGACTTCATGAAGAAGAGCCAGGGCAACGGCAACGCCGCGCTGCTGCGCCTGATGGCCGACCAGGTGCTCGGGGACACCGAGTGGCTGCGCGGGCAGGGCATCGAGTTCCCGCCGCCCATCGGGGTGGCGGGCTACCGCGTCAAGTCGGTGGTCTTCTCGCCGGGGATGTACCGGGGGATGCCGAAGGCGCTGGAGCTGCTGCGCGGTCGGGTGGAAGGCAAGGGGGGCAAGATCGTCTACGAGGCGAAGGCCAAGCAGCTCGTGATGGACGAGGCCGGTCGGGTGGCCGGCGTCCGCGCGGCCACCGCCGCCGGCCTCCAGGACTACCTGGCCCGGGCGGTGGTCATCGCGACGGGCGGCTATGCGGCGAACAAGCAGATGCTCGAGACCTACGTGGATCCCAACGCGGACAAGATGATGGTGCGGGGAGTCGCCTGGGCCACGGGCGATGGGCACTGGCTGGCACAGGAGGCGGGTGCCGCGCTCGTGAACATGGGTGGGATGGCGGCCCTGCACATCGCGGCGGTGAGCCCGAAGAACACCTCGGCCGGCAACCCGTTCACGGCGGTCGCCCAGTGCATAGGGATCAACCGGGAGGGCAAGCGCTACGTGGATGAGTCCCTGGGCTACGTGGCCAACGGCAAGGCCACCATGAAGCAGCCCGGGCAGACCGTCGCGCTGATCTTCGACGAGGAGGCCAAGAAGCAGCCGGGCGTGGCGTCCGCCGTGCGCCAGTTCCAAGGCCTCGGCATCGAGATCGTCGAGGCAGACACGCTGGACGCCCTCGCGGCCAAGATCGCAGTTCCGGCCAACCAGCTGGTCAAGACCGTGACGGAGTTCAACGCCGCTGTCCAGGACGGCAAGGCGCCGGGCGCCACGCCTCCCAAGAGCGGGCATGCGCTCAAAGTGGCCACGCCGAAGTTCTACGCCTTCTATCCCCTGTCGCCCGGCGTGACCCTGACCTTCGGCGGCGTCCGCATCAACACGCGCGCCCAGGTGCAGGAGCCGGACGGGACCGTGATCCCCGGTCTATACGCGGCGGGGGAGTGCGCCGGCGACCTGCACTACGACGACTACATCGGCGGCGGTGCGCTGGCGGCGTGCCTGGTCATCGGCCGCGTGGCGGGCCGGCAGGCAGCCGGGGAGAAGAGCCGCGCGTGACCGCGCGAACCCTGAGGCCTTGCCCGGGGGCGACCCCGCGTCGCTCCCGGGCAACCCGTCGCAGGATGGAGGCACTCGTCGCATCCACGGCCAGCCGGCTTGGCCGCGAGCCGCCCCACCCCCGCATCCCCGGCCTCGTGGACCACGCCCGCATGAACGCCGAGGCGCGCGCCCTGCTCGATTCCCTGGGCGTGGAGGCGGCGCACCGGCTCGGGCGTAGAATAGCGCGGCGGGGAGCGCCCGGAGCAGTCGCGACTCAGGGGAGAGCATGACACCGAGCGGAGCCGGCTGGGACGCGGAGTACGACCTCGTGGTGCTGGGGGCGGGAGCCGCGGGCATGACGGCGGCCCTGGTGGGGGCCGTCGAGGGCCTGCGCACGCTGCTCGTCGAGAAGAGCGAGCAGGTCGGCGGGACCACGGCGTTCTCGTCCGGCACCGTCTGGATCCCGGACAACCCCGAGCAGCGCGGCCTGGGCGTCACCGGGGATGCGGAGCGCGCCCTCGCCTACCTGGACGCGCTGGTGGACGGCCGGGCGGCGCGGCCGCTGCGCCAGGCGTTCCTGGCGGCGGGGCCCGAGATGCTGGAGTACCTGGAGCGCCACACCGACGTCCGCTTCCAGGTGTATCGCCGCCAGCCGGACTACCGGCAGGAGCTGCCCGGCGCCGCAGAGGGCGGGCGGCCGCTGGAGCCGGTGCCCTTCGACGGCCGCAAGCTGGGCGCGCAGTTCGACCGGCTGCGCTGGCCCATCCGCGAGCTGATGCTCTTCGGCGGCATGATGATCACCCGGGGGGAGACCCTGCGCCTCCTGCAGATCGGCCGCTCCTGGGACGCCTTCGCGCTGGGCGCCCGCCTGGTGGGCCGCTACCTCTCGGACCGGCTGCGCTACAGGCGGGGGACCCGGCTCGTGCTGGGGAACGCGCTGGCGGCGCGGCTCTTCAAGGCGCTCCTGGATCGCCGGGTGACGATCTGGTTCGGCGCGGCCACCACGCGGCTCCTGCGCGAGGCCGGGCGGGCGGCCGGCCTGGAGGTCCGGGTGGCGGGGGCATCCCGCCGCATCCGGGCGCACCGCGGGATCGTCCTGGCCGGGGGCGGGTTCCCCGCGAGTCCCGAGCTCCGCGAGCGCTACCTTCCCAAGCCGGTGGCGCAGCACACCTCGGCCTTCGAGGGCTGCGTGGGCGAGACCCTGCGGCTGGCCCAGGAGATCGGGGCGGCGCTGGGCGCGCCCGGCCAGGACAATGCCTTCTGGTTCCCCGGCTCCCTGGCGAAGCGGCGCGACGGCACGACGGCCGTGTACCCGCACATCGTGCTGGACCGGGGCAAGCCGGGGCTGCTGGCGGTGAACGCGGCCGGGCGGCGGTTCGTGAACGAGGCGGTCGCCTACCACGAATTCGTGCGGGCCATGTACCGCTCGCACCGCCTGGTCTCGACCATCCCCGCCTTCCTGGTATGCGATCGCCGCTTCGTGTGGCGGTACGGCCTCGGGGTGATCCGGCCGCGCACTCCCCTTCTCCGCCCGTACATCGCCCGGGGGTACCTCCGGGCGGCCGACTCCGTGGAGGGGCTGGCGCGCGCCACCGGGGTGGACCCGGCCGGCCTCGCGGAGACGGTGCGGGCGCACAACGAGTTCGCGCGAACCGGGGTGGATCCGGAGTTCGGCAAGGGGGAGAACGCCTACGATCGGCACACGGGCGACCCGGCCCACCTCCCCAACCCCTGCCTCGGGCCGATCGCGCGCGCGCCGTTCTGCGCGGTGGCGGTGTGGCCCACCCCCCTGGGCACCAGCCTCGGGCTTCGCACGGACGCGCACGCCCGGGTGCTGGACGGGAGCGGCGCGCCCATCCCCGGCCTCTACGCCTGCGGCAACGACATGCACTCGGTCCTGGGCGGGGAGTACCCGGGGGCCGGCGCCCAGATCGGGTTAGCCATGGCGTTCGGGTACGTCGCGGCAATGCATGCCGCGCGGCAGGCTCCCTAGCGTCAAGCCATCAGCGGTCAGCGATCGGGCAGTACAAGACAACGCGCAACTCGTGACGCGCAACCCGACCCTTCGTTCCGCCGCCTCTGCCGCCTGCCTCAGCCGTCACCCGGCAC
>JBHGAX010000252.1:0-6109 GCA_041946635.1 Methylomirabilales bacterium (SeqCode)
TGCGGCGTCACGCTACCTGAGGAGGCGCAGCCCGTCAAGCCGCGCGCGGCTCGTGAGCCGCGCGATACCAATGATCCGGCTAGGACTTCACGGCGCCGCTGGTCAGCCCCGCGATGAGGTACTTCTGCGCGAAGAAGACGAAGACGATGCCGGGCAGCGCGGCGATGAGGGCGCCGGCGCACATCTGGTTCCAGTTCACGAAGATGTCGCCGATGGCGTCGAAGGAGCCGACCGTCACGGGCTGCGCCTTGGGCGTGGAGGTGAACACGAAGGCGTAGATGAACTCGTTCCAGGTCCAGAGGAAGGTGATGATGCCCGCCGAGGCGATGCCGGGGGCGCCGATGGGCAGCACGATCCGGAAGAGCGCCCCGGTCCGGCTGCAGCCGTCCACGATGGCCGACTCGATGACCTCGCGCGGGAAGCCGTCGAAGAAGGCCTTCAGGATGAGCACGGCGAAGGGATAGGTCAGGTAGATGTTCGCGATGATCATGCTGAGCAGGGTGTCCACCAGGTCCAGCCAGCTCACCAGCAGGTAGAAGGGCAGGAGCAGCGAGAGCGGCGGGATGATCCGGGTGGCCAGGAGCACGAGCAGGACGGTCTGGCCGCCGCGGAAGGGGTAGAGGCTGATGCCGTAGGCGGCCATCATGCCGATCAGGGTGACGATCAGCGTGGTGGAGCCGGTGACGATCAGGGAGTTCACGACGTAGTCCAGGAAGGGGTAGGACTCGAAGAGCAGCCGGAACGGCTCGAAGGTGGGGCTGGACGGAAAGTAGACGGGCGGGAAGATGTAGGTCTCGGGGTCCGACTTGAAGGCCGTCACCACCGTCCAGTAGATGGGCATCATCATCAGGGAGAGGACGAAGATGGCCACCCCGTAGGACAGCGCCTTGCCTTCCAGGATGCGGTCGCGCATGGCTGCCTACCTGTCCCTGAGGAGGTAGACGAAGATCAGGGTGATGGCGGAGGTGACGGCGAACAGCACCATGCCGGCCGCGGCCCCCAGCCCGAAGTTCAGCGACTTGGTGATCTGGTCCCAGATGTAGTAGCCCAGCACGTAGGTCGCGCGCCCCGGCCCGCCCGCCGTCAGGGGGATGATGATGTCGATGGTCCGGAACGAGAAGATCGTGGTGATCATGAGGCCCACCAGCAGCGGCGCGCGGATCATGGGCAGGGTGACGTAGGCGAACCGCCGGAGCGTGTCGGCCCCGTCCACGCGGGCGGCCTCCTGGATCTGCTCCGGGATGCTGAGGAGCGCCGCCAGCAGGATGATCCCCATGAAGGGGATCCGCGTCCAGCTGTCCGCCAGGATGACGCCCCACATGGCCAGCGCCGGGTCGCTGTAGATGCTGAGGGGCTTAGCGATGAGGCCGGCCTTCATCAAGAGGTCGCTGATCACGCCGAAGTCCGGGCTGAACATCCACTTCCAGATGAGGCCCGAGACCACCGCGGGCACCGCCCAGGGCACGATCATCAGCGAGCGCAGCAGGCCGCCGCCCTTCCGGATGTTGCTCAGGCAGAGGGCCAGCACCAGCCCGCCCAGGGCGGTCACGGCCGTGGAGCCCAGGCTGAAGACGGCGATGCGCTCCACGCTGATGGCGAACACCCGCGAGTTCCAGAGCCGCTGGTAGTTGCCGATCCCGGCGAAGGCCACGGGGTTCACGTTGTCGTAGCGCAGGAAGCTGACGGCGAACAGCAGGCAGGCCGGCACGACCACCCACAGCAGCACGATGAGCAGGCCGGGCACGTTCAGCAGGAGGCCGTAGCGGGGATTGGTGAGCCGGAAGCGGCCGCGCCGGCCTGGACCGGTTTTCATGGTGACCGCCTGGGAAGCGGACCGCTCCCCCGGCGAGGAGCGCGAGGGGAGCGGTCCGGGATGGGACGCCGACTACTCGGGCACCGCGGCGTCGTCCAGCGCCTTCTGGCACTTCTCCAGCGCCTCGCCGGGGCTCATCTTGCCGCCGATGGCGTAGGCGAAGTGCTCCTTCACGATGTCAGTGAGCGCGCGGCCGGCCGGCGGGAAGGTCTCCAGCACGGCGCGGCTCATGGCCGCCTTGCGCGCCTCGGGCACCGGGATCTTCTTGGCCTCCGGGATGTCGTAGACCGGGATGACGGCCGACTCGTTGCCCTCGTTGATCAGCTCGCGCTGGTGCGCCTCGAAGCTTCGCATGTAGTCCAGGAAGAGCATCGAGGCGGCCTTCTGGTTGTCCGGGATGAACCGGTTGATCATGTAGCCGTCGATGTCGAAGTAGGAGGCCCGCAGGTCATCCGGCTTGGAGGCGTCCCACTTCGGCGGCGGGGCCACGGCCCAGTCGTTCTGGATGGCGGGGGCCTTCTTCGGGTCCTGGAAGCGGTTCGCGTCCACCGTGTGGGTCACCACCATGGCGGCCTTGCCCATGGCGAACATGTCCGAGGCGCTCATCCAGGAGTACTCCACCACCGAGGTGGGCGCGCTCTTGTCGGTGAGCACCATGTCCGTGAGCATCTTCCAGGCGTTCTTGCCCTCGGGCGTGTTCACGGTGACCCGCTGCTTGGCGATCTCCACCATGCGGCCGCCCTGCGAGTAGATCATGTCGCGGAGCGGATAGATGATGTCCATCTCCCCGCCGGCCGAGAAGACGTAGCCCCAGACCTTGTCCGTGGTGACCTTCTTGGCCGTCTCCTGCAGCTCGGTCCAGGTGGCCGGCGGCTTGGAGACGATGGACGGCCGGTAGAAGAGCATCATGGTCTTCACCTGGCCGATGGAGCCGTAGATCTTGCCGTCCGGCGCGGTGAGGCCCTTCTTGGTGGGCGGCGCGTACAGCTTCCACACGCCCGGGTCGTTCCAGATGGCGTCCACGGGGTGCAGCCAGCCGCCCGCCACCATCTGCATGTAGGTGGTGGGGTGGTCGTAGCACATGATGTCCACGGCCGCGCTCTTGGCCGCGAACACGGCCGCGGTCTTGGCCACGATGGGCGGCTCCGGCCAGGCCAGCAGCTCGACCTTGATGCCGGTGAGCTGCTCGAAGGCCTTGGCGTTCTGCACGGTGGCCGGGTCGTGCTCCAGGGCGCCGAAGTTCGAGACCTTGATCTTGGTGACGCCCTTGGTCGCCTCCTTCCAGCCCTCGGGGAGTACGTACTTCGGCTGGCCGATGCGTTCCGCAATGGACTTGGGCTTGTTCCAGTTGATCTGCTCGTACGCCTTCTTGCCCTTCTGCGCCCAGGCGGGGCCGAAAGTGACCGCCACCGCGAGGGCCATCCCCAGAGCCATGAGACCGATGCGCTTCATGGATGTCCCCCTTGTGCATTGCCCACGAGGCCCCCTCCCGTACCCGCCGCGTCGCCCGCTCTCACCTCCCTTCGCTTCCCCGGCGCCCTTGCGCCTGTCTTCGCGGGCGAATTCTCCCCCCGGCCTGGACCCAAAGTCAAGCGCACCCGGAAAAGGCTACGGGCCGGCGCCGGCAGCGACGTATAATGGCGGCACGGGGGGCCCGTGCATGACCCCGCCCTTTGCCTCCAGCCTCTCGCCCGGCGCCGCGCGGCGGCAGGCGGCCCTGCTGCTGATCCTGTTTTACGCCGTGATCTACGGGACCGCCTTCCTGGTCGGGCCCGCGCGCCAGCGCCTCGCCAGCCCGCTCCTCTCGGCCCTGCTCATCGGCGGCGTGATGCTGCTGGCCGTCCTGCTCTTCGTCCGGCGGGACGGCTCCCGGCGGGAGTCGCTGGGGCTGGTGCCCCAGCCGCCCGGCGCGGTGGTGGGCTGGAGCCTCCTCGGCTTCCTGGGCACCTACGCGCTCAACCTCGTGCTGACCACCCTGTACATCTCGGCCGCGGGGAGCCTGGAGACGCTGGCGGCGCGCCGCGCGTCCTGGCTGGGCGCGCTGGCCCAGCTCCCCGGGACGACCGTCCTCCCGCTGGTGATCTTCGTGGGCCTCTGGGAAGAGCTGGTGTTTCGGGGGTTCCTGCTGGGCCGGCTCCGCGCCGCCTGGCCCGCGCCCGAGGGGCGGGAGCGGCGCCGCGATGCCCTGGCCATCATCCTCACCGCGGTGTTCTTCGGGGCGGGGCACGGCTACCAGGGGCCGCTGGGGCTCATGCAGACCAGCGTCGCGGGCGCGGTCCTCGGCACCCTGACCGTCCGGCGGGGAAGCCTCTGGCCCGCGATCGGCACGCACCTGGCCATCGATCTGTTCGGCCTGCTGCTGATCCGGGTGATCGGAAGGGGGCTCGCCTAGCGCCCGCCGTCGTCCCTTGCTCCGCGCCCTCTGCGTCTCGGCGGTTCACGCCTCCAGGCGGTCGGCCAGGCGGAGCTCCGCGGCCAGCGCGCCGAGGGACTCCACGACCGCCGGGGCCAGGGGGATGCCCTGGGCCAGCCGCTCGCGGGCCGTGTAGTACTCCATCTCGCCCGGCAGCCAGATGCGGTCCACCCCCTCCATCCGCTCGGAGTCCCGGATCTCGCGGATGGTGCGATCCATCTCCTTCTTGAAGGTGTCCACGGTCATGAAGTTGTCCACGCGCATGGCCATGATGGCGTGGCCGCTGTTGTTGCGCGTCGTGAAATCCTTGTTGAAATCGACCACCGCGCGCCCGAAGGCCGCCCCGTTCAGCACGCCCGCCAGCATGCCGATCACCACGTTCAGGCCGTAGCCCTTGTAGCCGCCGATGGGCAGCAGGAACCCCTCCGCCGCGCGCCTGGGATCGGTGAGCGGCTGCCCCTTCCGGTCCATCATCCAGCCGACGGGCATCGTCTCGCCCTTCTGGGCCGCCAGCTTCACCTTGCCGTGGGAGGTCACGGTCGTGGCGATGTCCAGCGCGATGGGCGGCTCCTGGCCCGCGGGAATGGCGATGCAGATCGGGTTCGTGCCCAGGATCGGCTCCACCCCGCCCCAGGGCGGCATGTGGTTGCCGTTCGCGACCGTCATGTACAGGCAGATCATGTCGTGGGGCAGCGCCATGGTGGTGTACACGGCCGCGGCGCCGGCGTGGTTGCCGTTGAACGTGCCGACCCAGGCCATGCCGGTCTCGGCCGCCTTGGCGATGGCGAGCTGCGTGGCGTAGGTCACGACCACCTGCCCCATGCCGTTGTCGCCATCCACCAGCGCGCTCACCGGGTTCTCCCGAACCCGGTGCAGCGTCGGCCGCAGGTTGATGCCGCCGGCCCGGATGCGCTTGCAGTACTGCGGGAGCCGGAAGATCCCGTGGGTGTCCACGCCGCGGAGATCGGCCTCCGTCATGCGGGCGGCCACGGTTTCCGAGTCCTCCTGGGGAACCCCGAGGCCCCGGAGCGCCGCGCCGATGAACCGCTCCAGTCGCTGAGCCGGAAACCGCCGTGCCTGGGATGCCATGCGCTTCTCCCGTCGGCCTGCAAGGTTGGTGGCAGCGGCGTGACGCGACGCGATCACGCCGGGAGCGGTCACGCTACCAAGGCCCCCGGGCAGTGTCAACGGGCCGGGGGCTATTGCCAGGGATTACGGATGGGGACGTTCTCGGTCTGCCTTGACAGGCGCGGCGGCCGGTGCCGCAGTCGCGGCCGACCCCGGCTGTCCGGCGGCGGCGGGCGTTCCCCCCAAGACGGCGCTGGTCGGCGCACGCCGGCCATCAGGACTCTCTCCCGCTCGCCCGCTTGACCGGCAACCGCAGCACCAGGAGCATGACGACGGTCGTCACGGCGGCCAGGGCGTACATGCCGACACCGACGGCCATGCCCAGCGCGGCCACCGCCCAAATCGTGGCTGCCGTGGTCAGGCCCTGTATCCACCCCTCGCCTCGAAAGATCGTGCCTGCCCCGAGGAAGCCGACCCCCGTGACGATCTGGGCGGCGACGCGGGACGTCTCTCCGAGGCCGGGGAAGCCGAAGATCGAGAGCACGGTGAAGAGGGCGGATCCCATGCCGACCAGGATGTGCGTGCGCATGCCGGCCGGCTTGTCGGCCTGCTCGCGCTCGTAGCCCACCACCCCGGACAGGATCGCCGCCAGCACGATCCGTCCCGCCAGCACGACTTCCGTCTGACCGACCCACGCGTCCATCGCCACCCCCTGAGCCCATGCTGCCCTGTTAGCCCACATCATTCACGAACGAGGTGCGTTCGTGAATGATGTGCCCGCCGGTGCGGCCTCTGCCGCACGGGCGGGTTTCGAC
>JBHGAX010000253.1:0-6071 GCA_041946635.1 Methylomirabilales bacterium (SeqCode)
CCCGTGTCCCCGCCGCGGCCCGCGCCGCCGGCCAAGGTGGCCCCGGCGCCCGCGCCGCCCCCTGCCGCCCCTCCGCAGGCGCCGCCGGTCCTCGCGCCCCAGGTGGAGCAGGAGCGCGGCGACCGCCTGCGTCGAGAGACGACCGCCAAGATCGAGCGCACCGAGCGGGTGCTGGAGCGGATAGACGCCCGCAAGCTCTCCAAGGAGCAGCAGGAGACGCTCGGCACCATCCAGAGCTTCATGCTCCAGGCGCGCGAGGCCATGGCCGCCCAGGACGACCTGAAGGCGGCGAACCTCGTCGAGAAGGCGTCCGTCCTCGCCGAAGAGCTGTCACAGCGGGCGCCCTGACCGGCCTGCGCCTTCCCGCCGTTCCTTCTGCCACATCGTGTGCCTTCTCTCATGTAATTCTTTCATGTCGGAATTGTAACTATTTCAGGTCCTGCCAGCCCCGGCGCCGCGGCCGGAGCCCATTTCCGGGCGGTTCTCCCCGGGGTCGAGTCGTGCAAGCCCCGAGACCCCTTGGCATAAGTGTTGCCATGCTCGAAGGAGCGCCGAGCGCTGGAGACCGCCATGAATACCCGCATACTGCTGGTGGACGACGAGCCCCACAGCCGCGAGGGCCTCCGGGATGCCCTGGCTCGCGAGGGCCACCGCGTGGAGACCGCGCCGGACGGCTGGCAGGCCATCCGGAAGATCAAGGAGGGCCGCTTCCAGGTGGCCCTCGTCAACCTGGACCTCGCGCCCTACCAGGGCGTGCCGCTCACCGGCTGGGATCTCTTCCGCATCTTCCGCCTCTACAACCCGGAGCTCGCGGTCATCCTCATGGCGGCCGACGCGTGGCGCGCCGGGCGGCCCCGGGCCGAGGAGCTCGGGGTGGCGGCGCAGGTGCTGGAGAAGCCCATCAGCCTGGCCGAGCTGAAGCGGCTGGTGCGCGAGGCCGGCGCGCCGCGCGCCGTCCCGGCCAGCGTGCCCCGCCCGCCGCGCCCATCCGCCGTGCAGCTTGGCGAGAGCACGGCATGAGCCCGCCCGAGCCTGCGCGCTCGTCCGGGCAGGAGCCCGCCTCTCCCGCCTCCTCCCGCCGCCGTCGATCCCGCTGGCGCACGGCCGCGCTGGCCGCCGCGGCGGCCGGCCTGCTGGTGCTGCTGGTCCTCGCCGGCGGCGTGGCCAGCCTGCTCTCCGCGGGCTGGCCCCGCCTGCCCGACCCGCCCCCCGAGGCGCGCGTCCGGCTCTACGCGGGCGACGCCGAGATCGCGGTGTTCCAGGGTCCCTCCCGGCACATGCAGCTCTGGGTGCCGCTGGCCGACATCCCGCCGGTGGTGGTGGACGCCGTCCTCATCGCGGAGGACCGCCGGTTCTTCCAGCACGCCGGCGTGGACCTCCCGGCCGTGGCCCGCGCGGCCTGGGCCAACCTGCGGCACGGCCGGGTGGCCCAGGGGGCGAGCACCCTCACGCAGCAGCTCGCCCGCACGCTGTACCTGAAGCAGGAGCGGACGCTCTCGCGCAAGCTGCGGGAGGTGGTCCTCGCGGCGGCGCTCGAGCTCCGGTACGACAAGCAGGCCATCCTGGAGGCCTATCTCAACTCGGTCTACATGGGCCACGACGGCGGGCTCCCGGTGTACGGGCTGCCGGCGGCCGCACGGCAGTTCCTGCACAAGGACCTGGGCGCCGTGCGGCTGGACGAGGCGGCCATGCTGGCGGGCGCCATCAACGCCCCCAACAAGATGCTGGCGGACCGCATGCGGGCCAGCGCGCGGCGCAACGCGGTCCTCGAGGCCATGGCCGAGCAGGGGCGCGCGGCCCGCGCCGCCGTGCGCACGGCGCAGGCCCGCCCGGCCCAGTGGCGCCCCGCGGCGCGCCAGGCGCCCTACTTCGTGGACCTGGCGCGCGAGGAGATCGCCCGGCGGGTGAGGCTGCCCGCGCGCGGCGAGGTCCGCCTGGCCACCAGCCTCGACCCGGCGCTCCAGCGGGTGGCCGAAGCCGCCCTGGAGAAGGGCCTGGCGCGCATCGAGCGGCGGAAGGGCCAGCGGCCCGGGACCGTGCAGGGTGCCCTGGTGGCCATGGAGCCGGCCACCGGCCGCATCCGGGCCCTGGTGGGCGGCCGGCGCTACGCCGAGAGCGCCTTCAACCGGGCCACGCGGGCCGCCCGCCAGCCCGGCTCGCTGTTCAAGCCGCTGGTCTACCTGGCGGCCTTCGAGTCCGGCCTGGCGGCTCGCTACACGCCCGCCTCGGTCGTGGCCGACGAGCCGCTGAACATCCGGACGCCCGAGGGCGTCTGGTCGCCCGGCAACGCCAGCGGCCGCTTCGCGGGCCCCGTCACCGTCCGGCGCGCGCTGGAGGAGTCGCTGAACCTGCCCGCCATCCGGGTGGCCAGCGAGGTCGGGCCCGCGCGGGTGGTCGAGGTGGCGCGGGCGCTGGGCATCGACAGCCCGCTCAGCCCCGTGCCCTCCCTGGCGCTGGGCACCTCCGAGGTCACGCTCCTGGAGATCACCGCGGCGTACGCGGCGCTGGCCAACCAGGGACGCCGGGTGGCGCCCACCACGCTGGCCCCGGGGCCCGGCGACCTGGGCCTGGCCGCGCCGGCGGCCGAACCCGTGCGGGCGGTCTCGGCGGAGTCCGCGTTCCTGATCACGCACCTCCTGCGCGGCGTGATGCGCACCGGCACCGGCCGCGCCAGCGCGCAGTGGGGCCTGAGCGACGTCACGGCCGGCAAGACCGGGACCACCGACAGCCTGCGGGACGCCTGGTTCGTGGGCTACACGCCGGACCTGGTGGTGGGCGTGTGGGTCGGGCACGACGACGGCACGCCGCTCGGCCTCACCGGTGCGCAGGGCGCCCTGCCCATCTGGGCGAGCGTGATGCAGGCCGCCGTGGGCCGCCGGCCGCCCGGGCCCTTCACGGCGCCCGAGGGCGTGGTGTTCGCCAACGTGAATCGCGAGACCGGGCAGATCGCCTCCTTCTGGTGCCGGGACGGGGGCCCGGTGATCCAGGAGGCGTTCCGCGCCGGCACCGAGCCGAGCAGTAGCTGCGAAGGGTCGCCGTTCCAGCGCATCGGCAGCGAGGTGCTGGGCTGGGTGACCAACCTCTTCCGGAGGGTCCGGGTCGCCGTCCCACGCTGAGCGGCCCGCCGTTTGGCCCTCCGGCCTCCCGGGGGCACGCCTCACCGCCCCCGTGCCGTCTTGCCACACCGCTGCACCGCGCACCTGCACCAGCCAGCACCGTTCGTCGGGGAGGGGGGCGGGCATCGCCGCGCCGGCGTGCCCGCGCTGTCCGCCGCCGCACCGGGCCGCGAGGGCCGGGGTGCGACGTTTCCCATACGGGCCATGACGGCCGGCTTCCCGCTCGCAGTCCATGGAGGACTCCGCATGCCTGCGGTCTGCACCCCGCCGATGCGCCGCCCGCTGCTCGCCCTGGTCGCGCTCCTGCTGCTTCTGCCCCTCCCGGCCCCCGCCCAGGCACCGCTCCGGGCGGGCCAGCCCTACGCCGAGGCCGCGCTCTGCGCGCGGCCCGACGTGCTCTTCTGCGAGGACTTCGATTACCCCGAGAACTTCATCTACACGGGCGTCATCGAGAACTATAACTCCACCTGGCGGAACCCCGGCCTGACCACCGGGACGTTCGGGTACGTGTACGGGCTGGAGGGCCGCCGGATCGCCCTCGCGACGGCGTATCCCGCACAGCCGGCCGGCTCGCCGGCGGGCGGCTCGGTCTGGGTGGCGAACTGGGACGCGACCAAGGGCGCCACGGGCAACGGGGCCACCTGGGGACGGCTGCGCGAGGCGGGCCGCAATTACGCCAACGGCGCGCCCCCGGCCAAGGAGGTGCACATCCGGTTCCAGTACTACGTGACGCCGGACTACGCCTGGCCCGGCGACCCGCGCTCCGACACCTACGCCTTCGGCAGCAGCAGCTACCCGGTGGACAACAAGATCCTCTACCTCTTCCCGCCCGAGGGGGTGGAGAACCCCACGGGGGCGGCGTACGACGCGGGCCTCTTCACCACCGTGGTCTACGACCCGACCACGAACAGCCGCTTCACCGACGCGCTGGCGGTCCGCTACGGCGACGCCTCGGACAACTACAAGCACTTCCCCATGGACTGGGACGCCGCCTACAACCCGAGCCACATGGAGTACGGCCCGTTCCAGTCGCTCGCGCTCCGCAACCCCGGGGACACGCCGCGGCTCGGCCGGATCTTCCGCCTGGACACCAACCGCTGGTACACCATCGAGCTGCGCTACAAGCTGGGGAGCGGCCCGGGGGTCAGGGACGGCGCCGTCGAGGTGTGGATTGACGGGAGCAAGGTCTACAGCGCCTTCGACCTGGCCACCTGCGGCGGCGGCCTGGGCGACTGCTCGGGCATCGGCGCGCTCTACCTGGGCGCCTACCACAACGGCGCGGACACCACGCGCTGGGACGGCCAGCAGGTGGTGGACAACCTGGTGATCGCGACGAGCTACATCGGGCCGCCGGGCGGCGCCGCCAGCCCGTCCCCGCCGACCACGGCGGCGCTCACCGTGACCAAGGACGGCCTGGGGAGCGGCACGGTGGCCAGCAGTCCCGCGGGCATCGCCTGCGGCACCGACTGCGGCCAGGCGTATGCGCTCGGGACGGTCGTGAGCCTGACGGCCGCCGCCGCCGCGGGCAGCAGCTTCGCCGGGTGGAGCGGCGCCTGCACGGGCACCGGCGGGTGCAGCCTGACGCTGGACCAGGCGCGCACGGTGACCGCCACCTTCGTGCAGCAGCCGGCGCCCAGCCTGGCGCTCACGGTCACCCGGGCCGGCACGGGCACCGGCACGGTCGCCTCCAGCCCCGCCGGCATCGCCTGCGGGAGCGACTGCAGCGAGAGCTACGCGTACGGCACCAGCGTGCGCCTCACGGCGGCCGCGGCCCCCGGCTCGACCTTCGCCGGCTGGAGCGGCGCCTGCGCCGGGACGGCGGCCTGCGTCCTGACCATGAGCCAGGCGCGCGCGGTCACCGCGACCTTCAGCCCGGCGGCGGCCGGCGACCTGGTGGCGGCCTACGGCTTCAACCCGAGCAGCGGCGCCAGCCTGCCCGACGTCTCGGGCCACGGCCACACCGGGACGATCCGCGGGGCGCGCTGGACGCGCGGCCGGTACGGCAACGCGCTGCAGTTCGACGGGAGGGACGACTGGGTCACGGTGCCCGATGCGCCCGACCTGGACCTCACCGGCGGGATGACCTTGATGGCGTGGGTCTACCCCACGAGCAGCTCCGGCGCCCGCGACGTGCTGATCAAGGAGGGGGCCGGCTACGAGATCTACAACCTCTACGCGCGGCAGTACGGGGGCTCCGGCTCGCAGGCCACCGTCCGGGTGAACGGCAGCCTGCGGGAGGCGAGCGGCCCGGCGCTGCCCCTGAACGCCTGGAGCCACCTGGCCAGCACCTACGACGGGACCACGCTCCGGCTCTACGTGAACGGCGTGCAGCGGGCCCAGGTCGCCGCGGGCGGCGCCATCGCCACCTCCTCGGGCGTGCTGCGCCTCGGCGGCAACAGCCTGTGGGGCGAGTTCTTCCGCGGCAAGATCGACGAGGTCCGGATCTACAACCGGGTGCTCGGCGCCGGCGAGATCCAGGCCGGCATGAACACGCCCCTGCCGTGACGTCCCGGCCCCGGAGCCGGGCCGGCTCCGGGGCCGCCTTCCTCCCGACCCTCCGCCCGGCACACCGCTTGCTCTTGCCTGCGAGTCTCCGCGCGCCCGCGGGTGCGCGCCAACCCAGGAGGGACGCGATGGCCAAGTGCGAGCAGTGCGGCAACGCGTACGACAAGGCCTTCGAGATCCGCATGGACGGGACGTCGCACGTCTTCGACTGCTTCGAGTGCGCGATCCAGCGACTGGCGCCCACCTGCAACCACTGCGGGTGCCGCATCATCGGCCACGGCGTGGAGGCCAACAACACCATGTACTGCTGCGCGCACTGCGCGAAGCAGAAGGGCGTCCAGGCCGTCAAGGACCGCGCCGCCTGAGTCCCGCCTCCACCGTGTAAAAGCTTCCCCGCGCAGCAAGTCTTACCGGGCAGGCGCCGCGCGCGTGGCGCGGCGCTGCCCTTTA
>JBHGAX010000254.1:0-6052 GCA_041946635.1 Methylomirabilales bacterium (SeqCode)
CACGAAGGACACGAAGAATTCGGCCCTGAAACCTTCGTGCCCTTCGTGACCTTCGTGGTGACATGGTTCCGCCCGGAGACCCTGGTGGGAAAGGAGGAGGTCTGATGGCGCTGAGCGTGGGTGCCTGCACGTATTCCTGGCTGTGGGATCTCCCGCTGGAGCAGGCGGTGCGCCGGATCGCCGGCATGGGGTTCAAGTACTTCGAGCTGATGAGCGCGCCGCCCCACTGCTGGCCGCGCACCTGGTCGCAGGCCGAGCGCGCCGGCTTCCGGAAGCTGTACGAGTCGCTCGGCCTCCGGGTCACCTCGGTGAACCCGACCTACCTGGACGTCAACATGGCCAGCCCGAACCCCGGCATCCGGGAGGAGTCCATCCGGCAGCTCCGCGAGAACATCCAGCTCGCCCACGACATCGGCGCGGGGGTGGTGATCGCGCCCGGGGGCCGGCAGCACACCCTCATCGCGCCGGACCAGGCTCACGTCTGGGGCCTGGTGAAGGGGGCGCTGGAGTCGCTGCTGCCGGACTGCGAGCGGCTGGGCGTGACCTTCGGCCTCGAGAACGGGTACAACGTGACCCACACGGCGGAGCTGATGGTCCGCATGTGCCGGGAGCTGCCGCACCCCAGGCTGAAGCTGGTGTTCGACGTGGCCAACGCCACCATGGTGGAGTCGCCGCTGGACGGCCTGGAGCTGGTGGCGCGGGACCTGGCCATCCTGCACATCTCGGACACGAGCGACAAGGTCTGGGGGCACGACCGCATCGGCACCGGCGTCATCGACTGGGCGGCGGTCACCGCCAAGGTGCGCAAGATCGGCTTCGCGGGGCCCACGATCGCGGAGATCGTGGACCGCAAGGCGCCCGACGAGAGCAACCGCGTGAGCCTGCAGCGGCTCCGCGAATTGGGCTGGACCGTCTAGGTCCGACAAGGACGTTTTCACCACGAAGCACACGAAGGGCACGGAGAATTCCAGGAAGAGCCAAGATTCAGACCGCTCTTCGCGTCCTTCGTGGCCTTCGTGGTGAATGACCGCAAGTAGGGGGACAGGGGAGGGGGGACGAGGCATGATCGCGTGGACGGCGAGCGAGCCGGTCGGGATCCAGTCGGCCGAGGGGCCGCCCGACCTCGAGCTGCGCGAGGTGGTGAAGACGTTCGGGGCGGTCACGGCGGTGGACCGCATCTCGCTCCGCATCCAGCGGGGGGAGTTCGTCACGCTGCTGGGGCCCAGCGGGTGCGGCAAGACCACCACCCTGCGGATGATCGCGGGGCTCGAGCAGCCGTCGGCGGGCGCCATCATGATCCAGGGCGTGCACGTGGAGGGCGTGCCGGCCTATCGCCGGAACGTCAACACCGTGTTCCAGAACTACGCCCTGTTCCCGCACATGACGGTGTTCGACAACGTCGCCTTCGGCCTCACCGTGAAGCGGCACAGCCGGGAGGAGATCCGGCGGCGGGTGCAGGACATCCTGCAGCGCATCAAGCTGCCCGGCTTCGAGCAGCGGCGGCCCTTCCAGCTGAGCGGCGGGCAGCAGCAGCGCGTGGCGCTGGCCCGCGCCCTGGTCAACAACCCGGCCATCCTCCTGCTGGACGAGCCGCTGGGGGCGCTGGACCTGAAGCTCCGCAAGGACATGCAGCTGGAGCTGAAGCGCATCCAGCGCGACGTGGGCATCACCTTCGTCTACGTGACCCACGACCAGGAGGAGGCCCTCACCCTCTCCGACCGCATCGTCATCATGTCGCACGGCCGGATCGAGCAGGTGGGGACGCCGGTGGAGGTCTACCAGCGGCCCCGGACGCGCTTCGTGGCCGACTTCGTCGGCGTGTCCAACTTCATCCACGGCAAGGTCTCCTCGGCCAGCGGGACGCGCGTGGCGGTGCGCTGCAACGGCCTGGGCGAGGCCCGCGCCCGGGCCGGCGAGGAGCTGGCGCCGGAGGCCGAGGTCCACCTGAGCGTCCGGCCGGAGTCGCTGCTGCTCGTGCGGGAGCGCGGCGAGTGCCGCGAGAACAGCCTGGATGCGACCATCGAGGAGATGATCTACCTGGGGCCCATCGTGCAGGTGGTCGTGCGGCTGAAGGACGGCACCCTCCTGCAGTGCCAGGACCACTTTGCGCGGGTGGCCGAGAGGCGCTTCCAGCGGGGCGAGGGCGTGCTGGTGACCTGGCTGGAAGCGGACGGCCTGGCCTTCCGGGCCGAGGGGCCGCCGCCCGGCGCCCCGCAGAACGGCGGGGCGGGAGGGCGGTCATGAACCGCGCCATCAGCACGGCGGAGCCCCTCCCGATTCCCGCCCCCGTGCCGGTCGTCGGGCGGCGCCTGCGGGACAGCCTGGTCCGCCTCGGGCCCGCGCTCCCCATCATGCTGTGGATCCTGGCCTTCGTCTTCATCCCCATGGCCATCATGGGGGCCTACAGCCTGTGGAAGTACCAGAACTTCGAGATGGTCCGCGAGTGGACGCTGCGGAACTACGCCGAGCTGGCCACCGGGACCGTCTACCTGCGGGTGATGTGGCGGACCATCCAGATCGCCGGCCTGACCACGCTCTTCTGCGTGGCGGCCGCCTACCCCTTCGCCTACTTCCTGGCCCGCGGGGTCCGCCGCTGGCGCGAGCTGCTGGTGATCACGGTGATGATCCCGTTCTGGACCAGCTTCCTCATCCGCACCTACGCCTGGATGGCGATCCTGGGCGAGCGGGGCGTCGTCAACGAGGTCCTGCTCTGGCTGGGCGTGATCGAGCGGCCGCTGCACATCCTGTACACGACCACGGCCGTCGTCATCGCGGCCACCTACCTGTTCATCCCGTTCGCCATCCTGACGCTCTACTCCTCCCTGGAGAAGCTGGGGCCGTCCACGGAGGAGGCGGCCCTGGACCTGGGCGCCACACCCCTGCAGGCCTTCTGGCGCGTGACCCTGCCGCTCAGCTCGGCCGGCATCCAGGCGGCCGTGATCTTCGTCTTCGTGCCCGCGCTGGGCCTCTTCGTGACCCCCGCGCTCCTGGGCGGCACGCAGGGGACCATGATCGGGAACCTGCAGGTGACCATCTTCAAGAACGCCATGAACTTCGGGCTGGGGTCGGCCATCTCCTTCGTGGTCCTGATCCTGGCCATGCTCTTCGTGGCCGGCCTGGGCCGGTCGGTGGACCTGGACAAGGTCTACGCCGGCGGCGTGGGGGACCTGGCCCGCGCCCGCCAGCCGGAGCTGCCGCCGCTCCGGGCGCTGGGCGCCTACGCGCTGGCCATGTACGCGTTCCTCTACCTGCCCATCGCGTTCCTGATCCTCTTCTCGGTCAACAACTCGCCGGCGACGTCCTTCCCCTGGCAGGGCTTCACGCTGAAGTGGTACCGCGATGTGATCAGCGACCCGTGGATGCTCAACTCGATCCGGAACAGCCTGGTCATCGCGGTCCTGACCGCGCTCGTCTCGGTGAGCGTGGCCGCGCCGGCCGCCTACGCCATGGTGCGCTTCCGCTTCCCGGGCCGGAACCTCCTCAAGCAGTCGCTGATCATCCCCATGATCATCCCCTCCATCATGCTGGGCTTCGCCCTGCTGATGCTCTTCACGGCGTTCGGGATCGACCTGTCCGTGGTCACGGTCCTCATCGGCCACGTGACCTACGTCCTCCCCTACGTCTTCTTCGTGATCGCGGCGCAGCAGTACGGCTTCGACAAGACGCTGGAGGAGGCCGCCATGGACCTGGGGGCCAGCCGCTTGTCGGAGATGCTGGTCATCGGCCCGCCCAAGGACATGGACGACTGGGTGAAGGCCTGGAACGAGGTCAAGGCGGCGTAGCGGGCGCGGTCCGGCGGGGCGCGGGCCCCGCCGGACCAGCGGCGCGGGGCCGTTGCGGCGTGGCGTGGCTCGGGCCCCGGATGGAAGCCACTCTAGCGGAGGATTCGATGGGCACACGGTCGTTCGAGCGGTCGCGGGAGCTGTACGAGCGGGCCCGGCAGAGCCTGGTGGGCGGCGTGGGTGGGAACGCCCGCAGCCCCGAGTGGGGCTGGCAGCCGCACCCCATCTTCGCCGATCGCGGCGAGGGCGCGCGGCTCTGGGACGTGGACGGCAACGAGTTCATCGACTACCTGGCGGCCTTCGGTCCCCTGATCCTGGGCCACCGCCCGCCCAGGGTGGTGGCCGCGGTGCGGGAGGCGCTGGACCACCTGGGATCCATGGTCGGCATGGGCCACCGCTGGGAGGTCGAGGCGTCCGAGCGGGTGGTGGCGGCGGTGCCGTGCTACGAGCGGGTGCGGTTCGCCAACACCGGCGCCGAGGCGGTGCAGGCCGCCCTGCGGGTGGCGCGCACGTACACCGGACGCGAGAAGGTCCTGCGCTTCGAGGGGCAGTTCCACGGCATGGGCGAGGTGATCCACTGGAGCACGAAGCCGAAGCTGGAGGTGGCGGGGCCGCGGGAGAGCCCGACCCCGATCGTCGGCAGCGCCGGGGTGCCCAAGGTGTTCGGGGAGACGCTGATCGTCCGTCCCTGGAACGACCTGGAGATCCTGCAGCGCACCATCGCCGAGCACGGCTCCGAGCTGGCGGCCGTGATCACGGAGCCCGTGATGGCCAACTGCGGGGTCCTGCCGCCGCGGCCGGGCTACCTGGAGGCCCTGCGCGAGCTGACCGCCCGACACGGCATCGTCCTGATCTTCGACGAGGTGAAGACCGGCTTCCGCCTGGCCCTGGGCGGCGCCCAGGAGTACTACCGCATCATGCCCGACCTGGCCGTGACGGCGAAGGCGCTGGCGGCCGGATTCCCCATCGCCGCGGTGGGCGGCCGGAAGGAGCTGATGGACACCATCTCGCTCCACCGCGTGGCGCAGTCCGCCACCTACCACACGAACCCGGTGGCCATGGCCGCCTGCTGCGCCGCCATGCAGGAGGTGACGGCGCCCGGCTTCTACGCGCGGCTCTTCCAGACCTCCGAGGCGCTGTGCGAGGGGCTCCGCCGGGCGGCGGCGGAGGCGGGGATCCCCACCGTGCTCCAGGGCGTGGGGCCGATCTTCCAGGTGCACTTCGCCGAGCGGCCGCTCTGGGAGTACCGCGACATCGTGCAGCACGCGCGCGCGGACCGGTACGCGGTCTTCTGGAAAAGCATGTTCGCGCAGGGTATCCTCTTCAACCCGCACTACCAGGAATGCTGGTTCGTCTCGAGCGCGCACGGCGAGGCGGAGGTCGCCCAGACGCTGGCGGCGGCCCGCGAGGCCTTCGCCCGGGTGGCGGGTCACTGAAAAGCCATGAAGCTTGCGGGACATACTACCGCAACGCCCGACTATTCCCTGCCCGAGGCGATCGACCTGTTCGCGCGCCTGGGGCTGGAGGGCATCGAGGCGCTCTGCCACGAGGAGTACAGGAGCGCGGTCCGGCCGGATGCCTCCGCGGCCGCCCTCCGGGATCTTCGGCGACGGGCCGAGGACCTGGGGCTGCGCTTCGCCTGCATCACCCCCTACGCCACGGACCTGAACGCGGCGGAGCCGGCCGTGGCCGCCGCGCACCGCACCCTGCTGCTGCGGGCCATCGAGATCGCGGAGGCCCTCGGCGCGCCGGCCGTCCGGACCTACGCCGGCAAGGAGACCGGGGGCCCGGGGCGCGGGGAGCGGCTGCAGCGGCTCGTGGAGTCGCTGGCCGGTCCCCTGGAGGCCGCGGCGCGGGCCGGCGTGCGCCTGGCGTTCGAGAACCACTTCAACACGCTGGCCGACAGCGCCAAGGCCTCGGTGGAAGTCGTCCGCGCCCTGCGGCACCCCGGCGCGGCCATCCTCTACGACCAGGGCAACCTGACGCTCCTGCGAGCCGAGGACCACCGGGAGGCCATCCCGCTCCAGGCCCCCTACGTCGTCCACGTGCACGTCAAGGACATCGCCTTCAAGGAGCAGCCGAGCCGGAAGACCTCCGATCGCGTGGACATGCTGCCGGCCGACGCGCGGCCCGTCGTGTCCCGCGTCGTGGGTGAGGGCTGCCTCCCCTGGGCGGAGATCCTCGCGGAGCTCCAGCGGGTCGGCTACGACGGCTGGCTGTCCCTGGAGTACGAGCGCCGCTGGTACCCGGAGCAGCTGCCGCCGGCCGAG
>JBHGAX010000255.1:0-6045 GCA_041946635.1 Methylomirabilales bacterium (SeqCode)
TGGACTTCCGATCGCGTCCGGCTCTTCGATCTCGCCGTGAAGCGGAGCGATTTCCCGCGGCGGGTGGTCGAGGCGCTGGAGCCGGCCCTCGCCGGGTGCCGGAGCGTGCTGGACGTGGGAGCCGGGGTGGGGGCGCTGACGATCCCGCTGGCGCGGCGAGTGGAGCGGGTCACCGCGCTCGAGCCGTCCGGGCCGATGCGCCAGGCGCTCCTCGCAAACCTGGCCGAGTGCGGCCAGACGAACGTCGCGTGCGTCGCGGCGGGCTGGGGCGAAGCGGCGATCCCGGCCCACGACCTCGTCCTCGTGGCCAACGTGGCCCCCATCTTCGACGAGCTGGACAGGTTCCTCGCCGAGGCCGCGCCGCTTGCGTGTCGCGCCATCGCCCTCATGCAGAACGTGGGGCCGGGCGCCGAGAAGTTCTACCTGGGCGAGCTGTACCCCCTGCTGCTCGGCCGGCCCTACCCGGCGCGCCGCGATTACCTGGCCACCGTCGCGCTCCTCCACGCGCGGGGCATCTTTGCCAACGTGCGGATCCTCGAGTACGACTTCGACCAGCCTTTCGCCAGCGTCCAGGAGGCGGTGGCCTTCTGGATCGCCCGCCTCCGCCCGACCGACCCCGAGGCCGTCGCGAAGCTGGAGCGATTCCTGGCAGCGCGACTGCGGCCGGACGGGCGCGGCGTCCTGGCCCCGATGCACCGCCGGAGCGCGGTCCTCTGGTGGCCGGCCACCTCGCCGTCACGTTAGCCGCTGCGGCTCCTTCGAGATCGCGAAGAAGGGGTTCCGGGCGCGTGCTGCAAATCCCCGCGAGGGGGACTTGGCTGAGCCGAGGCTCTCGGAAGGCAGGTCATCTCCCGCCCGGCCAAAGCCCGCGGTTCCGTGACAGGCCTTCAGGGTTGCCCCACGAGAGACGCCCGGGGTGAGGGCGCTGGGGTGCTATGATCGTCGGTGCGGCAGGCGCCGCAGGAGGGGAGCCATGACTGTGACGCTGTCCATCGGCCCGCTGCTCTCGCTGATCGCCGGCATCTTGATCCTCATCATGCCGCGACTGCTCAACTACATCGTGGCCGTGTACCTGATCGTGACGGGCGCGCTGGCGCTGGTGAAGTGACGGCGGGTGGGGGTGAGGGCAGATGCATGAGGCGGGAGGAGGTTACGTGTTACGCGTCACGTGCTGCTCTCCTCCTCATCCGGCGAGCAGCTTCTCGATCCGCTGCTCGAATTCCTCCTGGCTCAACCCGCCGGTCTTCCGCTCGACCAGCACTCCGTTCCTGTCCACGAAGGCGCTCGTCGGGGTGGCCTCCACCTTGTACGGGGTGCCGATGGCGGCGCTGGCGTCGCGGCCGACCGGGAACGGCAGGTTGAACTCCTCCACGAACTTCCGGGCGCCGGCCTCGCTGTCCCAGACGACGTTCACGCTGAGCAAGGCGAGCCCCTTGTCCTTGTACTTCTCGTAGACGCTGGCCAGGACGGGAGCCTCCCGCCGGCAGTGCGGTCAGGTGGAGTGCCAGAAATTGATGAGGACCGGCCGGCCCTTCAAGCTGGAGAGCGTGATGCTCTCGCCGTTGAGGAGGCGCAGCGTGAAGTCCGGCGCCGGCTGCCTCACGCGGGCCGTCGCCGGCTGCGCCCAGAAGGCAAAGTAGCCAACGGCCCCGCCCGCGACCACCAGGACCGCCGCGGCGATCGCCCAGAACGCCCACGGTGACTTCTTGCGGGGCTGCGGCCGCGCAGGCCCCTTCGACAGACGACGCTTCCCCATCCCCTCTCCTTTCCCGACCTCCGCCAGAGCCTCCACTTTGTACAGGGAGAAGAGGGGAAGTTCAAGGTCAAGGTTCGAGGTTCGAACTGCAGCACCTCGAACCGGCCACCGTTCCTTCCAGAATCCCCTTGACCCTCCAGGGCGGCTTTGATAACCGTGTGTCGCGGCTCAGATAAGGCGATCCGGGCGAGCGCCCGCGTGGCGCGACAGGGAGGAGGGGCACAGCATGTATCGGTACCTCGGAGGCGTTCTGGCAGCGGTCCTCGTCGGCCTGATGGTCCTGCCCGTGGGCAGTCAGGCCGGCACCCCCGCCAGCCTCACCTGGACGGCCGGCCCAGTGGGCGGCGGCTGGTACATGATCGCGGGCGGCATCGCGGAGCTCGTGCGCGACGCCGCGGGCATCACCGTGAAAGTCGTGCCCGGCGGCGGCACGCAGAATCCCGGCATCATCGAGAAAGGCGACGCCGACGTCGGGTGGGGCCTGCCGCCTCTCCTCAACGCCGCCTGGAACGGCGAGGATCCCTACGACAAGCCGCCCTACAACGGGAAGAAGATGCAGAATCTCCGCGCCATCGCGGGCGGCATGAGCCTGAACACCTTCCACTTCTACGTCGGGGCCGAGACGCCGGTCAAGAGCATGGACGAGATCTTCCGGCAGAAGAAGCCGATGCGCATCGCCATCTCCCCGGCCGGGACCTCGGACGAGTGGGTGTTCCGGAAGGTGCTCGCCTACTACAGCACCGACTACAGGGAGCTGGAGAACGCCGGCTTCAAGTTCTTCCGTGGCTCCTACACGGAGCAGGCCAGCACCTTCAAGGACCGCAACGCCGACGCGACATTTACCTTCCTGGCCCTGCCCGGCGCCGCCATCACGGAGGCCTCCATCGGCCGGTCGCTCCGCCTGCTGAGCTTCCCGCAGCCGCTGCTCGCCTACCTGGCCAAGTTCGGCCTCGGCACGGGCAAGATTCCGAAGGGCACCTATCCCAGGGCCGCCAACGCGGACGAAGAGATCACCTCCGCCACCATGGGCAGCGTCATCACCACGAGCACCGCGCTGCCCAACCAGACGGCCTACGCGCTGGCCAAGGCGGTCGGCGATAACGTGGAGCGCTTCCGCAAGATCCACGTCAGCCTGCAGCCATACCAGCCGGCGGACGGCGCCAGCGCCACCGCCGTCCCCCTGCATCCCGGCGCGGAGAAGTACTACCGCGACAAGGGCTTCGTGAAGTAGGCCCGATGCCGGCCCGCACCTCTGCGCGCCACGCCCGCCCCTCGCCGCCGAGCGGGCGGGCGTTCGCGCCCGGCGCCAGGTCCTGATGCGCGCGCTCTCCGGACGGCTCCGGGCCGTCGTGCTCGTCTACGCGGCCGGGGCGTCCCTGTTTCACCTCTACACGGCAGGGTACGGCGCGCTCGAGCCCCGCAGCATGCGGAGCCTGCACCTGCTCCTGCTCCTGCCGCTCATCTTCCTCCTGTTCCCCGCCACCCAGCGCTCGCCCAAGGCCCGGCCCACCCTCCTCGACTTCGCGGCGGCGGCGGGCGCGGCCCTGGCGACGGGCTACGTGCTCTGGCACGCGGAGCGGCTGAACTTCCGGCTGCAGGGCGTCGAGGACGTGGCCCCCGTGGAGGTCGCCCTCGGGGTCCTGCTGGTCGGCCTGGTCATCGAGGGCTGCCGCCGCTCCCTGTCCCGCTGGATGGCCCTCACCGCCGCGGTCTTCCTGGCGTACCTCGCCGCCTCGCCCTGGATGCCCGGCGTCCTCCACTTCAAGGGCTACAGCTTCCCGCGCATGGTGGAGATCATGTACCTCGCGGGCGACGAGGGCATCTTCGGCTTCCTCACCGGCATCTCGGCCAACATCCTGTTCATCTACATCCTCTTCGCCAGCGTCATGAAGCACGCGGGCGTGGGGGACTTCCTCATCGACTTCGCCGTCTGGGCGGCAGGCTGGACCCGGGGCGGCGCCGCCAAGATCGCCGTCCTGGCCAGCGCGCTCTACGGCACGGTGAGCGGGAGCACGGTGGCCAACGTCTACGCGACGGGCTCCTTCACGATCCCGCTGATGAAGCGCCACGGCTTCCCCGCCAAGCAGGCCGCGGCCATCGAGGCCATCGCCGGCACCGGCGGCCAGATCATGCCGCCCATCATGGGGGCCGGCGCCTTCATCATGGCGGAGGTGACCGGCGTCTCCTACTTCCAGATCATCCAGGCGGCCGCCGTCCCGGCGCTCCTCTACTACGTGGGCGTCTTCAGCATGGTGCACTTCATCGCCCTGCGGAGCGGGATGAAGCCCCGGCCGCGCGCCGAGCTGCCGCCCTGGCGGCCCATGCTGCGCCGCGCCTACTACTTCCTCCCCTTCGTCCTCATCCTGCTGTTCCTGGCCCAGGGCTACTCGCCCTCCAAGGCGGCCTTCTTCGTGATCCTGATCACGCTCGGCCTGAGCTACCTGGACCGCGAGACCCGCATGACCTTCGCCAGGCTGCGGGACGCCCTCTTCGACTCGGCCGTGAACGCCGCCCTCATCGCGGCCGCCCTGGCCGGCTCCGGCATGATCGTGGCCACGCTCACGCGGACCGGCTCGGCCCTGGCCTTCGGCGGGATGATCGTCGGCGTCGCGGGGGGCAAGCTGCTCGTGACCATGCTGCTCGTCTTCCTGGTGGTCAGCGTCCTGGGGACCGGCATTCCCACCACGGCCGCCTACGTGATCGCCGTCACCATCGGCGCCGCGGCCATGGGCCAGCTGGGCGTGGCCGTGCTGGCCGCGCATCTCTTCGTCTTCTACTACGCGGTGCTCTCCGACCTCACGCCGCCGGATGCCATCACGGCCTTCGCCGCGGCCAACCTGGCCGGGTCCGAGATGATGGCCACCGGCATCGAGGCCTTCCGGCTGGGCATCGCCGGGTTCCTGGTGCCCTTCGCCTTCGTGTACCAGCCGGCCCTCCTGCTCCTGGGCACCTGGCCCGCCATCATCCAGGCGGCCCTCCTCACCGCGGCCGGCGTCGTGTGCCTCGCGGCCGCGCTCATCGGCTTCGCCTGGGACCCGCTCACGCGCCTCCAGCGCGGCCTGCTGGTCCTGGCGGCCGCCCTCCTGGTCTTCCCCCGCGTCGGCCTGTGGCTCCCCGCGCTGGCCCTGGCCGGCGGGACGCTCCTCTGGGCGAGGCGAGGCCGCGCATGATCCTCGTCACCGCCGGCGTCCTCCGCCAGGGGGGGCGCGTCCTCATTTGCCAGCGGCGCGCGGGCTCGCGGCACCCGCTGCAGTGGGAGTTCCCCGGCGGGAAGGTGGAGCCAGGCGAGTCCGCGGAGGCGTGTCTGGCCAGGGAGCTCCGCGAGGAGCTCGGCATCCAGGCGGTGGTGGGGCCCAAGCTCTGCTGCGTCGAGCACCGCTACCCGGCCGGCCCCGAGGTGCGGCTCCTCTTCTTCCGCGTTCTGGCGTACTCGGGCGAGCCCAGGAACCTCGCGTTCGAGCAGATCGCCTGGGTCGAGCCCGCGGACCTCGTTCCCGGCGACTTCCTGGAGGCCGACCGCCTCTTCGTGCGCGGGCTGAAGCGCGGCGAGATCCAGCCGTGAGCCGCCCCTACCGGCCGCGCCTGGACCCCGCACGCCTCGCCGCGCTCCGGACCGCGCTGCTCGCCTGGTTCCGGGAGCACGGCCGCCGGCTCCCCTGGCGGCGCACCCGCGACCCGTACCGGATCCTGGTGTCGGAGATCATGCTGCAGCAGACGCAGGTGGACCGGGTGCGCGGCTACTACCGGCGCTTCCTGCGGGAGTACCCCTCGGTCCAGGACCTGGCCGCCGCGCGGCCGGAGCGCGTCCGGGAGTCCTGGGACGGCCTGGGCTACTACGCGCGCGCCCGGAACCTCCACGCCGCCGCGCGCCGCATCGTGGAGGAGCATCGCGGGACCTTTCCGCGCACGGTGGAGGAGCTGCGGCGCCTGCCGGGCATCGGCCGGTACACCGCCGGGGCCGTGGCCAGCTTCGCCTACGGCCAGGCCGCCCCCGTCCTGGACACCAACGTGCGCCGCATCCTCTCGCGCGTCTTCGTCCGCCGGCGCACGCCGGGGCTGGAGCGGCGCCTCTGGGCGCTGGCCGAAGCGGTGGTTCCTCCGGACGACGCCTGGGCCTTCAACCAGGCCCTCATGGACCTGGGCGCCACGATCTGCCGCGCGAGGAAGCCCGACTGCCCCGCCTGCCCCCTGCGCCCCCTGTGCCCCTACCCCGCCCGGCCAGGGCGCTGAAGGGGCCGGAGAAGACCCACCTCACGCCAAGCCGCGAAGGCGCAAAGAAAGACACGGAG
>JBHGAX010000256.1:0-6045 GCA_041946635.1 Methylomirabilales bacterium (SeqCode)
TTGAAGACGATCTTCATCAGGTCCGAGCCGATGTCGGCGATCTTGGTGAAGATGCCGCCCGCGATGCGGAGGGCCGCCGCGCCGAGCGACTCGCCGATGGCGAACCCGATGAAGCAGGGCCCGGCGGCGTCGCCCGGGATGAAGAGCAGGATGACCAGCATCAGCAGGAGCTCGACGCTGATGAGCAGCATGCCGATGCTCATGCCGGCCTTCAGCGGGATGGCCATGGTCGGGAAGGGCTTGCCCCCCAGGCTGGCGAAGGCCGTGCGCGAGTTCGCGTAGGTGTTGATGCGGATGCCGAACCAGGCCACCGCGTAGCTGCCCAGGATGCCGACGATGCTGAAGAGCACGATCGTGATCACCTGGCCGGCACCGAAGCGCAGCAGGAACCCGAAGTAGATGACGATGATCACCGCGATGAATGCCCAGAGGATGGCGAGGAACTTCCCCTGGGTGACCAGGTAGGTCTTGCAGGTCTCGTAGATCAGCTCCGAGATCTCGCGCATGGCGCGGTGGACTGGCAGGTTCCGGATCTGCATGAACTGCACGAGGCCGAAGGCCATCCCCGCCAGGCACACCAGCAGCCCGAAGAGCAGCAGGGTGTGCCCGCTGACGCCCAGGAAGGCGACCGAGCCGAGGTCCGGGATCTTCAGCTCCGCCTCGCTCGCCCAGGCCGGCGCCGCCCACAGCACGGCGGCCGCGGCGAGCAGCCCCAGGACCCCTTGCTTACACGACGGCAGAATGCCCGCTCTGCTCACGATCCATCCTCCTCGCGATGACGCTCGCGATGACACCGGGTGCGTCGGCACCAGCGTGAGATGAAAAATGGGGAGACACTCGAGGCCAGAGGCTGGCCGCCCTCCGGGGTCGGAGGGGGACAAGGGGGTTCCCGGGTCTCAACCCTGATTTTCACCCTACCTCGGTGCGGCGAGACCTGTCAAGGCCAATGTCCGCACGGTTTTCGGGGCTGGAGGGGCACGCCCCCTTGCGCTTGACAGGCCCGGAACCCCGCCGTATTCTTGGCTTCCATCGCGTTCGGGAGGGTGTGCGCGCACAGGCATGGCATCCATCGAGAGTCGCGGGACGACGCGGGTGGCCCTGGCCGCGGGATCGGAGGTCCAGGACCTGTTCGGCCAGGGGGACGAGCATGCCCGCCTCGTCGAGGACGGCCTGCAGGTGCGCCTGGTCCTCCGGGACGGCAAGCTGCTCATCAGCGGCGGCGAGCGCGCGGTGGCGGTGGCCGAGCGGGTCGTGGGGGAGCTGGCGGCGCTCGTCCGGCAGGGGCGTCAGGTCGGGGCGCAGGACGTGCGCATGGCCCTGCGCCACTTCGGGCAGGCCGGCGCCGAGCCGCCGGAGGCGCGCAGCGAGAGCTTCCGCGACGTCCAGGCCGAGCTGATCGCCGTCTCCACCAAGAAGCGGCCCATCCGGCCGAAGAGCCTGGGGCAGAAGCGCTACATCGAGGCCATCCGCGCCGACGACATCGTCTTCGGGATCGGGCCCGCCGGCACCGGGAAGACCTACCTGGCCATGGCCATGGCCGTGACCGCCCTCCTGCACCACGAGGTGAACCGGATCATCCTCTGCCGGCCCGCCGTGGAGGCGGGCGAGAAGCTGGGCTTCCTGCCGGGCACGCTCAGCGAGAAGATCGACCCCTACCTCCGGCCGCTCTACGACGCGCTCTTCGACATGCTGGAGACGGAGCGCGCCACCCGCCTGATCGAGCAGGGCACCATCGAGATCGCGCCCCTGGCCTTCATGCGCGGCCGGACGCTGAACGAGTCGTTCATCATCCTGGACGAGGCGCAGAACACCACCTCCGAGCAGATGAAGATGTTCCTCACCCGCCTGGGCTTCGGCTCCAAGGCGGTCATCACGGGGGACATCACGCAGGTGGACCTGCCGGCCGGGCGGCTCTCCGGGCTGATCGAGGTGCGCGCCATCCTGAAGGGCATTCCCGGCATTCAGTTCGTCTACTTCGGCGAAGAGGACGTCGTCCGCCACGAGCTGGTCCAGCGCATCGTGCGGGCGTACGAGGCCTACCAGGGGACGCCAGCCGAGCCTGGCGCGGCGTAAGTGGACCTCCGCTTCTTCAGCAAGACGGTGCGGCACGAGATCGCGGACCGGCTGGCGCCCCCGCCGCCGCCCAAGGCCCGGCGCCGGCTGGCGGCCGTGCGCCGGGCCATGACCTGGCTGGAGAGCCGGCGCTGGTTCCTGCCCGTCGTCACCGTCGTCTTCCTGCTCGCCACCCTGCAGATCCTGGCCTCCAGCCTGCCCGCCCCGCGGAGCGCCCTGGCCCTGCTCGGGGTGCTGCTCCTGACCGCCTTCCTGCTCAGCGCGCTCTACATCTACGTCCGCTTCCTGCAGCCCAAGGACGTGCAGCGCGCGCGGAGCCTCCTGCTCCTGGGCACGGTCCTCCTGATCGTGCTCATCCTCACGCGCTACGGCCTGGCCATCATCCAGTCCCTGGACGCCACCTCGGACGTGCCCTTCTCGGCCCTGCGGGCCGCCCTGCCCGTGCCGCTGGGGGGCGTGCTCATCGCCATCCTCTTCAACACGCGGCTGGCCTTCGCCGGCTCCCTGAGCCTGGCCCTGCTCACCAGCCTGATGCTGGGCGCGCCGCTGCCCTACTTCATCTACGCCTTCGTGGGCAGCCTGGTGGGCATCTTCTCGCTGGCGGGCGGGGAGTCGCGGACGACCTTCCTGCGGGCCGGCGCCCTGGTCGCGGCCGCCAACACCTACACCCTGGTGGCCTTCGCGCTGCTCCAGGGCTCCGCCGAGACGCTGGCGGCGGACATCGTGGGGGGCCTGATCAACGGCGCCATGGTGGCCGTGCTGGCGGTGGGGCTGCTGCCGCTGCTGGAGCACCCCTTCGAGCGGACCACGGTCTTCACCCTGCTGGAGCTGTCCAACCTGAACTCCCCCATCCTCCGGCACCTGATCCTGACGGCCCCCGGCACCTACTACCACAGCATGACCGTCGGGACGCTGGCCGAGGCCGCGGCGGAGGCCATCGGGGCCAACGCCCTCCTCTGCCGCGTGGGCGCCTACTACCACGACATCGGCAAGACCACGCACCCCAGCTACTTCATCGAGAACCAGCGGGAAGCGGGCAGCCGGCACGACAAGCTGGCCCCCAGCCTGAGCCGCACCATCGTGATGTCCCACGTGAAGGACGGCATCGAGATGGCCGAGGCGTACGGCCTGCCCGAGGTGCTGGTGGACCTGATCCCCCAGCACCACGGCACCCGCCTGGTGAGCTACTTCTACCAGCGGGCCAAGGAGGCGGCGGATCCCGGCCTCCAGGCGGTGAACGAGGAGGACTACCGCTACCCGGGGCCGAAGCCCCAGACGCGCGAGGCGGCCATCCTCATGCTGGCCGACGCCGTCGAGGCCGCCACGCGGACGCTCACCGAGCCGACGCTGGCCCGCATCCAGGGGGCGGTGCAGCGGATCATCAACAGCATCTTCGTGGACGGGCAGCTCGACGAGTGCGACCTGACCCTGCGCGACCTGCACCTCATCGCCAACAGCTTCGTCCGGATTCTCACCGGCATCTTCCACCAGCGGGTGGAGTACCCCAGCCTGCCCGTCGACGTCAGGAAGCGGACTCAGAATGGGGATCAGCCTGCAAAACCGGCAGCGGACGGCCCGCGTCGAGACGGCATGGCTAAGAAGCCAGGGGCGAAAGATCCTGTCCAGCCTGAGCCGGCCGACGGCTGAGGTGAGCGTGCTCCTGGTGGACGATGCCGACATGGCGGAGCTGAACCGAGCCTATCGCGGCGTGAGGGGCCCCACCGACGTGCTGGCCTTCCCCATGGCGGAGGGCCGCTTCGGGGCTCTCGCGGCCGAGCTGCTGGGCGACGTGGTCATCTCCGTGGAGACCGCCGCCCGGCAGGCGGGACCGGCCGGCCTGCGGGGAGAGCTGTCGCTGCTCCTGACCCACGGCGTCCTCCACCTGCTGGGCTACGACCACGGCACCCCCGGGGAGCGCCGGGCCATGTGGCGGAAGCAGGCCGAGGTCCTCGCCGCGCTCGGCCTCCCCCCGCTCCGCCTGAAAGCCGCCCCCCGACATGCGCGCTAGCGGGGTGCTCGCCGCCGGCTGGCTGCTCCTCCTCGCCTGCCTGCCCGGCGCGGCCGCGGCCCGCGAGGAGATCGTGCGGCTGGAGCCGGCGGCGGTCCCGCCGGGCGGCGTGGCGGTCCTCACGCTGGCGCGGCCCGGGATCTGGCTGGGCGTGGCCGCGGGCGGCCGGCGCCTGCCGCTGCCGGAACCGGGAACCGGGCCCGTCCTGGTCGGGGTGGACCTGGACACGCCCGCGGGGCCGCTCCCGCTGGTGGTGGACCTGCAGGAGTCCGGCCGCCTGCTCCGCCTCGAGCGGACGCTCCGGGTGCTGGCATCGCCCTACCCGGTCCAGCGCCTCACGCTGCCGTCCCGGTTCACCCAGCTGGACCCCGCGACCCTGGAGCGCGCGGCGGCGGAGAAGGCCGCGCTGGACAGGCTGTGGGAGACGGCCCGACCCCGCCTGTGGCGCGAGCCCTTCCGGCCGCCGCTGGACGGCCTGGGCTCCGGCTCGGGCTTCGGGCACCGGCGCATCATCAACGGGGAGCCGCGTGCCGCGCACTCCGGCTCGGACGTGGCCGCGCCGGCCGGCACGCCCGTGCTGGCGGCCAACGCGGCCGAGGTGGCGCTGGTGGCCGACCAGTTCTTCGCCGGCACCGCGGTCGTCCTGGACCACGGCGACGGCCTGTTCACCATGTACTTCCACCTGCAGGAGAGCCTGGTCCAGACCGGGCAGCGCGTGGCGCGGGGGCAGCCCATTGGCCGCGTGGGCGCCACGGGGCGCGCCAGCGGCCCGCACCTCCACTGGGGCGTGCGCCTCCACGGGGCGCGGGTGGATCCGGCCGAGCTCCTGCGGGCCACGGCGGAGTGACGAGGCTCCGGGGCAAGAGGTCCGAGGACGGTCCGAGGTCCGAGGTCACCGGCAGGCGAGGAGGAAGAGGGCGACACCGATGGCGGCGGGGTCGAGACGACAACCGCAGCGAACAGCGCGACGACAGCAAGACGGCAAGGAGACTTCGTGACCGGACCTCGGACCTCGGACCTCGGACCTCGGACCTCGTTTCGCGCCGGCTACGCGGCCATCATCGGCCGGCCGAACGCGGGCAAGTCCACCCTGGTGAACCGGCTGGTCGGCCAGAAGCTCTGCATCGTCTCGGCCCGCCCGCAGACCACCTGGCACCGCATCCTCGGCATCCGGACCACGGCCGAGGCCCAGATCCTCTTCCTGGACACGCCGGGCATCCACCGCTCCGGGGCGACGTTCAACCAGGCGCTGGTGCGCGCGGCGCTCACCGCCATGGCGGACGCGGACGTCATCCTGTGGCTGGTGGACGCCGCGGACGCCGAGCATCCTGACGACGAGCTCATCCTGGAGGAGCTGCGGCGCCGGCCGCCCCGGGCCCCGGTGCTCCTGGTGCTGAACAAGGTGGACGCGGTGCAGAAGGACAGCCTCCTGCCGCTCATCGATCGGTGGCGGCAGGCGTACCCCTTCGCCGAGATCGTGCCCATCTCCGCCACGGCCGGGGACAACGTGGGCCGGCTGGAGCGGCTCATCGTGGACCGCCTCCCGGTCAGCCCGCCCTTCTACCCGCCCGAGGAGCTGACCGACCGGCCCGAGCGATTCTTCATCGCCGAGATCCTGCGCGAGCGGGCCTTCCACCTCCTGCGGCAGGAGCTGCCGTATGCGGTGGCGGCACAGGTGGAGCGCGTGCAGCAGCGCGAGGGGCGCGAGCTGATGGACGTGGAGGCCACCCTCTTCGTGGAGAAGGAGTCGCAGAAGGCCATCGTGATCGGGAGCGGGGGCCAGATGCTGAAGAAGATCGGCACGCAGGCGCGGCCCGAGATCGAGGCGCTGCTGGGCATGCCGGTCTTCCTCCAGCTCCACGTGAAGGTGCTGGAGGCCTGGCGCAAGGACCCGGCCGCCCTGCGCCGTCTGGGCTACCTGGAGGACCGCACGTGATGATTTCGAATTTCGAGTTTCGAATTTC
>JBHGAX010000257.1:0-8788 GCA_041946635.1 Methylomirabilales bacterium (SeqCode)
CGTAGCCCCCGGGATCGAAGATCACGCCGCTGCCCCGGCGCAGCGGCCCGAGCGTCAGGACGGGCGCGGTCGCCGCCCGCGGGACGCCGGGCGACGCCGGGCGCCTCGGCGCCTACACTACCCGAACTGCGGGGCCGGCGCCAGGTCCAGGGGCGCGGCCGCCGGGGGCGGGGCGCCCGTCGCCTCGGCGGGGAAGGCCACGGTGGGACCCGGCAGGATGCGCACGCCGACCCGCGTGCCGACCGCCAGCGGGGCGATGACGTGCTGGTTGGTGTGCAGCCGGAGTCCGGCCACCTCCAGGGTGTAGATCTTGTCGGCGCCCAGGAAGAGCCGGTCGGTGATGACGGCGCCGCCTTCGGGGTCGGGCGCGACCACCACGTCCTCCGGCCGCACCATGACCTCCACCGCCTGGGCGGGGGCGAGACCCGGCACCGCGGGGAAGACCCCCAGCGGCGTCACGATCCCGCCGGGATCCACGCACCCCGGGATGAAGTCGGCGGCGCCCACGAAGTCCGCCACGAATCGGGTGCGGGGCCGGCGGTAGATCTCCTCCGGCGTGCCGATCTGCTCCAGCCGGCCGCGGTGCAGGACGCCCACGCGATCGGCCACGTGGAAGGCGTCCTCCTGGTCGTGGGTCACCAGCACGGCGGAGCGCCCCATCTCCTTCAACAGGCGGCGCAGCTGGGCGCGGAGCTGCACCCGGAGGTCGGCGTCCAGGCTGCTCAGCGGCTCGTCCAGGAGCACCACCTCGTAGCCGGGGGCGAGCGCCCGGGCCAGGGCCACCCGCTGCTGCTGGCCGCCGGAGAGCTCGTGGGGGTACCGCGCGCCCAGCCCGTCCATCTCGGTCATGCGGAGCGCGTGCTCCGTGCGCCGCCGCCGCTCCTCCCGCGGCAGCCGCCGCATGCCGAAGGCCACGTTCTGGGCCACGGTCAGGTGGGGGAAGAGCGCGTAGTCCTGGAACACCATGCCCACGCCGCGCGCCTCGGGCGGGACCCAGCGGGATCCGGCAGCCACCACCTGGCCCGCCACCTCGATGCGCCCGGCGTCCGGGGCCTCGAAGCCCACGATCAGGCGGAGGGTGGTGGTCTTGCCGCAGCCGCTCGGCCCCAGCAGGGCCACGATCTCCCCCTGGGCCACCCGCAGGTCCAGGCCGTCCACGGCCGGCGGGCTGGCGGGCTGGTAGGACTTCGCCACGCCCTCCAGGATGATGCGCGCCTCGGGCGCGCCCTGCCGATCACCGTTGCCGTTCACGCGCCCACCTCCATGCGCCGGCCGAGCAGCACGAGCGCGAGCCAGGGCAGCGCCACCAGGGCCACCAGCAGGAGGGCCAGCGCGGCGGCCGCCGGCTCGGGCCCCACGTCCATGGTGTGGATCCAGACCCGCACGGGCAGCGTGTCGAAGCCCGGCGGGCGGAGGATCAGGGTCGCGGCCAGCTCGCGCATGCACAGGATGAAGACCAGGATCCAGCCGCTCAGCAGGCCCGGGCGGAGCAGCGGGAGCGTCACCTCGCGGAAGGCCTGCAGGGGGCTCCGGCCCAGCCCGCGGGCCGCCTCCTCCAGCGAGGCGTCGAGCTGCGCCAGGGCGGCCGAGACGGCCTGGAGCGCGGGCGTCAGGAACAGGACCAGGTAGCCCAGCACCACCACGGCGGGCCGGGCGTAGAGCCAGGGGAGCACCGCGTGGAAGAAGCCCACCATGCCGAGTCCCAGGACGGTGCCGGGGATGGCGTAGCCCGCCTGCGCCAGGGGCAGGAGCAGCCGGCCGGGTCCCTGCCGGCCGACCCAGGCCGCGATGAAGGCGACCCCCATGATCAGCGTGGCGCCGCCCACGGCCGTCCAGAGGCTGTTCAGGACGAACTGGCCCTGCTCCAGGAGCAGCGCCAGGCCCCCGGCGGCGCCCAGGCGTCCCGCCTGCACGCCGAGGACCGCCAGCGGCACGGCCAGCGCGGCGCCCAAGAGCAGCGCGACGAACAGCAGCGCCGCGGGACGCCAGCGACCCAGCGGGACCGGCCGCGCCGGCTTGGCGCTCCCGGTGATCTGCGCGTAGCGGGCCCGCCCCAGGATCCGGAGCTGCGCGAGCAGGGCCAGCGCGGTGATGAGCGTCAGGAGCAGGCTCAGGCCGGCCGGCAGCGCCCAGTCCATGGTGCCGTGGACGTAGTCGTAGATCACGGTGGTGAGGGTCCGCATGCGGAGCAGGGAGACCACGCCGAAGTCGGCCCAGGCGTAGAGGAAGACCATGAGGCTGCCGCCCAGGAGCGCCGGCCGCAGGAGGGGCAGGGTGACCCGCCAGAAGACCTCGCCGGCCGTCATGCCGCTCGCGCGGGCGGCCTCCTCCAGGCTGGGGTTGGCGCGCTCCAGCGCGGCGGCGGCCAGGAGGTACACGTAGGGGAACATGAACAGGGTGAGGACCCAGGCGGCCCCCCACACGCCGTAGATCAGCGAGGCCACCGCCGAGGGGGTGAGCCCCAGCCAGCGGACGGCCAGCCCCCCCAGGATCCCGCCCGGGGCCATGATGAGCTGGTAGACGATGGCCCCGATGTAGGGCGGCAGGGCCAGGGGCAAGGGGGCCAGCACGCGCACCAGGGACCGGCCCGGCAGGTCCGAACGGACGACCAGCCAGGCCAGCGGCACACCGGTCGCCAGGCAGAAGCCCGTGGTGAGGACGGCCAGCAGCAGCACGTTGCCCAGGATCGCCAGGATCCCCAGCTCCTGCCAGCGGGCGGCCAGCTCGCCGAGGCCGAGTCCGGCACCCTGCACGGCCAGGTAGGCCGGCGGCCCGAGGACCAGCAGCCCGAGCAGCGCGGCCAGGAGCGCGGCGAGCGGGCGCCAGGGGCTGGTCCAGCGCGCGGGCGCGGCCGGTCGCGCCACGGGCGCGCTCAGCAGGACGGACGTGGCTCGGGACATGGCGTCACGGGGTCAGCAGGCTGCCGAACAGCCGCTCGACCACCGGCTCCAGCTCGGCGATCCGCGCCTGCGTGAGGGGCGGACGCCTGAACTCCCCGAGGGCCTTCACGCCCCGCTCGGCCCCCGGCAGGTGGAGGCCCGGGCGCAGGGGCACCTCGAACTCGCCCTCCACCAGGTGCCGGTTGCCCTCGGGGCGGAGCAGGAACTCCAGGAAGCTGCGGGCCTCCTCGCCGTTGGCCGCGCCCTTGATCAGCGCGGCCGTGATGGCGAAGACCGGGGCGCCCATCTCGCCGGGTCCCTGGTCGGGGTAGACGATGCCCAGCGGGCTCCGCGGATCGGCCTGGAGCTGCAGCAGGTAGTAGTAGTGGTTGGTGATCCCCACCGCGTACTCCCCGCTGGCCACGGCCTTGCGCACCTCGGTGTTGTTCTTCAGCACCTTCAGGCCGTTGGCCTTGAGCCCCGCCACGTACTGCCGCGTCGCCTCCTCGCCCCGCAGGGCCAGGATGGCCGCCAGCCAGCCGACCGTGGTGCGCTCGCCCATGGAGGCCACCGCCAGCTTGCCCTTCCAGCGCGGGTCGGTCAGCGCGAAGACGGAGCGGGGCGCCTCCTCCGGCTTGACCAGGCCGGTGTGGTAAACCAGCACCCGCACCCGCGCGGTGAGCGGCACCCAGGTCCCGTCCGGCGAGCGGAACTCGGCCGGGATCTCGGAGAGGAGCGGGGAGCCGAAGCGCTCCAGCAGGCCCTTCGCCCGCAGCAGCTCGGCGAAGCCGGCCGTCGTGCCCAGGAACAGGTCGGCCCTGGGGGCCCCCTTCTCGATCTCGATGCGCCGCGCCAGCTCGCCCGCCCCGCCCGTGAACAGCTTGACCTTGAGGCCCAGCGCCTTCTCCGCGGCCTGGATGGCGGGCCGGATCAGCTCCTCCTTGCGGGCGGAGTAGAGCACGAGGTCGCCGGCCGCCAGGGCGCCCGGCGGCGCGGGCAGGGCGAGGACCAGGAGCAGGGCTGCGGGGAGGCGCCTCATCATGGTGAACATCCTCCAACTCGGATCGGGTTCCTCCGCTTTATGGACACGCAACCGCGGGCGCCGCCTCGCCTGCCCGCTAGAGGAGGGCGAGGACGAGGCGCGCCAGGCGGCCCACCACGAGCGCGATGACGACGGTGAAGCCGGAGATCAGCAGGGCGCGCCGCCAGCCCAGCTCCCGCGCCAGGACCGCGATGGTGGCGATGCAGGGGACGTACAGCGTGTTGACGAGCGCGTAGACCACCACCTGCTCCGGCTGCATGAAGCTGAGCAGGTTGCTGGCCTGGGGGCCGTACTGGATCATGGCCAGGGTCACCAGGAGCTGGAGGGCCAGCTCCTTGCGGAGCACGGCCACCACCAGGGTGAGCCCGGCCACCGCGGGGATGCCCAGCCAGCCTTCCATCACGGGCCGCAGGGGCGCGGCCAGCGACCAGAGGAGCCCGGTCTCGTGCAGGCCGCCCAGGAGGATGCTCCCCACCAGGACGATGGGCGTGGCCACGAACACGAAGTCCTGGAAGCGTCCCCAGGTCTTGCGCAAGGTGGCCAGGGGGTTGGGCGCCCGGAACGGGAACATCTCCATGACGAGGCCCGTGCCCCGGCCGGGCAGGAAGCGGTGCAGTCCCACGCCGGTCAAGATGCCCACGGCCAGCGTGGCCGCGTACACGCCCAGCGCGTACGGCCAGCCCACCGTGGCGGCCACCGCGCCGAGGATCACGGCGGTCCGCGCGCTGCACGGGGTGAGCGCCACGAGGGTGCTCACGATGACCCGCTCGCGCATGCTCCCGAGCACGCGCGCCCCCATAATGGCGGGGACGTTGCAGCCTGCGGCGGCAACCAGCGGGATGACGGCGCGGCCGTGCAGCCCCATCCGGTGCATGACCTGATCGGTGAGGAAGGCCACGGCGTTCAGGTAGCCCGTGTCCTCCAGCAGGGCCAGGAGCAGGTAGAAGGTGAGCACGTACGGCACGCCGACCGCCAGCGCCGCCAGGATCCCCGCGTCGAACCCCCACAGCAGGGTCCTGGAGAGCAGCCCCTCGCCGAACAGGGCGTGGAAGGGATACTGGATGGCCGGCGAGGCGTAGGCGGTCCAGAGGTCGGTGAAGCCCACGGCCAGCCAGTCGCCCACGACGAAGAGGAAGGCGAAGATCCCGGCCAGGACCAGGGCCAGCAGGGGCAGGCCGCTGGCGGGCGCCGTGGCGACGCGCCAGAGCCGGTCGGCGAGCAGGGCGGGGCGCTCCTGCCGCTCCTCCACGTCCGCGGCGATGAGGCCCGCCAGGCCGTGCCGCTCGCGGGAGAGCAGGACGGCCGGCTCCTCGCCCCGGAGGTCGCGGAGCGCCGCGGCCAGCTCGTCGCGCAGCGCGAGGAGCGGCCCGCCCTCCGGGGCGCCGGCCAGCCAGGCCTGCAGCTCGCCGTCCCCCTCGAGCAGGAGGAGGGCCGCGGCCCTGGGGGGCAGGCCGTAGGGCCGGTCGTCACGCGACGCCAGGGCGGCTTCCAGCTTGCCCACGATGGCCTCGACGTCCTCGCTGTAGCGCAGGCGGGGCGCCAGCGCCGCCGGGTGCGTGACGCGCCGGATGGCCTGCGCCATGAGCGCGTCCAGCCCGCGGCCCCGGCTGGCCACCGTGGGGATCACCGGCGTGCCCAGGATCTCGCCGAGGTGTTCGACCCGCACGCGGATGCCGCGCGCCGCCGCCTCGTCCACCACGTTCAGCGCGAAGACGACCGGCAGGCCGAGATCCAGGACCTGGAGGGCCAGATAGAGGTTGCGGGCGAGATTCGTGGCGTCCAGCACCAGGATCACGACGTGGGGCGTGCCGTCGAGCAGCGTCTGGCGCGCCACCCACTGGTCCTCGGAGACGGCGCCCAGCGCGTAGGTGCCGGGCAGGTCCACCACGCCGATGGTCCGATCGCCCAGCCGGGTGCTGCCGAACTGCAGCTCCACCGTCTTGCCGGGATAGTTGGCCGTGGCCACGCCCATGCCGGTCAGCCGGTTGAAGAGCGTGGACTTCCCGACGTTCGGATTCCCGGCCAGCGCCACGAGGTAGTCCGACTCCCCCCGCAGAGCCTTCAGCGGTCCGTGGCAGCAGCCCAGCGACATGCGTCCGTCCCCTCCACGTCCTGCGTTCCTCGACCCGCACCTCGGCCCGGGGCAGCAGCCCCAGGCTGGTCAGGTAGCGCAGGAAGGTGGCTTCCTCCTCGCCGATCTGCCGGATCCAGGCCCGCGCGCCGGGCGGCACCCGGTCCAGCGTGGTGGTGGCCCCCGCCGGCAGGGCGCCGTTCCGGCCCGGGATGGGGGCCCCGTGCGGGCAGGTGTCCGGGTGCCGGAGCAGCGCGGCCACCCGCGCCTCGCCCTCCGGCGTCATGGTGTGCTCGTAGCGCATGGCCTCCTCGTGCGCCTGCTCCCAGGGCAGGCCCAGGATGTCGGTGAGGAGCCGCTCGGAGAGCCGGTGCCGCCGGATCACGCCCGCCGCCTGCCGCCGGCCTTCCGCGGTGAGGCGCGGCGCGGCCCCCTCCGGCGCGCCCACCAGTTGGCGCGCGGCCAGCTCGCGCACGGCCTCCTGGGCCACCGGGGTGGCGACCCGGGCGAAGGCGGCCAGCCGATCCAGCGTGGGCGCGTCGCCGTCCGCCTCGGCGCGGTAGAGGGCCTGCAGGCAGTCCTCCAGGATCTCGTCGGTGAGCGGAATGCCGCGGGCCTCGCTCATGGCTGCGTCCTCGCCGCCGGCGCGGGCTCCGCCGGCTTGGCCGGCACGCGGGCGCAGGACCGGCACAGGCCGTAGAGCTCCAGGCGCTGCTCGGTCACCGTGAAGCCGCGCGCCCGCTTCACCTTCCGCGCCAGGGCGGCCAGCGTGTCGTCCTCGAACTCCTGGATGCGCCCGCAGGCCGTGCAGATGAGGTGGTGGTGCGGCGAGCTGGCCGGCCGGGGATCGAAGCGGGCGTAGGCGTCCCCGAACTGCCGCTCGGTGGCCAGGCCGGCCTGGCGCAGGAGCTTGAGGGTGCGGTAGACGGTCACCAGCCCGATGCCCGGCTGGCTGGCGCGGAGCTGGCGGTGCAGCTCCTCGGCGCTGATGTGCCGGCCGGCGGCGAAGAACGCGCGCACGATCTGCTCGCGCTGCCGCGTGGCCTTCAGGCCGGCCCGGCTCAGGTACTCGGCGAACCCCTGCAGGGAGAGCTCCCGCGCCGTCATCCTCGACCTCCCGCGAAATTGAAAACGACTGTCAATTTCCAGGGACTCTAGGGGAGCCGCCCGGCGGTGTCAAGGCGCTTCCGCCCGCCGGCGCACCCCCGGCGGGCTTTGTCAGGTGCGCCGGACACCGGGTGCCGGGCCCAGGAGGTCGAGGCCCAGCCGCAGCATGGCAGCCGGGCCGGCCGGCGCCAGGTCGCCGAGCAGGGCCATGAGGCGGGCCAGGGTCTCCGGGCGGGCCGCCAGGCGCGCCACCAGCCACTCGGCCAGCCGGGGGCGGCGCACCCCCTGCTGGAGCAGGAGGCACAGGCGCCACTTGGCGCGCAGCTCCGACCGCCAGGCGGCCGCGTATCCCTGCAGGTCGGGATGCCGGCAGGCTCCAAGGGCGGGCAGCGCGGCGCCCGCCGCCAGCTGGGCCGAGCGCAGGGCGGCGTGGATGCCCTCCCCGGTGAACGGGTCCAGGAAGCCGGCGGCGTCGCCCAGCAGGAGGGCGCCGGGCGCCGCGAGGCGCCGCGCCCGGTGGGCCAGGGGCCCCAGGCAGCGGACGGGCCCGAGGGGCGTCGCGCCCCGCATGCGGGCGGCCAGACCCGGCAGGGCGGCGCAGGCGGCCGCCATCTGCTGCGCGGCCCGGCCGGCCCCCGCGAACTCGCGCCGGTCGAGGACCAGGCCCACGTTCGTGGTCTCCGGGGCCAGCGGGTTCAGGATGGCGTAGCGGCGCGGGCCCACGAAGATCTGCGCCCGGTCCGGGGCGGCCGCCACCCCCCGGAAGTGGCCCACGAGGGCCAGCTTGTCCAGCCAGGGGTGCCGGAGGACGCCGCCCAGCCGCCGGGCCACCACCGAATGACGGCCGTCCGCGCCCAGCACCAGCCGGCCCCGCAGGCTGGCCGGGCGCCCGTGCGCGCGGCCGCGCACGCCGACCACGGCGCCGTCCTCCCACAGCAGGTCCTGGACGTGAAAGCCGGGCAGGTACCGCGCGCCGCGCGCCAGCGCGGCCTCCAGCAGGAGCGGGTCGAGCTGGCTGCGCGGGACGGCGAGGGCGGCCGGCGGGGCCTCCGCCCCGCCGGGGTAGTCGGCCCGCAGGCCGCCGCCAGCGGTCTGGAGCGCCATGCCGCGGAGCGGCCGCGCCCCCGCCGCCGCGAGCGCCTGGAGGACCCCGAGCCGGCGCAGGAGCGGGAGGCAGCCGGGACTCAGGAACTCGCCGCAGATCTTCTGGGCGGGCCCAACCGCCCTGTCCAGCACGGCGACGCGCAGGCCGGCCTCCGCCAGGAAGGCGGCGGCCGCCGCGCCGGCCGGTCCGGCGCCCACCACCAGCGCGTCCGCGCCGTCGGCCATCACCCGGCGCCCGCGCCCTTGCGCGTCACCAGGGCGAGCCGGAACGGGACGCGGGGCGTGACGCGCGGCGCGCGCCAGCCGGCCTGCCCGGCCAGGCGCAGCAGCTCGGCCGGCGTGAAGGCGCGGCGAACGGAGAGCGGGCCGTCGTGCCGGATGAGCGGGTCGCGCGAGCAGAGGCGCAGGCCGAGCCACGTGGCGGCCAGCGGGAGCCAGCCGCGCCGCAGGTCGTTCACCACGGCCGCCCGGCTGGAGACGCGATCCAGCTCGCGTAGGAGGCGCACGGGCGCCTCGCCCTCCAGGTGGTGCAGGAGCAGCGAGGCCAGGGCCAGGTGGAGGCTGCCGGAGGCGTACGGCAGGTCG
>JBHGAX010000258.1:0-6010 GCA_041946635.1 Methylomirabilales bacterium (SeqCode)
CTCGGCACTCGGCACTCCCATGACGGACACCAAGACACGCGCCGACGCCTGGCGGCGCTTCCGCAAGAACCGGCTGGCGGTGGCGGGCCTGGCCATCGTGCTGGTCCTGGCCCTGACCGCGGCGGCGGCGCCCCTGCTCGCGCCGCACGACCCGGGCCGGCAGGACCTCCCCGCCAAGCGCACGCCGCCGGGAAGCCGCTTCCTGCTGGGCGCCGACGAGTTCGGGCGCGACATCCTCAGCCGGATCATCTACGGCACGCGGGTGGCCCTGCTGGTCGGCACCTGCTCGGTGGCCATCGCGCTGGGCCTGGGCCTCCTCTTCGGGGTCGTCTCGGGCTACGCCGGCGGCGTGACCGACATGGTCATCAGCCGGGGCATGGAGATCCTGCTCGCGTTCCCGTACCTGCTGCTCGCCATCGCCGTGGTCAGCGCGCTCGGCCCCGGCGTGCTCAACACCACGCTGGCCGTCGGCATCTGGGCCATGCCGGCGTTCACCCGGATCGTCCGCGCCTCGGTGCTCAGCCTGAAGGACAGCGACTACGTGCAGGCCGCCCGGGCCATCGGGGTGCCGACGGCCGCCATCCTGGTGCGGCACATCGTGCCGAACTTCCTCTCCACGCTGATCGTGTACTCGACCCTCTACATGGCGAACGCCATCCTGGTGGAGGCGGCGCTGTCGTTCCTCGGGCTCGGCGTGCAGCCGCCCACCGCCTCCTGGGGGCTCATGGTCGCGACCGGCCGGGACTTCCTGCTGACCGCGCCGCACATCACCACCATCCCCGGCCTCGCCATCATGCTGGCGGTCCTGGGGTTCAACCTGCTGGGCGACGGCCTGCGCGACGCCCTGGACCCGCGCCTGCGCACCTGACCGGAGGACGGCCCAATCTCGGCACTCGGCACTCGGCTCTCAGTTCTCGGCACTCGGCACTCACCTGGAGGTCTTGCCATGGCGACCACGCCCATCACGGTCGGCGAGATTACCGCGAGGCCGGGCGAGCGCGCCCGCGGGTTCCTGACAACCGACGTCGGGCGAGGGGTCACCCTCCGCATGCCGATTGTGGTCGTGAACGGCGCGGGCGACGGCCCCGTCGTGGCGGTGACGGCGGGCATCCACGGCGCGGAGTACCCGGGGATCGAGGCGGCCATCCGCCTGTCGCGGACGCTCCAGCCGGCCGAGCTGCGGGGCGCCGTCATCCTCGTGCCCGTGGTCAGCCTGGCCGCCTTCCAGCGCCGCGCCATCTACGTGAACCCGCTGGACGGGATCAACCCCAACCGTGTCTGTCCGGGCAACCCGACGGGCACGATCACCGAGATGATGGCCGCCCTGCTCTTCCAGCACGTGATTGCGCAGGCGGAATATTACATGGACCTGCACGGCGGGGACATGATCGAGGCGCTCGTCCCCTTCACGCTCTACTACAAGACGGGCGACCAGGCGGTGGACCGGAAATCTCGGGCGCTGGCCGAGGCGTACGGCATCCCCATCATCGTGGGGACCACGGCCCTGCGGGGCGGGACGTACGGCGCGGCGGCCGCCATGGGCAAGGCCGCCATTCTCACGGAGGCGGGAGGGCAAGGCCTCCTGGACGAGGAGTCCACGGCCACCCACGTCCGCGGGGTGCAGAACGTGCTGCGGAGCCTGGGCGTCCTCCCGGGCGCCCCGGCCCCGGCGCGACCCGTGTACTACGACCGCTTCATCTGGCTGGCGGCGGAGCAGGAGTGCGTCTACTACCCCAAGGTCGCCGTGGGGCAGGAGGTACGGGAGGGGGACCTGCTGGCCGAGTTCCGGGACCTCTTCGGCGAGCGGATCGGCGAGCTGCGCTCGCCCGCCAGCGGCCCGGTCCTCTTCCTCGTCACCTCCCCCGCCATCAACAAGAACGATCCCCTGATGGCGCTCGGGGCCAAGTAGCCCTTCAAGCTCCGGAACCGCCGTGAGGCCCGGGCGGCCCCTCAGGATTCCCGGCCCGGGAGGGCGCGCAGCGTTTCCGTCACCACAGCGGCGGCCCGGCGCAGGTGGTGCTCCACCTTGTTGCGCTGCCGGAGCAGGCCGACCTGGAGCTGCCGCGCGGCGTCGCTGGCGGGGTCCAGGCTGCCCAGTCGCCGCACGGGCTCCAGGCCGGGAAACGGCGGCACGGGCAGCGTGGGGTCGTGCGCGAAGCGCTCCGCCCGGCAGTAGTTGATGGGAATCAACTCCCGCCCGAGCGCCATGAGGCAGCGGTTCACGGCCGTGACCTGGCGCGGCGAGAGCCGGCCCGCCGTGCGCCGGTCGAGCCGCCGCAAGGCGGCCTCCAGCTCGCGGAGCGCGTCGGAGACCGGCGACAGATCGAAGCGGGCGCCGGCCGCGACCGCGTACTGCCCCAGCACCCCGCGCGCCTCGGCCGCCGCCGCCCGGTAATCCAGCGGCAGCACCGGATCCTCCAGGAACCGCCGCGCCACCAGCAGGTAGATCTGCGCGTCCCGCACCAGGTGCGCCGCGTCCAGCTTGTCCGGGGTATCCTCGGGGGTGTGCCACCACCAGCCCAGCCCGCCGCTCCTCGCCTGGCCGCCCATGAGCATGGCGTAGGCCCGCGCCGTCTCGGACGCGCCGGCGGGCTGCTCGGAGAGGGTCATGAACAGCGCGGGGATGCCGTGGCCCCAGAACGACTGGTCCCCGGCGCGCGGGGGGCGGGCGCCCGAGAGCCGCTGCCCCGCGACCGCCTCCACGATGTCGGAGGCGACGCCGCGCGCCTCGGCCATGGCGATGGCCTCGGTGAGACAGGTCGCGCCGCGGGCGCCCAGGCAGTCGGCATTCAGGTGCAGGACGCCGTGCTCGTGCAGGTCCCGCCAGAACCGGTCGGCGTACCACGCGGAGCCGGCGTAGCGGCCGTGCGAGTGACCGGACCAGAACGCGAGCCGCAGGTCGCGGCGGAGGCGCGAGCGGCGCCCGGCCAGGAGGCGGGCCACCTCCAGCTGGACGGCGTTGCCCGAGGCGTTGTCCATGGCGCCGGCGTGCCAGGAGTCTACGTGCCCGCTGAGGAGCAGGAAGTCGCCGCTGCCGCGGGGCGCCCGCAGGTGCGCGATCAGGACGGGAAGGCGCCGCCAGCCCGTCTCCACCACCGTGCGCAGCCGGACCCGGGCCGGCCCGCGCTCCAGCGCGGCGCGGAGCGTTTCCCCGCCCTCCGCGGTCACGGAGACGACGGGCTGCGCGGGGAGGAGGCCGGCGGTATCCGGCGCGGGCGAGCCCCAGACGATCGAGGTGATCATCTCGTGCAGCCGCGCCCCGGACACGTGGATCTGCGCGGCCACGCCCGCGGCCTCCAGCCGGTGCACCTTGCCGGGCATGGCCAGGCCGTCGCAGAGCGCGGCCCGGCCCCGCACGGGACGCTCCGCGACGGCGGGCGCCTCGCCCCGGCCGAGGTCCACCAGGTCGAGCACCACGCCCTCGGGCGGCGTGGAGGCGGCCATGGCGTGCGTGATGCAGGGGATGGGCCGCGGCGCCCCGTCCAGCAGCTCCAGCGCGGCCTCGCGGGGCCAGCTCACGAAGCACTCGGGCGCGTGCTCCTCCACCTCCAGCCCGAGGGCCCGCGCCCGCCGCGCCAGGCCGCGGAAGGCGGCCCGCTCCTCCGGTGACCCGGACAGCCGCTCCCGGCGCGCGAGCCAGGCGACGCACGCCTGCAGGCCCTCGGCCGACACCTGGTTCGCCAGCGCGCGCTCGGCTCTCGTGAGGGTCATGGCCACCTCCTTGCGCCCGGCCCGGATCGCCGCGCATCTTCGCCCATCCGCCATTCCCGTTCAAGGGCTTTCTGCCCGCCCTGCCCGCCACCCGGCTTGACAGCCCGGGCACCCCTGCTAGGATGCCCTGGCCCGCCGGCCACTCCGGCGGCGCAGGAGCAGCTCGCATGGCCACCGTCGCGATCGTGGGCGCCGGCTTCATGGGCAGCGCCATGGCCTGGCCGCTGGCCGACAACGGTCACGCCGTCCGGCTGGTCGGCACCCCCCTGGACGCCGAGATCATCCGGCAGTGCCGGACGGCCGGCCGCCACCCGCGGCTCGGGCGCCCGGTCGCTCCGTCGACTGGTTCCTGGAGACTGTCCTCGCGGCCTGACGGCCGCATCCACCCCGCCGCCCCGGAGGGCTGCGCATGGCCGCAAGCCGCACCGTCTTCGCCGGCCGCATCGTCACGCTGAACGTGGAGTCCGTCACGCTGCCCAACGGGGCCACCGTGGAGCTGGAGATCATCCGCCATCCGGGCGCCGCGGCCGCCGTCCCCCTGCAGGAGGACGGCAGCGTGGTGCTGGTCCGCCAGTACCGGCACGCCGCCGGGGGCTACCTGCTCGAGATCCCTGCCGGCAAGCTGGACCCGGGGGAGGACCCCCGGGACTGCGCCCGGCGCGAGCTCGAGGAGGAGACGGGCTACCGGGCCGGCCGCCTGGACTTCCTGGTGAGCCTCCTCACCACGCCGGGCTTCACCGACGAGGTCATCCACCTGTACCGGGCCACCGGCCTCACGCCCGGCACGCAGGCGCTCGGCCGCGACGAGGTCCTGGAGGTGGTGCGCATGGACCTGGCGGCCGCCGTGCGCGAGATCCGGCGCGGCGGCATCCGCGACGCCAAGACCATCGCCGGCCTGCAGGCCGCCTTCCTGGAGAGGTGCGCCGGCGGGTAGCCAGCCTGCTGTCCGCCCCTCCGATCCGCCCGTTTTTCTCCTTGCTCCGCGCGGCGGGGTTTGCTAGTGTCCCGACGGTCGGTTCCGACTCACGGGTCGAAAGTGACCGGGGGACCGACCGTGGGGACATGCCGGACAGCCCGATCAAGGAAACGCGCACCACGCGCCGCCATGCCGAGAGCTTCCGGAGCCTGGTGCGCTCCGGCCTGGCGGTCATCGCCCAGCGCGGCCTGTACGAGACCACGGTGGAGCACATCACCGAGGCGGCCGACCTGGGCAAGGGCACCTTCTACGCACACTTCTCGTCCAAGGAAGACCTGGTCCGACATCTGCTCCAGGACGGCTTCGACGAGCTGATCGCGGCGAATCAGGGCCTGGACGCCAGCGAGGCGCACCCGGCCGAGCGGCTGGCGGCCCTGCTGCGGGCCCAGTTCGCGGTGCTGGCCCGCCGGCGCGACCTGATCATCCTGCTCCACCAGGTGCGGGGCCTCCTCATCATCGAGCCCAGGGCTCGGCAGGCCCTGCGGCAGGAGTACCAGCGCTACGTGGACTTCCTGGCCGAGGCCTGCCGTCGGGCGCTGGACCGGCCGCAGCTCGGGCCGGCCGAGGCCCGGGACCTGGCGTGCGCCGTGGCGGGCTTCGTGGCCGGCACGCTCTCCTTCGAGATGCTCATCCGTCGGACCCGGGTCCGGCCCGCGGCGCTGGCCGGCCCCATCCACGCGTTTGCCGCGGGCCTGGCCGCCCGCTACGTGGACGGCCACCCGCCGCCAGCGGGCGCGCCCGGCCAGGGCCGGCGCCCCAAGACAAGGAGGTGAGCGCGGCGCTGGGACAGCCGGTCTGCGCCGGCCGGCCGCGTTGCCTTTTTGCTTGAACGGCAGGGCGGGAGCACATATGCTTGCGCGGTTTCTTCACGGATGAGGAGTTGAGGGAAAGGAGGAGTCTGATGTCGGGTCGCTCACGGTCCTATATCTTCCTCACCATTGCCCTTCTGGTCGGCTCCCTGGCCCTGACGGGCTGCCCCAAGCGGCCGGAGGTCGGCCAGGCCGGACCGGGCGCCGTCGGCCCCGCGGCCGCCACCGCCCCCTCGGCCCAGGCCGGACAGGCCGGGACGCGGGCGGGCGAGGTGCCCGTGACGCGCGCCACGCCGCCCACCGAGACCCGGGTGTCGCCGGCTCCCTCCGGCCCGCAGGCCGGCCAGCCGGGCGCGGGTGCCGGGGCGGGCGCGGCCGGGCAGCCGGGTGCGGGTGCCGGGGCGGGCGCGGGCGCGGGCGCCGCGGGCCGGCCGGCGGTGGCGGCCTCGCCGCTCAAGGACGTGTTCTTTGATTTCGACAAGGCCATGGTCCGCGACGACCAGAAGTCCCTGCT
>JBHGAX010000259.1:0-5957 GCA_041946635.1 Methylomirabilales bacterium (SeqCode)
TTCCTCCCGCCGTGCTCTGGCCGCAAATGCCCGCGCTGTTCCTGCTGGGGAGCCTCGTCATCCGGTCAGCACGCTGCGATTCCGGAAGCGACTGGAGTGACCGCTGCGAGGCCGTGGCCCGGGGGATCATCGCGGCATAGCCGCGGCGCAACACAGCGCACGGATGTGGGATTCGGATATACGACTCGCTGAGTCCGCAATGGGGGGCCCGCCTTCACGAAACCTGTTGTGCGCTCCGCCTTTTCGTTCGATATTGTCGCTGCTTCCTGCACATCGGAAACGGAGGAGGCTCGGGCGGGCGGCTGCCCGCGCGCACTCCGGGGAGGTGGTGCCATGGCGTCGTCGATCGACCTCAAGGCCCGCTGGACACGTGCATCCGAGCTCATGGAGGCGCGAGGCATCGATGCCATCTTCCTCATGAAGCCCGCCAACCTCGCCTACCTCACCGGGGACGGCCGGCCCTGCGCGCTGGGCCTCCTGACCCGGTCAGGCCAGTGCATCGTCTCGGTGCCGGCCTGCGACCTCAAGAGCGTGCGGGAGGCGTCGGCGGCCACCGAGCTGCGAGGGTTCCGGAGCGAGGAGGAGATGTTCCACGGGTTCCGGGACGTCCTGAAGGCCCTGGGCCTGACGGAAGCCACGATCGCGCTCGAGAAGAACTTCTTCGACGCGGCGCTCTACGAGGTCTTCAAGGCGCACATCCTTCCCAAGGCCAACGTGGTCCCGGCCACGCCCATCCTGTCCAGGCTCCGCATGCGGAAGGATCGAGCCGAGATCGAGTGCCTGAAGGAGGCGGCGAGCGTGGCCGACGCCGGCATGGCGGCAGCGGTGAAGGCCATTGCCCCGGGAGTCCGCGAGACCGAGGTCGCCGCGGAGGCCGAGTACGCCATGCGAAAGGCCGGCGCGGAGGGGTGGGCCTCCGCGACCTACGTCGCCTCCGGCTGGCGGTCGGCGATGGCGCACGGCCCCGCGTCGCTGAAGCGCATCGAGGCGGGGGACGCGGTGCAGGTTCACCTCGCCCCCGTGGCCCGGGGCTACACCGTGGATCTCTGCCGCACGGTCCTCGTGGGCGGCGTTCCCGCCGAGGCGACGGGCGCGCTCCGCGCCTACCTCCGCGCGCAGGAGGCGGGAATCACCATGGCGATGCCGGGGAGCCTCCTCATGAGCATCGACGAGACCATGGCGGAGGCGCTCGGGAAGCAGGGCTTCGGCGACGCCTTCCTCCGCCCGGTGTTCCACGGCGTCGGCATCGAGCACGAGGAGGCGCCCATCCCCGGCGGGCACGCCGTCATCCACGGGGAGGAGAAGGTCGAGCGCGTCGAGGAGGGCATGGTCCTGGCCATCGGGAACTGCGGCATCTACCGGGAGGCGTTCGGCGTCCGGGCCGAGGATACCGTGTGGGTGAGCCCGCAGGGGCCGGTTCCGCTCACGCGGCATCCGAAGCTGTTGCCCGCGTAGCAGGCGTGCCATGGGAGAACGCATGCGCCGAAACCGCTCCGACTCTGTCACAGACCCGAACGATGGAGGCCGTGATGATGATTCCCCTCTTGGTCGTGATGGCGCTGGGGTTCTTCCCGCTTCCCGCCGAGGCGCAACAGCCCTGCGAGGGCTGCCACAAGGGCCTGACGCCGCAGATCGTCGCCGACTGGGAGCTGAGCAAGCACCGGCAGGCGGGCGTCGAATGCACGACCTGCCATGGCGACCAGCACGTGTCGGCAGCGGACACGGCCAAAGCGCTCATTCCAACCCCCGACACCTGCGCGACCTGCCACCCCCAGCGAGTCCAGCAGTTCAAGGCGGGTAAGCACGCGGCGGCGTGGGCGGCCATGAAGGCCATGCCGACCGCGCACTCCCAGCCCATGACCCTGATGGAGGGCATGAAGGGCTGCGGCGGGTGCCACAAGATCGGCCTGAAGACGCCGGCCGAGATCGAGGAGCTGCGGCGGCAGGGCAGGAACTTCGGCATCGCCTCCTGCGACGCCTGCCACACCCGCCACACCTTCTCCACGCGGGAGGCGCGCCAGCCCCAGGCTTGCCAGACCTGCCACATGGGCTTCGACCACCCCCAGTGGGAGATGTACTCGGGCTCCAAGCACGGGGTGCGCTACCTGCTGAAGCAGGCCGGGAGCCTGCCCGAGGGCGCCGCGGCACCGACCTGCCAGACGTGCCACTTCCAGGCTGGCGACCACGACGTGCGCACCGCCTGGGGCTTCCTGGCCGTGCGCCTGCCGCTGCCGGAGGACAAGGAGTGGGCGGCCGACCGCGTGACCATCCTGCAGGGGCTCGGCGTGCTGTCGCCGGACGGCAAGCCCACGGCCCGGCTGGAGGTCGTGAAGGCGGCCGGCGTCGCGCGCCTCGGCCAGGAGGCATGGCAGAAAGAGCGGGACAAGATGCTGGCGACCTGCCGGCAGTGCCACTCGGGGAACTTCGCCAGGGGCGAGCTGGAGAAGGGCGACCGGATGATCCGGGAAGCCGACCGGCTGATGGCCGAGGCGATCCGGACGGTGGCGGCGCTCTACAAGGACGGCATCCTGGCCAGGCCGGCGAACTATGCCTTTCCGTTCCCCGACCTGCTCACCTTCCACGACGCCCCCACGCCCATCGAGCAGCGGCTCTTCGTGATGTTCCTGGAGCACCGCATGCGGACGTTCCAGGGGACCTTCCACGCGAACCCGGACTATGCCCTCTGGTACGGCTGGAGCGAGATGCGGCGGGACCTGACCGAGATCAAGCACCAGGCGGAGGAGATGCGTCGCGCGCACCGCACGCCCTAGCCCGGATCATCACGAACGGCGTGAATAATCCGCCTCCCCGCGGTTCGACAGCCTGGTGACGCCTCGCGAAGACGGGCGCCTACCGCTCGAGCCCGGTTGCGGAACTCCGGCCGCGCGGATGGCCACCCTATTCGCCAGTTGCTCGCACTGCCTGCGCTCCAGCCAACTGCGTCGCCTCCTCGCCGAGCGCGCTGGCGAACATCGGCTGAGCGGCACCCCAGGCCTTCTCCATCGCCTCGAACGCATCCTGGGCTGCCCGGACCTCCGCCGGCTCCGGCTGGTACACTTCACGCACGGCCTCCCAGCGGGACTTGACGGTCTCCTTCACCCGTGGGGCCGTTGAGTGATGGCATATGGGAGTTCCGCAGTCTGCATGCGGGCTTCACGCTCGCGAAACCTGTTGACTCCTCCGCCGCACTGTTCGATAGTGTCGTCGCTTCCAACCGCCAGCGGCTGGGCCACTCGCCAGGATCCTCTCCACCAGCTCACGCGACGGCAGATCGAACACCGGAGGCTCGGGCGGGTGCCTGGCCTGCCGCGTCTACGGGCGAGGTGCACCATGGCATCGTCGGCCGAGACTCAGGCCCCGCGTGCGTCCGAACCCATGGAGTCCCGAGGCAGCGAATCGGCGAGAGGAGAGGCGACGGCGACGGCGGGCGGGTCGCCGACCGAGGCCGCGCCGGCTGCGCCGCCCCCGGACGGGCCCGCCGTGCCGACAGCCGATCGCTGGGTCAAGGTCTGGGACCTGCCGACCCGGGCGTTTCACTGGCTGCTCGTGCTCCTCGTCCTGGTCAACGCCTTCACGGGCCTCGCCATGCCCGAATGGTGGCTGGGCGTGCACAACTGGGCCGGCTACGGTCTCGTAGCGCTCATGCTCTTTCGCCTGGTCTGGGGCATCTGCGGGCCGGAGTACAGCCGGGTCGTCAGCTTCCTCTACCCCCCGCGGGACACCATCGAGCACCTCCGGGGCCTGGTGCTGCTGCGGCCCCCGCATTATGTCGGGCACAACCCCACCGGGGCCCTCATGGTATTTGCGCTGGCCGGCGTGCTGACCGCGCTGGTGGTGAGCGGGCTGCTGGTCCTGGGGGGCGAGGAGAAGCAGGGGCCCCTGGCGACGGTCGTGGGCTATTCCGTGGGAGCCACCGCCAAGCAAGTCCACCACTGGCTGACGCTGCTGCTGCTCGTGATGATCGCCGGGCACATTGCCGGCGTCGTGACGGAGAGCCTCCTGACGCAGGACAACCTGGTGCGGGCGATCATCACGGGGTGGAAGAGGCTCCCGCCGGGGGCCCCGGTGCCCACGCCGCGGGCGGCGCGACCGGTGCTCGCCGCCACGCTGCTCGTGGTGTTCGCCGGGACCGCGGTCGCGACCCTGAACTGGTTTGCGCGGCGGCCGCCGCCGCACAGCCTGCGCGCGCTCCCGCTGAGCGCCACCTACACCAGGGAATGCAGCGCATGTCACTCCGCGCACCATCCCAGTCTGCTGCCGGCCGCTTCGTGGGCCGGCCTGATGACCAGCCTCGGGGAGCACTTCGGCGAGAATGCCGGCCTCGATGGCCCCACCACCACCCGTCTCGCGGCCTGGCTGGTCAGCAACGCCGCCGAGACGTTCGACACGGAGGCCGCGAACCGCTTCCGGGTGGTTGCCGCGAGCGACCCGTATCGGGTGACGTCCACGCCCTACTGGGTACGCAAGCATGCCGGCATCCCCGCGGAGGTCTTCGCGGGGCAGAGGGTCCGGAGCAAGGTGAACTGCGATGCCTGCCATCGCGATGCCGAGAGCGGGCGGTTCGACGACCAGGCCATCGCCATCCCGAAGGAATAGAGGCTATGAAAGGACTGTGCGGAACGGTGATGCTCCTGATCAGCCTCGGCTTGCTGGCCGCCGCTCCCGGGTCCCCCGATCCACGGCGGGACGCCATCCTTGCCGACCTCCTGGCCCAGGCCAAGAAGGACGAACCCGGCTTCACGGGATTCTCCGCCGAGCGCGGCGCCGCCTTCTATCGGACGACGCACAAGGGAGGCAAGCCGGGCACGAGCTCCTGCACCGCCTGCCACGGCAGCGACCCGCAGGGCCGAGGGCAGACGCGGGCCGGCAAGGCGATCGAGCCGATGGCAGTCTCGAAGAACCCCACCCGCTACACCAGCAGGGACGACGTGGAGAAATGGTTCACGCGGAACTGCAATGACGTGCTGGGCCGGGCCTGCACGGCCAAGGAGAAAGGCGATTTTCTCACGTACATGCTCGGGCGGTGATGCGTTGCTGACGGAAGGAGGCGCGGCCGTGCGTACGAGTCTCGCGGTGGCAGTGCTGCTGGCGGCTCTCGCGACCCTCCCGGCGGAGGCCGATGAGCCGGTCCCGCCGGTCACGGACGCGGTCGTCACGAAGGAGTGCGGGAGCTGCCACCTGGTCTTCCCGCCGCAGTTCCTCCCGCAGCGGTCCTGGCGGAAGCTGATCGAGACGCTCGCGGACCACTTCGGGGAAAATGCGAGTCTGGGCGAGACCCAGCGGAAGGTCGTGCTGGACTATCTCGTGGCCCACGCCGCGGACAGCCCGAACGCCGGCCGGGAGGGCCGGAAGTTCGCGGCGAGCATCGCGTCGGCCGACACCCCGCTCCGCATCACGGAGACCCCGCGCTGGGTGAAGGAGCACCGGAAGGTGCGGCCCGAGCGATGGCAGGATCCCAAGGTGAGGTCGAAGGCGAACTGCCTCGCGTGCCACCCCGGCGCCGCCCAAGGCATCTACGACGACTGAGCCCGCCGTTGTTCGACGGCCGGAGCGAGCCGCTGCCTGCGCGACTTTGGTCGCAGCTTTTCCAAGTCGGGACGCCTATCTTCCGGACAGAACGGGGGCAGTAACGGCGAAGAGGAAGAGAGGAGGTGACAGCGTCCCCTGCCACTCGCCGGTAAGAGAGGCCGATCCAACGCACGTCGCACCCAAGGAGGCACTCAGATGAAGAAGCTGATCGCGTATCTCGCTGTCGTCCTCATGGTCATGGCCAGCGTCGCGCCCGCCTTCGCGCAGCAAGCGGCAAAGGGGACGGAAGGCCCGGACATCCGCAAGCAGGAAGCGAAGGGCACGGAAGGGCCGGACATCCGCAAGCAGGAGCCGAAGGGGACCGAGGGTCCCGACGTGCGGAAGGCCAAGAAGAAGACCGCCGCGGCCGCCGTGCAGAAGCCCAAGGG
>JBHGAX010000026.1:0-19432 GCA_041946635.1 Methylomirabilales bacterium (SeqCode)
CGCGGCGCGGCTAATCCGCCGCCGGCGCGAGGTCCGTCGCCTGCGGGCGGGCGGGGAAGGTGAGGGTGAAGGTCGTGCCCGAGGGGCCGCTCTGGACGGAGATCGCCGCCCCGAGGCGCTCGCTCAGGACCCGGGGATCTCCCCGCTCCCCAGCGACTGGTAGAGCTGCTCGTGGAGCCTGGCGATGGCCAGCAGCCGCCCACAGGTGTCCCGCAGGCTCCGCTGCGCCTCGCGGCTCTGCAGGCTCCCGGCCTGCAGGTAGAGCAGGTCGGAGAGCATCTGGAAGTTGTTCTGGGCGGTGAAGGCGCCCGCGAACACCACGGGCCAGGCGGCCGGGCCCAGCAGCAGGAGCGCCGCGAGGGCGATGCCGGTCGGCGGCCAAATCGGGGTCGCGCTGGGGTGCAGGAAGGCGAACGAGAGGCCGAGCTTCGCCGCGAGGATGTACAGGAGGGTGAGGCCCAGCGCGAGGTCCCATCGCCGGGAGTGCTTCCGCCCGAGACCCGGGGCGCTCGACCACGCTCCCTCGGCCGGAGCAGGGGGTGAATCCGGTGACGGCCAGGCGCCGGGAGGCATGCCGCTCACCCTCCTCCGACCCGACCGGCGGATCGCGGGAGACCGCCGGTCGAGGGCGCGGGGCGCAGGCCCGTTCGGTTGTCGCGCTGGATTGACGGCCAGAGTATCCCGGGCGAGTCTCCGCGGCGCAAGTCAAAAAAGGAGGGCGACGCTCCCGTTACTGCGCAGGCGAGAAGGCGGGCTCGGGCAGCGGAAGTTACCGGCGGGCCATCGGCGGCCAGGGTGAGCCGCGGCCGGACGAGGGCCGCGCGGCGCGGTGCGGCGCGGGCTGGTCGGTGAGGAGGCGCGCGGCCTCCACGCCGATCTCGAACACGACGGCGGCCAGGATCAGGACATACGCGAACAGGCGAGCGTCCAGCCGGCGGGTGCCGGACGGCCTCTCGGCAGGCTGAGCAGCGGCGGCGCGCCGGCCGGCCGCCAGGTCCCCGGGCAGCAGGGCCGCCTCCGCCCGGGTCTCGAAGCGCAGCAGCTCCCGGACGATCTGCCGGGGCGAGCTTCCCTCCGGCCCCTGGTACTTCACCCAGAAATGCGGCGCCGCGACCGTGTGCCACATGAAGAGCGGGGGCAGCTTGAGCGCCGCGAGCGCCCCCGTGAGGCCGGTGAGCTCCAGCGCGACCTTGAAGCAGTCGAAGACGCCGGCCGGCACGCTGATCCACTCCCGCCCGACGACCCTCGCCCGCATCCCGACCGTCTGCCCCTCGGCCGTGACGACCTTGAACTCCATGCGGCGATCCTGCATCCCCGGCAGCAGGCGAAGGGCGGCGGGGAGCAGTCCCGTGGTGATCGTCTGGCCGGTGAGCCGCACCGCACGCGACTGGGTCTCGCCCGTGAGCGCCTCGGTCGTGACCACCGCCCCCGATCCCAGGTCGTAGTCGAAATCGCGCTGCTCGATCTGGACCGGGCGGCCGGCGGCGTCGCGCGTCTCCCGGGCCCCGGTGAGGACCGGGTGCGCGCCGCGCAGGTCGAGCGTCACGTGCTCCGACCAGGCCGTCGGTCCGGCCGCGCCGGCGGACTGCACGCCTTCTTCCCGGAGGTGCAGGAGGGGCCGCCCCTCGTCGGTTTGCTGGTTGAGGGTCCACTCGGCCCGCGAGAGCTCCTCGCCGGTCTGCAGATCGCGCGCCCGGTAGGCGCCGCGCTCCTGGGGCGCCAGCGGCGGCAGCGGGAGCGACTCGGCGGACATGGCCGGCGCGGCCAGGGCGGGGGCGAGCATGATCGCGAGCGCGGGTCCGCGCAGCCTCCGGTACAGGGTCGTGCAGCTCACATCGTCCTCCTGTGGCGTTGGCGCAGTTGCGCCGCACCCAGGTGCAGCGCAGGTGCCAATGCCGCGTGGACCTAAGTGGCTGCCACGGGAGTGATCGGGGCCGGAGCCAGGCGCGGGGCGGACGGCGGCTGTGGCATGAGCCACGCCGGGTGCGGCGTATGCCGCGCCTGGAAAGCCGTGCAGGGCGCACGGGCGGGACGTCTCCGTGGCTCCGCGGCTCTGCGTGGGACGGCTCTGCTTGCCGGCCGGCACCGGCGAGGCGCCGGGCCGGCCGACCGCGATGACGACAGGGGCCTCAGGCTCGCTCGGGGACCACGGCCTGCAGGGCGTCCCGGACGATCCCGACGATCCGGTCCACCTGCTCGGCGGTGACGATCAGCGGCGGGGCCAGCAGCAGGATGTCGCGCACGGTGCGCGTGAACAGGCCGCGCGCCTCGCACTCGGCCTTCACGCGGCCGATCACGTTCCTCGCGGGATCGAAGCCGGTCTTGGTGGTGCGATCGGCGACCAGCTCCACCGCCACCATGAGGCCGAGCCCGCGGACCTCGCCCACCGCCCGGAACCCCTGCACCTCCCGCTGGAGGCCCGAGAGGAGCCGCTCGCCCAGCTTGGCGGCGTTCTCGACCAGCCCCTCCTTCTCCATGATCTCCAGGTTGCGGAGTCCCACGGCGCAGCACGTGGCGTGGCCGGAGTAGGTGTACGCGTGCATCCAGCGGTCGGCGTACGGCACGCCGAGCATCGCCTCGTGGACCGCCTTCGAGATCATGATCCCGCCCAGGGGCATGTAGCCGCTGGTCACGCCCTTGGCGAAGGCCAGGATGTCCGGCTGCACGCCCCAGCGCTCCAGCGCGAACCAGCGGCCCGTGCGGCCGAAGCCGGTGATGACCTCGTCCGCGATCAAGAGCACCTGGTGCCTGTCGCACAGCTTCCGGACGAGCGGGAAGTAGTCGTCGGGGGGGACGATGATGCCGCCGGCGCCCTGGACCGGCTCCGCGATCACGGCGGCGACCGTGTCCGGCCCCTCGCGCAGGATCGTCTCCTCCAGCATGCGCGCGGCTGCCTGGCCCACCGTCTCGCCGGCCCGCACGCCCGACAGCCGGTAGCCGTACGGGGCGGGCGCGTGCACGAAGTTGGGCACGCGCGGCTCGAACATCTTGGCGTAGCCCGGAATGCCGGTGGCGCTCATGGCGGCCATGGTGACGCCGTGGTACCCGTACTCCCGGGACACGATCTTCACCTTGTCCGGCTGGCCCTTGGCCTTCCAGTAGAAGCGGGCCGTCTTGAAGGCGCTCTCCGTGGACTCGGCGCCGCCGCTCGTGAAGTAGACGGCCGACAGGTTGGGGTAGGCCAGCGTGGTGAGCCGGCGGGCCAGCTCGATGGCCGGGATGTTCGAGGAGCCGACGTAGTTGACGGAGTACGCCAGCGTGCTCATCTGCTCGGCGGCGGCCTCGGCCAGCTCGCGCCGGCCGTGGCCCACGTTCACGTTCCAGAGGCAGGACAACCCATCCAGGTACTCGCGCCCCTCGGCGTCCGTGAGGACCGCCCCGCGCCCCTTCACCCACACGTGGGGCGCGGCGTGATCCGCCGGGTGGTACAGCGGGTGCAAGAGGTGGCTCCGGTCGTCCGCAACCAGCTGCTTGGCGTTCAGGCTCGTCATGAAGAAGTCCTCCTTGGGTGGACGCCTGTTACATCAGCAGGCCGGGCAGCCAGGTGACCAGGCCTGGAAAGACCGTGATGAGCGCCAGGACCGCCACGATGTAGATGAGGCAGGGGGCGACGGCGGCGGCCACGGTGCCCACGGGCAGCCCCGTGATGGCGGAGAGCAGGAAGAGGCACTCGCCGAAGGGGGGCGTGAGGAGCCCGATCATGAGCGCCAGCGTCATCACCACCCCGAAGTGCAGGAGCGAGATGTGGTAGGCCTGCAGGATGGGCAGGAAGACGGGCAGGACCATGATCATGATGGCCAGCGGCTCGATGAAGCAGCCCAGGATCAGCAGGATCACGTTCAGCAGGAAGAGCATGACCAGCGGGCTGTCCGTGAGCGCGGTCAGCTTGCCGACCAGCAGCTCGGCCAGCCCCTCGTTGGTGATCATCCACGACCAGAGGGCCGCCATGCCCATGATGAAGACCACCACGCCCGTGAGGACCGCCGTGTCGAAGAGCGCCAGGAAGCAGTCCCGCCAGCTCATGGCCTTGTACACGACCTTCCCCAGGAAGAAGGCGTAGAGGCAGGCGATGGCGGCCGCCTCGGTGGGGGTGAAGATGCCGCCCACGATCCCGCCCAGGATGATGAAGGGGGTGAGGATGGGCAGGATCACGCGCCGCGAGTGGCGCAGCACCTCCCGGAACTTCGGCCGCGGCGTGACGGGGTAGTTGCGCTTCCGGGCCACCACCAGGATGTAGGCCATGAGCGACAGGCCGACCAGGATCCCCGGGATGGCGCCGCCCAGGAACAGCTTGCCCACGGATTCCCGCGCGATGGCCCCGTAGAGCACGAGGGGAATGCTGGGGGGGATGATGGGCCCGATGATCGAGGCGGAGGCGGTGATGGCGGCGGTGAACTTGTCGTCATAGCCGCCCCGCCGCATCATCTTGACCGCCACCACGCCGATGCCGCCCGCGTCCGCCAGGGCCGACCCGGACATGCCGGCCACGATCATGTTGGCCACCACGTTCACGTGGGCCAGCCCGCCCGGCAGGTGCCCCACCAGGTCGCGGCTGAAGTCGATGATCCGGTTGGAGACGTCCCCCTTGTCCATCAGGTAGGCGGCCAGGATGAAGAGCGGGATCGCGGTCAGGATGAAGCTGTCCGTCGAGGTGGTGAGGACGTGGCCCAGCACGGCCAGCGGGACGTCCTTCTCGATGACGTAGATCGTGGAGATGATGAGGAGGACGAAGCTGACCGGGATGTTCAGCGCCAGGAGCACCAGGAAGAGCAGCACCAACCCGCCGACCAGCATGTCGTTCTCTCCCGCGCCGTGGTCTTGCCGGGGGACCCCGGGACCGGACCTCGCGCCCCCGCAGCGGTGACCTGAAGGCCGTTAGATGGCGCCGGGCGGGGTCGCGGCTCCCGCCTGGGGCGTCCCCCCCGAGGATCTGAGCGCGGCCACCGCCTCCAGGATCTGGACGACGGCGTAGAAGGCGATCAGGACCGAGCCGATGAAGATGGGGAAGTAGTAGATCCACATGGGGAGCCGCAGCGTCGGGGTCACCCCCTTGGCCTTCTGCAGGATCTGCACGCCGGAGTAGACCAGCACGCCCAGGAACGGCAAGAGCACGGCCCGGCCGGCGACATCCACCCACTGCTGGGCGCGCGCGGGCAGGAGCGAGGTCAGCGAGTTGATGGAGATGTGGGCCCGGCGCCGGAAGGCCAGGGCCGCGCCCACGTACGTCAGGTTGGTCAGGCAGTACTGCGCCACCTCCAGGTTCCAGATCAGGGGGTAGCTGATGGACTCGCGGAGGAAGACGTCGCTGACGATGGTCAGCACCATGACCACGAGGGCGCTGACGATCCAGACGGTCAGCAGGCGATCCGCCGCGCCGGCCAGCTTCTCCAGGACCTTCACCCATCCACCTCGCTTGCGGGGCGCGGCCGCCGGGCCGCGGCGGACGCGGCGCAGCCCGAGGGCCGGCGGACCGGGTCCCTCGGGCTGCGGCGGCGCATGGCGGCCGGCGCGGCCGGACGCGAAGGCTACTTGATGGCCATCACGCGGTCATGCCACTTGGCCCAGTCGTACTTGGCGTACTTGGCCGCGTACTTCTTCTTGATGTCCGCGGCCAGCGCCTGGAAGGGGGCCATGCTGGCGGGGGTGACGGCCTCCATGCCCTGCTTCTTCAGGTCCTCCAGGCGGCTGACCTCCAGCTGGCGCTGCAGCTGCATCCGGTAGACGCCCATCTCGCTGCTCGTCTCCCGCACGATCTTCTGCTGCTCGGGGCTCAGCGTCTCCCACGCCTTCTTGCTCATGGTGAGGATCTCGTTGTTCCAGACGTGGTGGGTCAGCGAGAGGTACTTGGTCACCTCGTACCACTTCTGGTCGTAGATGGCGGTGGAGGGGTTCTCCGCCGCGTCGGCCAGCCCCTGCTTCAGGCCCATGTAGGTCTCGCTGAAGGCGATCGTCACCGGAATGCCGCCCAGCACGCGCGCGTTCTCCTGCGCCAGCTCGGAGGGCGGGGTCCGGATCTTCATGCCCTTGGCGTCTGCCGGCGAGCGCACCGGCTTCTTGCTGTTCATGATGCGGCGCCCGTAGATCCAGATGGCCAGCGGCTTGGCGCCGACCTCCTTCTCCACGAGGGCGGCCACCTCGCCGAAGATCGGGCTCTTCAGCATGGCCGCGTAGTGGTCCCAGTCCCGGAAGGTGAAGGGGAAGTCGAAGACGCCGGCCGCCGGGTAGAGGTCCGCCACGTAGGCGGCGTCGTTCAGGGAGATGTCGATCGTGCCGAGCACCGCCCCTTCCAGGCAGGCCTTCTCGCTGCCCAGCTGCTCGTTGGGGAAGATCCGGATCTCGACCTTCCCCCCCGTCCGCTGGTTGATCAGCTCGGCCCACTTCTTGGCCGCGGTGTCGGTGGGGTTGCCGGTGGGGCTGGAATGGGCCAGCCGCATGACGATCTTGCCGTCCGCCGCCTTCTCCACGGCGCCGGCGGCCCCGGCGACCAGCAGCAGACCGAGGAGCACTGCCAGGCACGCGAGGATCCCTCGAGGTCTCATGGGGCATCTCCTTTCCCTGCGTGGTGAGCGGGCCGCGGAAACACAACGACCTCCTGGGACGTGCCCCGAGGAGGTCATGCGCTGGCGGTGCGTCAACCTCACTGTGCTGCCGTGCTGGCCCGTGCGCCGGGGGCTGTTCCGCGAGGGCGGACGGTATCCGAGACCCCCGGGCGCCGTCAAGGGGAAAACCGGCGGCGGCGCCCCGCGCCGCCTTTAGGCTTGACAGCCCGAACCTCCGGCCTGGACGATGGAGCGGATTGCGGCGCGAAGGCCGCGGCCACGGAGGGGCCCGGCCCGAATCCCGCGTGTCGGAGCACGAACGCATGCTGCGCTGGATCGATCGCAACATCCTCGCCCTGGCGCGGGAGCTGCGGCTCTCGTACCTGCCGCCGCTCATGGTGTACCTGGCGGCGGGGGTCTCGGGGCTCACGGGCATCGTGGGCACCTTCTTCGTGAAGGAGCACCTGGGCATCTCCGCCGAGTTCCTGGCCGCGCTCGGGTTCTGGGCCGGCATCCCCTGGGCGCTGAAGATGCCGGTCGGCCACGTCGTGGACCTCATCTGGCGCTGGAAGGCGGCCCTGGTCTGGGCGGGGGCCGGGCTGATCGCCACCAGCCTGCTCATCATGGTGGGGCTGCTGGCCCAGCCGGACGCCATGCGGGCGGTGATGACGGCGGAGCACTGGTTCGTGCTCTCGACCCTCCTGGCCCCCACCGGCTACATGCTGCAGGACGCCGTGGCCGACGCCATGACGGTCGAGGCCGTGCCGCGGGTGGACGAGCAGGGCCGGCCCTACGACGCGGACGCCCGGAAGCTCATGCACACCACCATGCAGACGCTCGGGCGGGTGGCGATCATCGGCGGCACCGTGCTCGTGGCCGTGGCGAACCTGTACTGGTTCTACGACGCGGAGTCCCTGCCCGCGCCGCAGAAGGCCGCGCTCTACGCCGAGATCTACGCGCTGGCGCTGAGCATCCCGGCGACCTCCGTGGCGGGCGTCGTCCTGGCGGGCGTGCTGCGCCGGCGGCAGGCCGCCCGGCTGAAGCGCCAGGGCCTGCCGGCCGAGGCGGTGGCGCAGCTCCTGGCCGTCCGCGACGAGGGGGCCACGAGCCCGAACTGGTGGGTGCTGGGCGGCAGCCTCGGCTTCGTGGCGGTGACCTTCGGGGTGGGCCTGGGCGGCGTGCCGCGCGGGCAGGAGCTGATCTTCCTGGGCTCCTTCGCGGTGATCCTGGTCCTGCTCTGGCGCCTGGCGCGCGAGCTGGAGCCGGAGGCCCGGGAGGTGCTGGTCTCGACCGCGCTCGTGCTCTTCGTCTACCGCGCCATGCCCGGCACGGGCGCGGGCACCACCTGGTGGATGATCGACGTCCTGGGATTCGACCAGTCGTTCCTGGCCCGGCTGTCGCTGGTCGCGTCCGTCCTGACGCTCTTCGGCATGTTCATCTTTCGGCGCTTCATGGCGGAGCGGTCCATCGCCTACATCATCGTCGTGCTCAGCCTCGCGGGCGCGACGCTGGCCGCGCCGACCATCGGCATGTACTACGGGCTGCACGAGTGGACGGCGGCCCACACGGGCGGCGTGGTGGACGCGCGCTTCATCGCCTTGATCGACACGGCCCTGGAGTCGCCGCTCGGGCAGATCGCCATGATCCCCATGCTCGCCTGGATCGCCAACTCCGCGCCCAAGAACCTGAAGGCCACCTACTTTGCGGTGATGGCCTCCTTCGCCAACCTGGCGCTCTCCGCCTCGCAGCTGGGGACGAAGTACCTCAACCAGATCTACACCGTGACGCGCGAGGTGCGGGACCCGGCCACGGGCCTGGTGCGGGTGCCGGCCGACTATGGCGAAGTCGGGGTCCTCCTCATCACCGCAACCCTGGTCGGCCTGGCCCTGCCGCTGGCGGCGGTCGCCGTCGTGCGCCTGTTCCGGCTCCGCACGGCGTGAAGGGCCCGGCAGGTCCCTCCTCCCCCGCCCCTCTGCCCCCTTGGGGGGCGAGGGGACGATCCTGGCGGGCGAGCCTGGCGGCCCCGCCGCGGGCTCAGGCGGCCATCAGGAAATCCACGCCCTCGCCGTAGCCCCGCGCCGCCAGCATGCCGCGGATCTGCTCCCGCTCGCCCCGCGTGCCCACCCCGCCGATGATGAAGCAGGTGCCGGGGGCCGGGATCCCGGACACCGGCAGGACCGGCCGCCCGCCCACCCTCCGGCCGACCTTCCGCGGGTCCACGTCGATGAAGCCTGCGAGGGGGACCCCCTCGCGCTCGAGCCCGGCGAAGCGCTGGCGCGTCGTGCGCCCGGCCCCGCACAGCAGCACCGGCAGGCCGGCCGCCATGCGCCGGATCCAGCGGGCCAGGTAGCGGCACTTGCACGCGTAGAAGGCCTGCACCCGGTAGCGGGGATCCCCGCGCGAGAGGCGGCCGGGCGGGTCGTTCCAGCGGAGGAGCACGCGCGGCACCTTGGCGAAGCGCACCCCGACATCCATCCACCGCAGCCACAGCTCGTAGTCCTCCGGCCCGCCCGTCTCGGCGTAGCCGCCGTGGCGCTCCGGCAGCTCGCGGCGAAACATCGCGCTGGGGTGCGCCAGGGGCGACTCGATGAAGCGATTCAGGGCGATGGCCTCCGGCTCGCGCAGCCCGTTCATCCACTCCACGTGCAGGGCGTAGCCGCGGGCGGCGAGCGGATCGCCGCCGAACTCCACCAGGCAGGACGCCACCCCGATCTCCGGCCGCGCGCGGAGCAGGGCGAGCTGCGCGCCCAGGCGATCGGGCAGGGCCTCGTCGTCCGCGTCCATCCGCGCGACCACGGGAGCCCGCGCGGCCGCCAGGCCGGCGTTCAGCGCCGCCACGATGCCGCCGTGCGGCCTCCGGAGCAGCCGGAGGCGCGCGTCGCCGCGGGCGGCGGCCCGGGCGGCCTCGGCCGTGCCATCCGCGGAGCCGTCGTCCACGAGGATCAGCTCGAAGTCGGCCAGGCCCTGCCGGAGGATGGAGGTGACCGCGCGGCCGATGCACCCGGCGGCGTTGTGGGCGGGCAGGACGACCGAGACGGCGGGGATCATGCGATTGCAGATTGGAGATTTGTCCTCACCGTTCGTGGATGCGGCGCTGATCCAAGAAGAGTATGGCTTGGTCGTGTGCCGCCGCAAGGGGTCTCCGGTCCTTGTCCGGCCCAGCGTGCGAAGAACCGGCTGCTGCCGCGTCCCGCGTAAACATTTCACCCTTCCCGTAATCCTTCCACCCTCACCGAGGCCCGGGGCGTGCAACATCGCGTTTCGGCGTCCATCGCGCCTCCCGGCCGTTGGTACGGCGCGTGCTTGCTCTGCGCGGACCGCGCTGGCACGGCGGTGGAGCTTTCCTTACACCGTGGAGCCTCGCGGACAGGAGGATGAGATGCGCTTCGGCAGGAAAATCATGGCATCGGCGCTCCTCGGCGCCGGGATCTGGCTCGCAGCGGCGGCGCCGGGCCTCCCCCAGGACAAGCCGGCCGCGCCGGACAACACCAGGACGAACAAGGGGGATCGCGGCCCCACGGCGGACCAGCAGAAGGAGAATCGCGCGGACCGTGAGCTGAGCCGGCGTATTCGGAAGGCGATCACGGACGACAAGTCCCTGTCCACGTACGCACGAAACGTCAAGATCATTGCCCAGGACGGGAAGGTCACGCTGAAGGGCCCCGTACGGTCGGAGGAAGAGAAGAGGGCCATCGAGGCGAAGGCGACGCAGGTCGCCGGTGACGGCAACGTGACGAGCGAGATCAGCATCGCCCAGAAGCAGGGCGAGACGCCGCGAAAGGCCGAGAAGCAGGGCTAGCGCCGAGAGCCGTCGTCAGCACGAAGGGCACGCAGCCAGCGTTGGGAACTCGAAAGGAGCGTCGTCATGGCACGAAACAGATCCGTGCTGGGAATCTACCGCTCGCGCACCGACCTGGAGCGCGGCGTTCAGGCGTTGCGGGATGCGGGCTTCAGCAACAACGACATCTCCGTGCTCTTCTCCGAAGGCAGCCAGACCCGGGAGTTCGCCCACGAGAAGGGCACCAAGGCGCCCGAGGGGACGGCCGCGGGGGCGGCATCCGGCGCGGTGATCGGCGGCACGCTGGGCTGGCTCGCCGGCATCGGGAGCCTCGCGATCCCCGGCGTCGGCCCCTTCATCGCGGCCGGGCCCATCATGGCCGCTTTCGCGGGCGTGGGCGTCGGCGGGACCGTGGGAGGCCTGACGGGCGCGCTCGTCGGCCTCGGGATCCCGGAGTACGAGGCCAAGCGGTACGAGGGCCGGGTGAAGGAAGGCGGGATCCTCCTCTCGGTGCATTGCTCCACCTCGGACGAGGAAGACCGGGTCGAGGACATCCTGGAGCGGACCGGCGCGCACGACATCTCGACGACGGGCGAGGCGTCCGCGGACGAGGAGGCCCACGAGGGCGCCCGGGGAGCCGGCCGGAGGCCCGCGGCGGAGACGGGGGCCAGCGGCGCGGGCACGAGGATGAGCGGGGTCGGTGCCGGGGCCGGCACGGCCGGAACGGGCGCATGGTCGGAGTACCAGGCGGACTGTCGCCGGGACTACGAGACGAAGTATGCGCACTCGGGCGCCCAGTGGAACACCATGGAGCCGGCCTACCAGTACGGGCACCGCATGGCGAGCGATCCCCGGTATCGCGGCCGGTCGTGGTTCGAGGTCGAAGCCGACATGCGGGCCAGCTACCTGCGCGACCACCCGAGCAGCGACTGGGAGGGCGTGAAGGACGCCATCCGCTACGGCTGGGAGCGGGTCAGCGGCCGCCACTGACCGACGGGGCGGGAGCCGTACCGCGGCTCCTGCCCCCGCCTAGCACCCGCATTGCCCTTGACATCCCCCGCCCGCTCGAGTACGTTTCCCAAACGGGAGTGCGGCAATCCCATATCTTTTCTTCGTGCATCCATGGCAGGAAGCCGCCGATCCGGCCCCCGCTTGGGCTCCCCGTCCATCCCAGGTACGAGCAACGAGAGGGCTCCCAGCGCCTCCGAGAGGGACCATGCACACCGATGTTCGCCGCGACGTTGCGCTGCCCGTCGTTCCCGCACCTGGGAGTTCGTGCGGTCCGCCGTCGCCCTTGCTCCCCGCCGCCCGGCGGTACACCACGCTCCGGCTGGTGCTCATCAAGCCCTCGAAGTACGACGACGACGGGTACGTCATCCGCTTCTGGAGGGGCGTGCTCCCGAGCAACACCCTGAACGTGCTGCACGGCCTGACGGTGGACGTCGCCCGGCGAGGCCGGCTGGGCGACATCGCCATCCGCGTGGACACCTTCGACGAGACGACCCAGAAGGTGCCGGTCAGGAAGATCCTCTCCTGGGCGCGCGCCCGGGATACCAAGCTGGTGGTGTGCCTGGTCGGGGTCCAGACCAACCAGTTCCCGCGGGCCCTGGACCTGGGCCGGCAATTCCGCGCGCGCGGGCTGGACGTCCTCATGGGAGGCTTCCACACCAGCGGGACCGTCAACATGCTGTCGGCGCAGGAGCCGGACATCCAGACCCTGATCCGCGAGGGGATCATCGTCGTGTCCGGGGAAGTGGAGGGATGCTGGGAGGGCATCCTGGCCGACGTCCTCAACGGGCAGGCCAGGCCCCTCTACTCCTTCGCCCAGGACCTCAAGAGCCTGGTGGACATCCGGAGCGCGCCCCTCCCCGTGACCAGCCCGGCGACCATGAAGCACTTCGCCCGGTCGTCCTTCGGCACCGTGGAGACGTCGCGCGGCTGCCCCTTCACGTGCAGCTTCTGCTCCATCATCAACGTCCAGGGCCGCACCATGCGCGAGCGGACCCCGGAGGCGATCGCGGAGCTGGTGCGCACGAACTACCGCCAGCACGGCATCGACTTCTACTTCTTCACCGACGACAACTTCGCCCGCAAGAAGACCTGGCGCGAGACCTTCGAGGCGCTGATCCGCCTGCGGAGGGAGGAGGGCATCAAGGTCACGTTCATGATGCAGGTGGACCTGGCCCGGAAGCCCAAGGACTTCGTCCGGCTGGCCGCAGAGGCCGGCTGTACCCAGGTCTTCATGGGCATGGAGAGTGTCAACCCGCAGAACCTGAAGGTGGAGAGCAAGGGCCAGAACAAGGTGGAGGCCTACCGCGAGATCATCCGCGAGTGGCATGACGCGGGGGTCGTGGTGCACGCCGCGTACATCATCGGGCTGCCCTTCGACACGGCGGAGCAGGTGCCGCGCGACGTGCAGTACCTGATGGACGAGATCCAGCCGGATCAGGCCTCGTTCTTCATGCTCACGCCGATCCCGGGCTCCCAGGACCACGCCGAGATGAAGAAGCGCGGCGAGTGGATGGACCCGGACTTCAACAAGCGGGACTCCTTCCACGCCACCATCCGGCACCCGCACATGAGCGCCGAGGAGTGGACGCAGGCGTATCGCAACGCCTGGCAGGCCTTCTACAGCAAGGAACACCTCACCCGGGTCCTGGCCCGCTGGAGCCACCTCCCCTCCGTCTACTGGAACCTCTTCTTCGTCTACCTCTGGTACAAGAACGCCGCGCTGATCGAGCGCGAGCATCCCATGATCGCCGGCTTCTTCCGGCTGAAAGACCGCTGCGCCCGCCGGCCCGGCTTCGCGGTGGACTCCTGGCCGGTGCACGCGTGGAAGCGGACCCGGGAGGTGTTCCGCCTGCTGGCGTCCTGGCTCCGGCTCCTCAAGGAGATGGAGGAGATCTGGCTGGCGACCCGGCCGCGCAGCGAGCGCGAGCGCCGGGTGATCGCCGAGGTCGAGCGGCTGCAGGGCGAGATCTGGCAGGCGCTGAAGATCCCCGAGTGGCAGAGGGCCTACGCCGAGGTGCGGGCCGGTCTCCCCGCGCGGGCCCGCGCGCTCCTGGACCCCTTCGAGGACCTGGCCGCCAGGATCCTGCTCGGCCCGCAGGACCTGGATCGGTTCCTGGCGCGCTGGGGGCGCCTGGAGGTCCGGCTGCAGAAGGTGTACCGGCGCGTGGCCGGCGATCCCCGCTGCGCGGAGGGGTGGCTGGAGCGGCTGACCGCGCTGGCGCAGGAAGCGCGGCGGACCCCGCAGGTCCGCGAGTGGCGGGACGTCTACGCGCGCCTCCGCGAGGAGCTGCCCCCCCGGCTGCACCTGCTCCACGGCAGGTTCGATGCCCTCGGCCGGCGCGTGGTCTACTCGCGCCAGGATCTCCGCCGGCTCTGGAGCCGGACCTGGGAAAACGTGCGCACCGGCCGCCTCTGGAGCGTCTACCCGGCGCGCCTCACGGCCGCCTGCGTGAAGGAAGTCGCCCTCACCACGGCCTTCACCTGGCAGGTGGTGGCCTCGCTCCAGCCAGAGCGCTAGCCCGGCTGCTTTCACAATACCGTCTCACGCCAAGACGCCAAGCCGCAAAGGTTTCGGAGTAAGGCCGTTCGTCCCGAGCCCCGCGTCGCGCTCGGGGCAGGCTCCGCGCCGCGACGTCGAGGGGCATTCTCACGCCGGCGTGGGTGGGCCAGCCGGCCCATGGGCAACTGCTGAAAACGGCTCAGCCCGGGCCTCGCCGTCTCTGCGGTTCGTCCTCGCCGGTGCTTGACAGCCACGCCATTCCGCGGCAGGGTAGGCGCCGCCGAGGGGGCGGAGAGCCAGGGAAGCGAGGCAGGGGCACGAGGAGGCGCGATGAGCGGGAAGCCGAGGGTGCTGGTGAGCGTGGGGAAGGTCAATTTTCCGGAAGACGTGGCGGCGACCTTGCGCGATGTGGGCGAGGTCGAGTACGTGGCGGGCGATTACGCGCGGGAGCGGGCGGAGGCGTGGGCGGTGGTGACGGGCCAGGAGCAGGTGAACGCCGCGTACCTGGCGCAGGCGCCCAGGCTCCGGATCGTGGCCCGGTACGGGGTCGGCTACGACTCGGTGGACGTCGCGGCCTGCACGGCGCAGCGGGTCTACGTGGCGCACACGCCCGACGTCCTGAGCACGGCGGTGGCCGACCTCACCTGGGCGCTGATCCTCGGCTGGATGCGGCGCATCCCGGAGGGGGACCGGTACAGCCGGAGCGAGTGGGGCACGCGCCAGCGGGCCTTCCCCTTCGGATGGGACCTGGCCGGGAAGACGATCGGCTTCCTCGGGCTGGGCCGCATCGGCGCCGAGGCGGCCAGGCGGGGCCACGGCTTCGGCGTGCAGATGCTCTACCACGACATCGTGCGCCGCCCCGACCTGGAGGCGGCCTACGGGCTGGCGGCGGTCGGCTTCGAGGACCTGCTCCGGCGCTCCGACGTGGTGTCGGTGCACGTCCCGCTCATGCCCGCGACCGAGAAGCTGGTGGGCCGCGAGGCGCTCCGCATGATGAAGCGCTCGGCCCTCCTGGTGAACACCAGCCGCGGCGGGGTCATCGACCAGGCGGCGCTGATCGAGGCGCTGGAGCAGGGCATCATCGCGGGCGCCGCCCTGGACGTGTGCGAGCCGGAGCCCCTCCCGCTGGACCATCCGCTGCTCGCGGCGCCGAACCTCCTCCTCACGCCGCACTGCGCGTCCGCGACCTGGGAGACCCGGCGGCGCATGGCGGAGCGCTGCGTCGAGAACGTCCGCGCCTGCCTGGAAGGCCGCCAGCCGCCCTTCCTGGTCCCCGAGCAAAAAGGCCACACGTTCTGATCGCGCTCCTCGCGAAGAGCCGTCTCACCACGAAGGACCCGAAGGTCACGAAGGGGTGACCCCCGGAGGTAGTCCTTCGTGCTCTTCGTGTCCCTCGTGGGAGCGATCCAGTCAGCGCCAGGGGGCGAGGAGCTCGCCCAGGCGGCGGGCGTCCTCGGCGCTCTTCACGACGATCTTCTCGTCGAGTCCCGTGGTCGTCCGCATGCGGCCGTTCCTCGCTTCGAAGCGTTGCCCTCGGCGTCGTCGGCGGGCGAGTGTACCACGCACGAGGCGGCCGGGCCGCAGGGCGGAGCCGGCCCGTCCGCCTTCCCGTGCAAGTTTGCGGCGGGGGGCATGCCTGTGGTACAAGGACACGATCTGCGGCGGCCGGCGCGGCGCCTGGCGGCGCCCGCGGCCCGCGCGGCGTCGGTTCCCCCCATGCACCCCGGAGACCCGGGCAGAGGACGCTGACATGGCAGACACCCCGCACTGGAATGCAGCGCGCTTGTCGCTCCGCGACATGATGGCGCAGCGCGACGGCCGCATCCTGGTGGGCATCGGCGTGGCGGACGGCGCGGAGGCCCGCCTCCTCCACCACGTGGTGGCGGAGATGACCGACCGGAAGGCCGTGCCGGACTTCATCGGCGGGTTCGTGACGTTCGTCTCGGGCTACCTGTGCGCCGCCTCGCACGGCCTGCCCGACCTGGGCTACATCCTGCGGCACGAGATCGTCCGCCACACGGACCTGATCGAGCAGGCGACCTGGATGGCGGCGCTGGAGACCGGCCGGCCGGCCCTGCCCCTCGGCGTGGACGTCGACACCGGCTACGGCAGCGAGCCCGCCTCCGTCCTCCTCACCTGCCGGCAGGTGCACAAGCAGGGCGGGCAGTACGTCCAGATCGAGGACCAGCACGCCATCAACAAGAGCTGCGGCCACATGGCCGGGGCCCTGGGGGCCGGGAAGGCCATCGTCTCGGCCGAGGAGATGCTGGCCCTGCGCCTGGCGCCCGCGGTGAGCTACGCCGCGGCGCAGGCGGATTTCTGCGTCATGGCGCGGACGGACGCCATCGCGGCCGCGGGCTTCGAGGAGGCGGTGCGGCGCGCGCACCGCTACGCGGAGGGGGGGGCGAAGCTGGTGTTCATCGAGGCGCCCGAGACCGAGGCGCAGCTGGCCCGGGCGGCCGCGGAGTTCAAGGGCTCGAAGGTCCTGTCGGTGGCGAACATGATCGAGGGCAGCCCCAAGACGCCCTACAAGACCCCCCGCGAGCTGCACGGCATGGGCTTCGGCCTGGCGCTCTACTGCATCGGCTCGCTCCTGGGCGCGCAGGCGGTCCAGCGGCAGTACTTCCGCGCGCTGGTGGCCGGGGAATCCGGGATGGCGGGACCGGGCGGCGTGTCGGCCGACAGCTTCCCGGCGGTGAACCGGACCATGGGGCGCCAGCAGACCGAGCACTGGAACCGCTTCTTCCACGGCGAGCGCTAGCCCGGCCTATTCACGAAAGAACCGTGAAGAGGCCGCACCGGCGGGCGCAGTATTCACGGGCGCTCGCGTTCGTGAATCCTGCGGGCTCGCAGCGGGACGCCGCGACCGGCCTCCTCCGCTACTTCTTCCGCAGGCCCAGCTGGTCGATGATCTTGCCGAAGCCCTCCTCCTCCCCGGCCAGGAACTTCCGGAAGTCGGCGGGGCCCAGGTAGGCGTCCACGGCCTTGGCGTTCCGGTTGAACGCCTTCCACGACGCCGTGGCCATGGCCTTCTGGAACGCCTCGGACAGGGCCGCCGTGCGCGCGGGCGGGGTCCCCCTGGGGGCCAGGACGCTCCGCCACTGCAGCATGACGACGTCCCAGCCTTTCTCGCGCAGCGTGGGCACGTCCGGGAAGATGGGGCTCCGCTTCTCGCTGGCCACGGCCAGCGGGACCATCTTCCGGGCCTCGACGTGCTGCACCACCTCCGAGACGTTGCCCACCAGCAGCTCGGCGTTCCTGCCCAGGAAGGCCAGCGTGGCCGGCCCGCCGCCCTCGTGCGGGATGTACTCCACGTCGATGCCGGCCGCCTTCTCCCACGAGAGGACCACGAAGCTGTCGATCCCGCCGATGGCGGATCCCGCGACCCGGAGCTTCTTCGGGTTCGCCTTGGCGTGCGCCGCGACCTCGTCGATCGTCTTCCAGGGGGCGTCGGGGTGGGCGAACAGCCACTCCTCCTCGGCGTGGATGCGCGCCACCGGCTCGAAGGCGTCCCACTTCAGGGCGGGCTGGTTGGTGATGATCGGCGTGATGATGGAGGAGCCGGCGTGCGCGAAGAGCACGGTGTGGCCGTCGGCCGGCCGGGCGGCGGTGTACGCGGCCGCCGCGGTGCCGCCGGCCCCCGGCCGGTTCTCCACCGCGAGGGGGTAGGGCAAGACCGTCCGGGCGGCGTCCGCCAGCGCGCGGGCGAACACGTCCGCCCCGCCGCCCGGGGCGAAGCCGACGATGAAGGTGATGGGGCGGGTCGGGAAGTCGGGGCGGCCCTGCGCGGCCGCGAGGCCGGCGAGGAGGGCGGCCAGGGCCACGAGCGCGAACATGCCGGGGACGATCGAGCGGGTACGCATCTCGGGCCTCCGTATTCAGGCGGCGTCCGCGCGCCGTGCGCGGGCCGGGCCGGCCTTCCCGCGGCGGGCTCGCCGCCAGCGCACGGCGCCCAGCGCGGGGGGATACAGCAGCACGCCGGCCGTGAGGAGGAGCAGCGCGGCGCTCACGGGCCGGGTGGCAAAGATGGTCCAGCTGCCGTGCGAGATGATGAGCGAGCGCCGCAGCTCGCTCTCGGCCATGACGCCCAGCACCATGCCCAGGACGGTGGCCGCCGCCGAGAAGCCGGTGCGGCGCATCCCGTAGCCCAGCACGCCGAAGGCGAGCGCCATCCAGGGGTTCAGGATGTGCAGCTCGGCGGCGTAGGTGCCGATGACCACGAGCGCCAGCACGGCCGCCACCAGGACCGGCTCGGCCAGGCGCAGGGCCAGCAGGCACAGGCGCAGGATGACCAGGCCGACCGGGATCATCAGCAGGTTGACCAGGATGAGGCCGGCGAAGAGCGTGTAGACCAGCTCGGCGTGCTTGGACAGGAGGAAGGGGCCCGGCTGGATGCCGTGGAGAACCAGGGCGGCCAGCATGATGGCGGCCGAGTTGGACCCCGGGATGCCCAGGGCCAGCGTGGGCACCAGGTCCCCGCCCTGCACCGCGTTGTTGGCCGTCTCGGGCGCGGCCACGCCCTCCATCGAGCCCTTGCCGAAGAGGTCCGGCCGCCGGGACCACCGCCGCGCCTCGTTGTAGGCCACGAAGGAGGAGGCGGTGGCGCCGGCGCCCGGCATCACCCCCACCACCAGGCCCACCACCGTGCCCACCAGCGTCGCCGGCCACAGCTCCTTCAGTTCTTGCAGCGTGGGGAAGGCGGTGCGGGCGCGCTCCGCGGCCACCACGGGGGCGCCGCCCGGGTGGGCGATGCGCTCCAGCATCTCCGCCACGGCGAAGAGCCCCACCATGGCGGCCACCACGTCGATCCCGGTCAGCAGCTCGGGCCGGCCGAACGTGAAGCGCAGGGACCCCGTGAGCGTGTCCAGCCCGATGGTCGTGAGCAGGGCCGAAGAAGCCGGAGGCCAGGCCCTTGAGGAAGCTGGCCTCGGACAGCCCCGCCAGCAGCGTGAGCGCGAACATGGCGAGGGCGAACACCTCGGGCGAGCCGAAGTGGAGGACCAGGCCGCCCAGGGGCAGCACCAGGGCGATGAGCACCAGGATGCTGGCCAGGCCGCCGATGGTCCCGCACACCAGCGAGACGCCGAGGGCCTTGGCGGCCTTGCCCTGGCGGGTCAGCTCCCAGCCGTCCAGCAGGGCCGCCGCCGAGGCGGGGGTGCCGGGCATGCGCATCAGGATCGCGGGGATCGAGCCGCCGTAGTTCGCGCCCGCCCACACGCCGGCCAGCATGACGAGCGCCGTGGCGGCGTCCATGGCGACGGTGAAGGGCAGCGCCAGCGCCATGGCCACCGCCCCGCTGATCCCCGGCAGGGCGCCGCCCACGATGCCCCAGGCGACGCCGCCCAGCATGACCAGGAGGCGCGGGCCCTCCAGCGCGCCCGCGAAGCCCGCGGCCAGGCCGTCGAGGAGGCTCATGGCCGCCTCACCATGGCAGCCACCGCTCCAGCAGGCCGTCGGGCACGGGGATGAGGAGCCCGAACCGGAAGGCGGCGTAGACGGCGGCGGTCAGGAGGAGGGGCGGCAGGACGTGCCGGCGCCAGGCCGCGCCGCCGTGGATCAGCATGATGCCGGCGACGTAGGGCGGCGTGGCCAGCAGGTAGCCGA
>JBHGAX010000260.1:0-5926 GCA_041946635.1 Methylomirabilales bacterium (SeqCode)
AGGAGACCGAGGGAGAAGGTCGATGCCGAGCCGGGATCCATGGGGGCCGGCGGGGTTCTGGCTGATGCTCCTGGGGATCTTCATCGGCTTCTGCGGGACGCTGCTTTCCGTCCAGGACGGCTTCGCCCGACTCTTTGCCCACGGGACGCGACTCCTGCTGACGAGGGAGTGGGGGGTCGCGGAGGAGAGCCTCCGAACGGGCTACCTCCTGGTCCTCGCGACGGCGGCGCCGATCGTGCTCTTCCTCATGGTCGGCCAGCCCGTCCGGCTCCTGCAGCTCGCCGGGGGCATCGAGGCGGCCCAGATCCCGCTGGTGGCGGTCCTCACGCTGCTCACGAACCACCGGCTGCTCCCGCGCGACTTCCATCCGCCAGCCTGGGTTATGGCTGGCGCCTCCGTTGCCGCCCTCTTCTTTGCCTTCGCGGCGGGCGTGTACCTGGTGCGAGCAGCCGGCGGCTAACGAGGTCTCTGCTGTCGAGGGCAGGGCTGCCGGCGGTGTTCCTCGGCCTTCTCCGGTGAATGAGACGATGGCCGACGAGAAAACGCTGGGGGTCTTCGTGGACTTCGAGAACCTGGCGCAGGGTTTCATGCGCGCCGTCCTGGACGTGCTGGCGAGCGCGCCTCCTGACGCGCCGTCACGCGGGCCTACAGCGGCGCAGGAGGGGGGAAGCCGGCGTGCGAGCTTGGCAACCGGGTTGCGCACGTGCCTGTTGCCGAGGCGATCCAGGCGCCCGTGTGACGACGTCCGGGCAAGCGGCTTGCCAGCACGGGCGTCTTGGTACCGGGAAGCTGCCAGCCTTGCCCGGCCTCTCTTGTCTCGCCGCACACGCTAATGATTGCGTCGGCCCGCTCCGAGCCGTACCATCTGCGAACCATGCCGTGTCCCGGGGTGGAAGAACCCTGGCAGGGCCGGATTCCAGGGGGTGGCCGGATGGGGCGAAACGGGGACGGACGGACGGGCCACGGCGCGGTCCCGGCGACCGTGTGGGTGCTGGGGCTCGTCAGCATGCTCATGGATATCTCCTCCGAGATCGTCCACAGCCTGCTGCCGGTGTTCCTCGTTGCGACCATGCGGGTGAGCGCGCTCACCGTTGGCATCATCGAGGGCCTCGCGGAAGCGACCGCCTCGATCACCAGGCTCTTCTCGGGTTCGCTGAGCGACTGGGTCGGGCGGCGGAAGCCCCTCGTCCTCGTGGGGTACAGCCTGTCCGCCCTGACGAAGCCGGTCTTCGCCCTCGCGCCGTCGGTGGCATGGGTGGTGGGGGCCCGGGTCACCGACCGCGTGGGCAAGGGCATCCGCGGCGCGCCGCGAGACGCACTCGTCGCAGACGTGACTCCGCAGCCGTTGCTCGGCGCGGCCTATGGCCTCCGGCAGAGCCTGGACACAGTGGGCGCGTTCGCCGGCCCGCTGCTCGCCATGCCGGTGATGGCGCTGACCCACGACGCCTTCCGGCTTGCCTTCTGGCTGGCCGCCGTGCCGGCCGGGTTGGCCGTCGCCCTGATCGTGCTCGGCGTGACGGAGCCCGCGGACCGACCGTCCGGCGAAAAGCGCCGGCCCGCGCTTGCCGTCGTGGAGATGCGGCAGCTGGATGCGACCTACTGGGCGGCCATGGCGGTCGCCGTGCTGATGACCCTGGCCCGCTTCAGCGAGGCCTTCCTGATCCTGCGCGCGCAGACGGTTGGCTTGGCGGTGGCGCTGGTCCCCGCGGTGCTGGTCGTGATGAACGTCGTGTACGCCGGGTCCGCCTACCCCGCCGGCCGCCTCTCAGACCGGCTGGGACGCCGCGGACTCCTCGGCATCGGCGTGGCGGTCCTGGTCCTCGCCGATCTGGTTCTGGCCGCGGCCGGGGACGTCCGGGCGGTGTTTCTCGGGACCGGCTTGTGGGGGCTTCACATGGGAATGACCCAGGGCCTACTCGCCGCCCTGGTCGCCGAGGCGGCGCCGCCCGCCGTCCGGGCGACGGCCTTCGGGCTCTTCCATCTCGTCACCGGGGTCGCGCTCCTCGCCGCCAGCGCCCTGGCCGGCTGGCTGTGGTCGGCCCTGGGACCCGCCGCCACCTTCGGCGCGGGGGCGGTCTTCAGCGCCGTCGCCCTGCTCGCCCTGCCCCTCGTATCCCGTCCGCGCTGAGGGCAGAGGTCGTCCCCTCCCTGCAGCAGGCAGGCATGGAGGAACGATGAGACCCGTCGCTGCAACGTTAACCCTGATTCTCTCCGCGCTGTTTCTCGTCCAAGGCCCGGCGGCCGCCGACCCGTGCGGGGATTCGCAAGAGCGGCCGCCCATCTCCCGCGCGGCTCGGGTGCTGCAGCCCGCGGTCGTCGAACAGATCCAGGAGGAGCTGTACCGGCGCGGCTACTACGACGGCCGGATCGACGGGATCTGGGGCCCCCGGACCGAGCAGGCGTTCCGCCGTTTCCAGGAGGCACGTGGCTTCGATCGTGTCGGGACGCTGACGCTGCGCTCGCTGGCCTCGCTCGGCATCCGCGAAGCCGAGACCGGACTGGCGGCCTGCCGGAGGGAGTGACCGCCTGCCGGGTGGATGGTGGTGCTCCGCGACGGTTCCCTGCGCGGTCCGGTTCAGCCCTTGCCGGTCGAGGCCGGGGGTTGAGCCCTCCCCCCGCCGTTGACAAAACGCGGCCCGAGCCTAAATTACCAGGTGTCGGTTTCCATTCCGAGGCGCCGCTGTGCACCCCGCCGCGCTGGTTCCGCTCCGTCAAAAGGGCACGGACCTACTCATATTTGTGCCTCCCGCCGGTCGAAACCATCCGGACACAGGGTGGTCCTCTTTCGCCGGGCATTCGGGGGCCGGCGCACTCCTCACGTCTCCGTGGCCTGACTGCACGGGGCAGACAAGTGCCGCCGAGGCCGGGGCCAGGCGCACCCCGGCGCCGGGAGAGCGGTGATGCGACCCATCCGACGGATGCTGTTCCCCACGGATTTCTCCGGGCAGGCTGGGCACGCGTGGCCATATGCCATGAGATTCGCGGCCGACTTCGGCGCCGAACTGCACCTCCTCCACGTCCTCGCGCCTCCTTCCCGGGTGTACGCCGACGGGGAAGTGTTCGAGCGGGCTGACTTGGAGCAGAGAATCCGGGCTGCCCTTGACCGCCCGCGGATGGGCGGGCGTACGGGAGGAAGGGCATCGGGCTGTCGGGGTGGTGTGACGAGGGGAGACAGGAGGAGTGGCGCCATGAGCGAGATTCGCCGCGTCGGGCCACCGCGCGAGCTGGCCCAGGTCTCCGAGGACCTGTACCGCTTCGAGGTCTTGCTCAGCGCGGCGCCGTCCGACGGGTGGCTTCGCGTCTTCCGGGCCACGGCGGAGCTGCCCGGGTGCGAGGACCGAGAGCTGAGCCACGTCGAGCGGGACCGACTCGTCTTCGAGTGCGCGGAGGAGGACGTCTTCGCCTGGACGCGATGCCTGGACGCCCGCATCCAGCATACCAACGAGAAGCACCGTGAGTGCCTCCGCGAGCGGCAGCCACCCCGGGCCGCGTAGGCGGCACGGGATAGCCGCCCCCGGCCGTGTCCAGGAGGCGGCTCCTGCATGGCGGCATGACGGTGATCAGGCGCGCAGCCATCTCCGCTCGTAGGCGACGGCCAGGAGGAGGCCCGCCAGGTAGGCTGCGCCCATGTTCCACATGGCGAGGCCGGCGGTGAGGTAGACGATGTAGCGGTCCTCCTTGCTCCGCGCCCCGCACCGCCCTCCCGCCGCCAGCTCCAACCCACCGAAGAGCAGGATCACGCCCAGGATCGCCGGCGGGAAGAACCGGAAGAGAACGGCGACGGAGTCGGCCAGGAAGAGCCCGACGAAGAGCACCAGGCTCCCGAGGATCACGAGCGCGCCGCCGGTCTTCGCGCCGAAGCGGATGTGCCCGGCCATGCCACCCGCTCCGTGGCACATGGGGACGCCTCCGAGCGCGGTCCCGACGAGGTTGAGCGCTGCGTGGTCGAGGGCGACGGCCTTGACCGTGATGGGCCGGTCGGGGAAGTGGGTGTTGTTCTCCTCCACGGTGGAGATGATGGCGTTGCCGAGCGTCAGGGGCAGCTGGGGAAGGCCCAGGACCATGACGCCGGCGACCACGTCGCTCCAGCCGATCTGGGTCAGCCCGGTGGCGGGCAGGCGGAAGTGGAAGCTCATGCGCGCGAGGTCGGTGAGCAGCGCCGGTTCGCGCACCAGCGCGACGACCGCCCCGAGCGCAAGCAGGGCAAGCATGGCGGGAACGCGCGGGTAGGAGAGGAGGGCGAACGTCAGCACCACGGCGGTGGCCGCGAGGAGGAGGTCGGCCTTCGCCATCTTCACGCCTTCCAGGACGAAGCCAAGCCCGAGGCCGAGCACGATGCCCTGCACGACCGGCCGCCGCGTGATCTTCTGGATCCAGGTCACCGCGCCGGAGAGGCCCATGATCCCCCAGACAGCGCCGGTGAAGAGCCCCGAAGCAAAGATCGCACCGTGCGTGATGCCCCCGCCCTGCGTGATGGCCGCCGTGCCGATGGCCTTCATGGGCTGGATGGGAACCGGGGTCTTGAAGTAGAGGCCCGCCCACAGCTTGAAGACGCCGAAGGCGACGAGGATGCCTGCCGGATCCATCTGGTTGATGGTGATGTAGCCGACGACGAAGGGGATGAGCGTCCCCAGGTCGCCGAAGGCCCCCGCCGCCTCCTGGAGGTTGTAGCGATTGCCCGGAGTCTTCTCCGGCGTGCGGCTAAACACGTCTCCGCCAACCCTTCCTGCCATCCCACCGGACAGCGCCTCGAGCGGCGCCCTGTATATGTGTTCTTCGTAGCATAGTCAATCGCCGCCCCCCGTCAAGCGTGGCGGGGCAGACAAAGACCGCCCCGCGGGACCGACGCGGACGGCACCCCGCGACGCTTGGGACACGGTACTGCCGAGCGATCTTTGCGGCCACTCGACCCAACTTTCTCTCCAGTCTGCGCTACTATACAGACCATGACTCAGCGGACGGATCGCAAGGCGTGCCCCGGGACGGTGTGGTCAGTGCGGGCAGGGGGCATGCGACTGCACATCCCGGCTGGCAGCGGACCGATGGACGGTGGCACCTGACTCGAGACAAGGGAGATCGCATGGTGGACGCCGCAGGCAGGGGTGAGACGGCGGGGACGCGGGTCCGGCTGCAGCAGCTTGCGGGCGTGCTGCTCAAGGTGGGCGCCACCGGCTTCGGCGGGGCGATGCCCATGCTCGCCCTCATCCACACGGAGTATGTCCAGAGGCGAGGCTGGGTCAGCCAGCAGGACTTCGACGAGGCGGTCATGGTGGGGCAGATCATGCCCGGGCCCATCGCCGTCGACGCGGTGACACACATGGGCTATCGGCTTCGCGGGTGGCCGGGCGCCCTGGTATCGGTCGTCGCCTTCATCTTGCCGTCGTTCCTGCTGATGCTCGTCCTGACGGCGGCGTACCTGCACTACGGCAGCATCCCCCGGGTCGCCGGGATCTTCAAGGGGCTCGGCGCCGGGGTGGTGGCGGTCATCGCCGCAGCCGCATGGCGCATGGGGACACCGCACCTCACGGACGTGCGGACCGCCGGCCTGATGCTCGGGGCCCTGCTCGCGCTACTCCTGCTCCAGGCGAACGTGGTCCTGCTGGTCATCCTCGCCGGCGTCGCCGGGATGCTGCTCTTCCGGAAGCCGGGGGATCTGCCGGTCGGCCAGAAGAAGGGCGGCTCGAACCCGGCGCAGGGAGGTGCGGCCTGATGCTGGACGTGATCCTCACCTTCCTGAAGATCGGGGCCTTCACGTTCGGCGGCGGCATGGTGATGATCCCCTTCATCGAGCAGGATGCCGTCAACACCTATGGATGGCTCACCCGGCGAGAGTTCGTGGATGCCATCGCCATGGGCCAGATCACCCCCGGCCCCATCGTCATCTCCTCGGTCTTCATCGGCTACAAGGTGGCGGGCCTCCTCGGCG
>JBHGAX010000261.1:0-5901 GCA_041946635.1 Methylomirabilales bacterium (SeqCode)
TGGCTCCCCGGGTAGGACTCGAACCTACAACCTAGCGGTTAACAGCCGCTCGCTCCACCATTGAGCTACCGGGGAATTGGGCAATGCGACGGGAGAATATAGCAGCAGAATACCGGGGCCGCAAGCCTTGCGGTGGCCTGGCGTGGCCTGGCTGTGGCCTGGCTTGGCCTGGCCCCCATCTCCGACTAATTTCCGTTCGCCCCGAGCCCCTCGACATGCTCGGGACGCAGGGGAGTCGAGGGGCACACGCAGGCAACGCCGCCTGGGCCCTCGACTCCGTTTCGCTCCGCTCGGGCCGAACGCGGAAGAGTGACCGCCGGCGCGAAGCGACTCGCATGCTGCCGCGGTTCACGGGTTAGCATGTACCAGCGGCCCATCGAGGCGGTCGGCGCCCACCGCAGAGGAGCTGGAGACCGCCGGGGTGGAGCCCGGGGGCACGAGGAGATCAGGTTGGCCTTGCGGCCCTGTCGGAACACGACCGGCCCGCTCGCGGTGGCCTCGGTGGAAGCGATCCTGGCGAGTACGCTACGAACGCCGCCTTGTCGGCCGGGTTGGGCCGCAGCCGCCTCGGCTTCGCCGGGGCCGACGACCACCAGTCCGGCCGCCAGGACAACAGCAGGCCGATCACCACGCCGGTCGTGAGCAATCTGCGCCCGGCTGCCGTGGCGGACGCCGGCGGCGTTGAGCGCGGTGAGCAGGAGTGAGCCCGGCGCAGAGCGGCGGGAGAGGAGGGCGTGAGGGTCGGGGGGCGTGCAGTGCCAATGGTGCGTGCGAAGGTGGGTGCGCCTCCGATCGTGCCGGACCGGAGGCGCACGAAGCCGCGCTGGCTACTTCTTCTCGGCGTAGTGGGTCGCGCCGTACCAATCGATCAGCACCACGGGCTCGTCCCCGACGACCCATGCGTCGTGCCCGGTCGGCAGGGTTGACACGTCGCCGGGCCCTGTGTCGAACTCCCGGCCATCCGCCATCACGATGTGCAGGCGCCCGGACACCTGGTACTGGAAGTGCGGCGCCTCGCACCACTGCGTCTTGGCGATGGGCTTCACGTGCTCGGACCACCGCCAGCCCGGCTCCAGCGTGAGACGGCCCACCACGCCGCCCCCGATCTGCAGGAGATCGAGCCGGCCCTTCGGGAACGGCCGCGTCTCGTCCGGCGCCTGGAAACGCTTCACCTCTGCGCTGGTCAATACCCCTGTCTGCGCCATGACGTCCTCCATGAGGCATGTTGCCTACGTGTGCTCTGGCGCGGCGCGCTGGTGCCGCAGGCCCGGACTCCCCCGAGCCTTCGTAAGGCCCGGGCCGGGCATCTGGTACGCCGACTGCCGTGGGAAAGCGGAGCCCCGGCCGCCATGACCTCGTAGCGCGAGCGCCGTAGAGGCTCGCGACGTAGGCGCGGGCCTTCTTGCTTCTTCGGGCGAGATGCCGGCGTCCGGGTGCGGCGGACCGGCCCGACCAGCGTATTTCGGGACGCTGCACCGAGTCAAGACCAAAAGGGAGCGGACATGTCGTGATTGCGGTTTCGGCTCGGTTGCTCCGAGTCTCCCCGTGCAGGGTCCGCTGTCCAGAGCTCGGGGGCGGGCCGCTGCCGGCCAGCCCGGTGCTCGGTCGGCTCCGGCCCGGGGCGAGCGGCAAGGCAGCTGTCCCCCGGGCGGTCCTGGCAAAATTGGGACTGATCCTGTAGCCTAGCAGACAGGAGCGGGTGAGGATCCATCCTCAGCGCCTTGCAGGGCGGCCTCGGCTCCCCGACCACTCGCGGCGAGCGGGCCAGACCTTGCGCCGTCACGTTTCCCGGAGCTGGCGCTCCGGGCCCGGGCGCCGGAGCCGACTCGGCTTCGGGGCGCCCCGCACGGGAAGGGCCTCGCATGAGTCTCATCGACGAGCTGCTGGAGAACAACGCCCAGTATGCGGGACGATTTCAGAAGAGCGAGCTTCCTCTGCCGCCGAAGAAGCGCCTGGCCGTCGTGGCCTGCATGGACGCGCGCCTGGATCTGCACAAGATCCTCGGCCTCGCCGAGGGGGACGCCCACGTGATCCGCAATGCGGGCGGGGTGATCACCGACGACGCGATCCGGTCGCTCCTGATCTCCCAGCGCCTCCTGGGCACGCGGGAGATCCTCCTCGTCCACCACACCGACTGCGGGATGCTCACCTTCCGCGACGACGAGCTGCGCCAGGAGATCCAGCGGGAGATCGGCCTCAAGCCGCCGTTTGCCCTCGAGGCGTTCGCGGACGTGGAGGAAGACGTCCGGCAGTCCATGGCGCGCCTCGCCGCGTCCCCGCTGATCCCGTACCGGGACAGCGTGCGCGGCTTCGTGTACGACGTCCGGACGGGGAGGTTGCGGGAAGTCCCGGGCAGCGCCCCGAGGGCACAGCGCGCGGCCGCCTGAGAGATCCTATCTCCGTGTGCAGGGTCGCTGCGAGGGGCTCGGCCAGGCCGTGGAGCAAGCGCAGGCCCAGCCAGCGGCGCCCCGGGCTCCCGGAGCCCGGGGGCAGCCCGCAGCCGACCGCTCCCTGCACTCTCGACAGCGCGCCGCTGCCGGGCTAGCGTCAGACCCATGGATCGGCGCGCCGAGCGTGCACGCGCGGCCGCCCCATCGAAACTCGGCCCGGTGTGGGCGGGCGTGGTCTTGCTCTCGCTCCTCGCCGCCGGCATCCCTGCCGCGACGGCGGATGAAGGCGTCTGGGCTCTCCTTCGGGGCGGCGGCCAGGTCATCCTGCTCCGGCATACGCGGACAACGCCGGGGGCGGGCGACCCGCCCGGCATGCGGCTGGACGACTGCGGCAGCCAGCGGAATCTGAGCGAGGCCGGCCGCGAGCACGCCCGCCGGATCGGCGACGCGTTCCGGGCGCGAGCCATCCCGGTGGACCGGGTGCTCTCCAGTCCGTGGTGCCGCTGCCTTGACACGGCCCGCCTGGCCTTCGGGGCGGCCGAGGTCTGGCAGCCGCTCGGCAACCTCTACGGCCGCGCGCACGCGGCAGGCGAGCAGCTGCCTGGGCTCCGGGCGGTGGTCGGGGAGCCACGGGCGGGCGGCAATCTGGTGCTCGTCTCCCACGGGTCAACCATCGCCGCCCTGACCGGTGTGATGCCGGCACCCGGCGAGATGGTGGTGCTCACGCCCCGGGGCGGCGGGCGATTCGCCGTGGCAGGACGGCTGACCGACTGAAGCGGAACCACCACCGCACGATTCGCAGGACCGCGATGAGCCTTCGCGTGCTGCGCCGCCTTGGCCAACGATGCCTGAAGGCTTGGCTGCGCTCGGCGGACGCCGATGGGCCGCCCGCGCCAGATGTCGCCAGCCTCCTCCGGGAGGCCATTCGACTGAAGAAGCAGATCGTCGCCTATCGTGACCGGTGCTTCCTCGTGTTCTGCCCCCACGCCCTCGGGTCGCGCGCCGGCCGCCTCCACGTCCTTGCCTTCGTCCTTCTGGGGGAGACCGTGGACAACGAAGACCTCCAGTCGCCCGCGCGCTGGCGGTGGATTCCCGTTTCTGAGCTGAGCGGGGTAGCTCACCGGGAGGGATACTGGTTCACGGCGCCCCGCGAGTCTCGTCCCCCGCTGGAGCGCGGGACGATCGAACTCGAGGCGGCATGAAGGGCCGCTCCCACCAGGCAGCCCGGCAGGATTCCCGGGGAGGCGGTGGCCCACCGAACGGCCCCGCCGGCACGGACCTGCATCGGCCCGGTGGCTCGAGCAAGGGCGCCTGCAGCTGCGGGGAGGCGTTGATGAAGAGGGTGCACAGGATCCTGCCGGTGCTGCAGGTCGCCGCGCTCCTGAGCGTCGGCGCGGTGGCCGACGCCGCGGCGCCCGCGCCCGCCCCTGCGCGGCCGGGCGGGCCCCTGAGCGCGCTGCTCGGCGCCATCGACCAGACCGTGCAGGACCCGCAGCGGGCTGAGCGGGTCAAGGCGCTGGTGCGCGACCTGTCCGGGGAGATGCGCGCGACGCAGCACGAACTCCGCGCGCGCTACCTGGCCCTGCGCCAGATGGCGTTCCGCTACGAGACCGGACGGGAGGAACTCGACCGTGCCGTGGACGAGCTGGATCGGCTGCTCGTGGCCTCCGCCAGGCGGTTCGTGGACGTCCGGACGCAGATCAAGGAGCTGCTGCGGCCCGAAGAGTGGCGCAGCCTGGCCGAGCGCATCCTGGCGCTGCGTCCCGGCGTCCTGCGGCAGTGAGCCATGCGGGTGTGTGACCGGGACAGACTTCAGGTCGCGGGCGGCGCCAGCGGCGACGAGCCCAGCGCGGGGAACGGCGAAGAGAGGCGGGTGGCAGCCGGCGGCGGCGCCCGGATGGTGCCGATCGGCGGCATGGCCGGGAGGTCCGGAGCGCCCTACCCCGGCATCTCGATTCGTTCAATGAACTCGGCCCGCAAGGCCGCCTTCACATTGGCTGCGATCCAGTAGCGCTTCCTCGCTCCCAGGACGTGAAGATCGGCAACCGGGTACCACTGAACGGCGATCGGCGGTCGCGGTCCGGGCGAATCATCCGGGATCATGAGAGCGAGTACGTAAGGCTCTTCGTCCCGCCAGCCGAGAGCATAGGGCCAGAGAGTCACTGGCTGCCCTGCATAGCGGGCCTGAACCGTCTGCCGCTCATGGACTGCCGTGCGGAGGAGCCCGGCCGCTTGCGAGTCCGCGTGCCTCACCCGTTCGCCCTGCCGGTGCTTCTGGACTAGATCAAACGTCATTGCATTTCCCCCAACTCCTGCGTCGACACCGCCGGGCCCCGATCCGTTCGGAGGCCAAAAAAAAGCCCTCGGCGGCACCCTGGCCGGCGAGGGCGATCGTTGCCCGAGCACTGCTCTGCTGTCTGCGGATACGAAGCGGCTGGCCGTAGTGTGCGTCAGGAGGCGGCAGGGGTCAAGGGGAAGATCAGGAAAAAACGCGGCGCGCGTCTCGCTTTCGCCGGAGAAGCCGCAGGACTGGGGAGAGCGCCTCGCCCTCGTTTCATGGATCGAGGCGCAACGCCTGCCGCGAGCAGGTGGCCGACTGGTGGGGGGGCCGGGAGGTGCGGGAGCCATGTCACGCAGCATTTCCGAGATGGTGATCGTCATCACGGGCGCTTCCAGCGGCATCGGGCGCGCGACCGCCCTGGCGGTCGCCCGAGAGGGCGGCACCGCCCTCCTGGCGGCACGATGCGGCGCCGCGCTCGAGGCCCTGGCCCGGGAATGCGAGTCGGCGGGAGGCCGCGTCCTGTCCGTGCCGACGGACGTGACCGACGAGGAGGCCGTCTTGCAGGTTGCGCAGCGTGCGCTCGCACGGTTCGGCCGCATCGACGCGTGGGTCAACAATGCGGCCGTAACCGCGTTCGGCCGCTTTACCGACATTCCGCCGCCTCGCCGAGCTGCCTGCTCGGGGGCCGGGCGGCAGCGTCCTACGCCGCGGGCCCCGGGTCCAGCCGCCACTGCCGGTCGAGGCTCGCGGGGCCGCTCCCGTTCCCGGCGAGGAAGAGAAAGACGGCCGCGTACAGGAGTGCCAGCTCGCCCTGATTCTCGATCGGCCAGCCCCCCCGGGGGAGATGCGCGATCGCGTACGCCACGCCCATCTCGGCTGCCAGGATCAGCGCCACCGCGCGGGTGAGGAGGCCCAGGAGGACGAGGAGGCCGCCAAAGAACTCCAAGGTCCCCGCCAAGCCCATGAGCGAGACGAGCGGGGCGGTCTCGCCGGGCGTGCCGCCGAGGCCCCCCAGCCAGCCGAAGAGCTTCTGGGCGCCGTGCTGCGTGAACAGCGCTGCGGCGCCGATGCGCAGGACGGCGTGGGTCGCGGGGGCGAGCGTCGCCAGCGCGCCCGGCGCGGCTCCTCGGCCCTCCGGTCGCTCGGCTGGTCTCTCCACCTCCGCCATTCGGGGATGTGCCATCGTTCTCTCTCCTCTCCCGGTTGTTGCCTGCCGCCCTCTGCGGCCCG
>JBHGAX010000262.1:0-5891 GCA_041946635.1 Methylomirabilales bacterium (SeqCode)
GCAGCAGCGGGCCGTGGCGGCCAAAGAGGTGCCTTCCGCGCCCCCAGCCCCGGCGCTCCGGCGTCCGCTCCCTGGCCGAGTTCGAGGCGCCACTCCCGCCGCCGGCCCGCACGGGCGATGAGGTGCCGGCCCTCTTCGCCTGGATGCTGGAGCACGACGCGCTCATCCCCAACAACCTGGCTCGCCTGGAGGCCATCCACGCCGCCGTCTTCCCCGCCGGCCCGGCGGCCCGCCTGGACTACCAGCAGCATGTCGTGCTCGAGGTGCTGGACGACCTCGCGCTCCACGAGGCACGCGAAGCGCTCCAGGCCCACCTCGACGTGCTGGCGGGCGCCTACCGCCGGGCGGCCGTCTCCTATGGCCGGGGCAGCGACGGGAAGCCCGAGGATCTGAACGGCGTGCTCTGGCGAATGGCGAGCCTCGCCAGCCGCATCCGCCTGGAGGCCTGGATCTACCAGTCCCGCCACGGGGCGCCTCCCGCGCTCCTCGACTCGGCCCGGCGCCCGCGTCCCACCCGGAAATGACGGACGGCGGCGCGGCCCCGCCCGCCTGACGCGCCCCACAAAGACACAAAAGAAGTGGATGCCCGGCCGCCATTCGGTGTACTCTCCCTGGGCGGCGCGCCGGCCGAGCGGGCGGATCGCCGCGATCGCCGCCGCGGGAAGACGCGAGGCGGGACGACCGGCCGCCCGCTCTCCTGGATCTGTCCCGGGAGGACCCATGGCGCAGGCGGTGTTTCTGACCGACATGACGTGGCCCGAGGTGAAGGCGCGGCTGCCCAAGATTCGCCTGGCCATCCTGCCCACGGGGTCCACGGAACAGCACGGCCCGCACCTCACGGTCGAGACGGACATCGCCATCTCCACGGAGCTGGCGCGGCGCCTGGCGGAGCAACACGCGCCACACGTGGTCGTGGCTCCGCCGCTGCCCGTGGGGCTGTCCAACCACCACATGCACTTCCCGGGCACCATCACCTGGAGCGCGGGCACGTTCAACGCCTGCCTCTCCGAATCCATCGCCGCGCTGGCGGCGCACGGCATTCCGCGCTTCCTCATCCTGAACGGGCACGGCGGGAACCGGGGCGCCCTCGCCGTGCTGTGCTCCCAGCTCCGGTACTGGGAGGACGTCCAGGTCGCCGCCTGCACCTGGTTCGAGCTGGTGCGGGACGCCTGCCAGCGGTTCATCCCGCGGCGCCGCGTGCACGCCGACGAGATCGAGGTGGCCATGGGCCTCCACCTGGCGCCGCGCATCGTGCGGACGGCCGCCCTGGCGCGCGGGCGGGCCCACGCCGACCCGCACCCCTGCACGGACCCGGGCGCCGGGGGCGGCGTGGAGTTCCCGTACTTCTGGGAGGAGCTGACGCCCAACGGCGCCTACGGGGACGCGCGCCGCGCCACCGCGGAGATGGGCGCCGAGCTGACCGCGGCGTTCCTCGAGCGCGCGGGGGAGTTCGTGACGTCCTTCATCCGGCCGGAGAAGTCGCGCCGGACGCGCGACCTCGCGGCCCGGCGCTCCGCCATCCGCCACTAGCCGACCGCCGAACAGCCTCGCCGACGTCGGGCCGGGCGCCGCGAGTGCCGGCGCCGCGGCACGCGGCTGGCTGGAGGCCGCGACCTTCGGAACACCGAGGAGGGGGAGACCAAGGATGCGACGGCTCTTCGGGAACACGCTCAGTCTCATCGGGGTCCTGATCGCCGGGGCAAGCTTCGTCATCAACGTGTTCCTGCTGCTGGCCGACTTCCTGGCGCCGCGCTCGAATCCCTACCTGGGCATCTTCACCTACATGATCATCCCCGGCATCACCATTGCCGGGATCGGGCTCATCGCCCTGGGGGCGGCGCTCCGCTACATGCGCCTCCGCCGCGGCGGGGAGGTCGAGGAACTGCCGCGCCTGGACCTGAACGACCGGCGTCACCGGGTGACCCTGGCCCTGGGCTTCCTGGTGCTCATCCTGTTCCTCGGGTTCTCCGCCGTGGGCGGCTACCAGGCCTACCAGTTCACGGAGACCACCACGTTCTGCGGGCAGGTGTGCCACAGCGTGATGAAGCCCGAGTTCACGGCCTACCAGAGCTCGCCGCACGCCCGGGTCTCCTGCGTGGAGTGCCACATCGGCCCGGGGGCCGAGTGGTTCGTGAAATCCAAGCTGTCCGGCGCGTACCAGGTCTACTCCGTGCTGTTCAACAAGTACAGCCGGCCCATCCCCACGCCCATCCGTGACCTGCGCCCTGCGCAGGAGACGTGCGAGCACTGCCACTGGCCGGCCAAGTTCTGGGGCGAGCAGCTGGCCACCCGCGTGCACTTCGCCTCGGACAAGGAGAACAGCCGGCGCGAGGTCTCCTTGCTGATGAAGACGGGCGGCGGCTCCATCAAGGGCCTGAGTCGCGGCATCCACTGGCACATGAACATCGCGAACAAGGTCTCCTACATCGCCACCGACGAGCGGCGGCAGGTGATCCCGTGGGTGCGGTTGGAGGAGCCGGACGGCAAGGTGACGGAGTTCGTGTCCAGCGAGACCCCGATCACGCGCGAGCAGATCCAGCGTGGGGAAACACGCCGCATGGACTGCATGGACTGCCACAACCGCCCCAGCCACCAGTACCTGCCGCCCGGCCGGGCCCTGGACTTCTCGTTCCTGGCCGGCCGCATCCCGCGCGACCTGCCCTTCATCAAGAAGGTCGCCGTCGAGGCGATGGTCCAGCCGTATGCCACGCAGGCGGAGGCCGAGCGCGGGATCGCACAGGCCATCCGCGGCTTCTACCAGCAGAACTACCCGAAGGAGCTGGCCGGCTTCGAGCCGCGCCTCGCGGCGGCCATCCAGGAGGTGGTGGAGGTCTACCGCCACAACTTCTTCCCCGAGATGAAGGTGGACTGGCAGGCCTACCCGGACAACATCGGCCACAAGGAATTTCCGGGCTGCTTCCGCTGCCACGACGGCAAGCACGTGAGCAAGGACGGCCGCACCATCAGCCACGACTGCGCCGCCTGCCACGACTTCCTCGAGCAGCGGCAGGGCGGGCTGGTGCGCGTGGAGGCCACCCACGCCTTCGCGCACCCCTGGAAGCTGGCCGGCCGGCACACCGAGATCCGGTGCGGCGCCTGCCACACCGGCGGCCCCGCCAAGCCGGCCACCTGCCGCGGCTGCCACGCCATTCCGGCGAGCGGGGCGCCCATGGCCGGCATGGAGTGCAAGGAGTGCCACACCAAGGTGCAGCAGCGGGAGCCGCTGACCGAGTGCGGGGCCTGCCATGCGGACGTGGGCGGCCTGCACAAGGCCGAGCCGCACGCGGCCGCCGACTGCACCTCCTGCCACCCGGCGCACGCCTGGGCGCCCAAGCCCCGGGAGCAGTGCCAGGCCTGCCACCAGGACAAGACCGAGCACTATCCGGGCGAGGCCTGCGCCAAGTGCCACGAGTTCCGCTCCTGAGCCGGCCGGGCCCCGGCCGCCCCGCGCGGGACCCCGGCGGGCGGCTCTTCTACGGCTGGATCATCGCCGGCGTGATCGCCGTGACGTGGGCGATCTCCATCGGCCCGCGCCAGTCCTTTTCCATCTTCCTGCTGCCGTTCATCGAGGACTTCGGCGCGAGCCGGAGCAGCGTGGCCGGCCTCTTCTCGGTGCACATGGCCTCCTACGCGGTGGGCGGATGGGGGCTCGGCATCCTCCTCGACCGGCTGGGGCCGAAGAAGGTCATCGTGGCGAGCACGGCGGCCTGGGCCGCCACCATGGCCGCGTGCAGCGGGCTGGGGAGCCTCTGGCAGCTGTATCTCGTGTACGGGGTGGCCGGCGGCATCGCCACGAGCGGCCTGGCCTACGTGCCGAACAACGCGCTCCTCTCCCACTGGTTCATCCGCTACCGCGGGAGGGCCACCGGCCTCTCGCAGGCGGGCGTGCCCCTGGGGACGGCGCTCTTCGGGCCCCTGGCGCAGCTGGGCATCGGCCTGTGGGGCTGGCGCTCCACGCACGTCGCCTTCGGGCTCCTCGTCGCGGCCATCGCCCTTCCGCTGGTCGTGCTGTTCCTCCGGGACGACCCCAAGGAGCTGGGCCTCCTTGCGGACGGGGTGCCCGCTCCGCCCGATGCTGCCCCGGCGGACCCCGTGTCCGGGCCGGCGGCGAGCGTGGCCCGCGGCCTGCCCCCCGGGTACTGGGCGATCTTTGCGGCGAACCTCCTGCGCGGCACCGGCATGTACGCGCTCATGGTGCACCAGGTGGCGTACATGGTGGATGTGGGCTTCACCAAGATCGCGGCCGCCTCCTACTTCTCGGCGAACTTCGTGCTGGCCGTGGCCGGGGGTCTCGCGGCGGGCCTCATCTCCGACCGGGTGGGGCGGCTCCGGACGTACGCGGGCATGGCGCTGCTCTACGTGATGGCCTACGCGAGCCTGCTGCTGGTCCGGGGGCCCGACCAGCTCCTGCTCCTCGTCCTGTTCGTGCTCTCCTCGGGCCTCGCCGCCGGCGGCGTCTCCCCGGTCTTCGCGGCCTTCCTCACCGACCGCCTCCAGGGACCGCGCCTCGGCTCCCTGCTCGGCCTCCAGAACATCGGGTTCGGGATCGGCGCCACCCTGGGGCCGTACCTGGCCGGCCTGCTCTTCGACGCCCAGCGCAGCTACGTGCTGGCCTTCGTCCTGGCCGCCGCCGGCATGGTGGCCTCCTCCGTGCTCTCCTTCCGCGCGGACCGCGTCCGGCACGCCGGCTGAGCGGCAAATCCGCTGGCTCGCGTCCCATTGATGCCCTATGTTCGGAGCGCCGGCGGGGCGCGGCACCCCGGCGCGCCTGCACGAGGGCGTACGAAGAGGGAGAGGTCCGGGGATGATCCTGGCCGGGGACATCGGCGGGACGAACACGCGGCTCGCGCTGGTCGAGGCGGCCCGCGGGCGGCTCCGCCTCGTGGCCGACGACCGCTTCCCGAGCCGCGAGCACCCGGATTTCCCGACGGTGCTGGCGCGGTTCCGGGCGCAGCACGCGGGGGCGATCCGCGCCGCCGGCTTCGGCGTGGCCGGGCCCGTGGTGGAGGGCCGCTGCGAGGCCACCAACCTGCCCTGGGTGGTGGACGCCGCCGAGATCGCGCGGCAGCTCGCTCTTCCGCGCGTCTCCCTGATCAACGACCTGGAGGCCATCGCCTACGCCATCCCGGCGCTGTCCCCGGCGGATGTGTGCGTCCTGAACGAGGGGCGGCCCACGCTCGGAAGCCAGGCCGTCATCGCGGCGGGCACGGGGCTCGGGGAAGCGGGGCTCTACTGGGATGGCGCCCGGTACCACCCCTTCGCCAGCGAGGGCGGGCACGCGGACTTCGCACCCCGCACGCCGCTGGAGATGGAGCTGCTCCGGTACCTGCTCACCCGCTTCACGCGCGTCAGCTACGAGCGGGTGGTCTCCGGACCGGGGCTCGTCAACGTGTATGCCTTCCTGAAGGAGACCGGCCGGGGCGAGGAGCCCGCCTGGCTGAGCGAGCGGCTCGCCCGCGAGGACCCGGCCGCCGCCATTTCGCGCGCGGCGCTGGAGGACGGGTGCCCGCTCTGCCTGCAGGCGCTGGATCTCTTCGTGGCGGTCTACGGGGCCGAGGCGGGCAACCTCGCACTGAAGATGCTGGCGGTGGGCGGCGTCTATGTGGCGGGCGGGATCGCACCGAAGATCCTGCCCAAGCTCCGGGACGGGACGTTCCTCGAGGCCTTCGTCACCAAGGGCCGGCTGAGCCCGCTCCTGGAGGCCATCCCCGTGCGCGTGATCCTGAGCGACCGCGCCGGCCTCCTGGGCGCCGCCCGGCGGGCCACGCTGGAGGAGGCGTAGCAAGGCCCGCTCGCCCACCACCGCTCGCCACCGACCATCGGTCCGTCGTCTGTCCTTCCTCAGTACGGACGCGCACCTTCTGCCGGAGTCTCACCCCGGCGATTGTCGT
>JBHGAX010000263.1:0-5889 GCA_041946635.1 Methylomirabilales bacterium (SeqCode)
GGCGTGGCGTTCAGCAGTCCCTCCGCCATGGCCTCCAGGGCCGCCGCGCGCTGCCCGCCGGCCGCGCGCGCCAGCGCCCGGCTGGCCTCCCGCGCCGCCGCCGCCACCTGTCGGATGTCGAACGCCATGCCCGCCTCCTCAGCAGGCTGCTGAGACAGGCCCATCTGCGGCGTTGCCGTCCTCCCGCGCTCGTGCGGCGTACTTCCCGTACGCCTCACTCGGCGGATGGTCCGGCGCCTTGCATCCGGGCCTCCTTGAGCAGCCTGAGCAAGAACGCCTCCTGCTCGCTACGCTAGGGCTCCGGGGTCTCCAGGATCACCAGGTTGTCGCGGTGCACCACCTCATCGTAGGGCTTCGAGCCGAGCGCCGCCGCGATCTCGTGGGAGTGGAGGCCCTTGATCCGCTCCACGTCGTCCCGGCCGTAGTTCGCCAGCCCCCGCCCGAACTCGCGCTGCTGCTCGTCCAGGAGGCTCACCACGTCGCCCGCCTTGAACGTCTTCCAGGTGGCCCGGATGCCGGAGGCCAGCAGGCTCTTGCCGCCGCGTACCAGCGCGCGGCGGGCGCCCGCATCCACCTGGATCCCGCCGCGCGGCACGCTGGCGAAGGCCAGCCAGCGCTTGCGGCTCTGCATGCGGCTCGGCGAGGGCGTGAAGAAGGTGCCGATGTCCTCACCCCGCAGGATCGCGGCCAGGCACTTGGGCTGCCGGCCGCTCGCCACCACCGTGGGGATCCCCGCCAGGGCCGCCCGCCGGGCCGCGCGCACCTTGGTGCTCATCCCCCCGATGCTGGCCGCGCTCCCGGTGTCCTCGGCGCAGAAGGAGCCCACCGCGTCCTGGGGGCGGACGAGCGGGATGAGCCGGGCGGTCGGATCGCGGCGCGGGTCGCCGGTGAAGAGGCCCTCGGTGTCCGTGAGGATGACCAGCAGGTCGGCGGCCGCCAGGTGGGCCACCAGCGCGGAGAGGGTGTCGTTGTCCCCGAACTGGATCTCCCGGACGGCCACCGTGTCGTTCTCGTTGATGATGGGCAGGACGCCGAGCCGCAGGAGCGTGACCAGCGTGTTGCGGGCATTGAGATACCGGCCGCGGTGGCGGAGGTCCTCGCCGGTGAGGAGGATCTGCGCCACCCGCACCCCGGCGGGCTGGAAGGCCTCCTCGTAGGCCCGCATGAGGTGGCTCTGCCCCACCGCGGCGGCCGCCTGCTTGAGCGGCAGCTCCGTGGGCCGCTGGGTGAGGTTGAGCGCCTCCATGCCGGCCAGGATGGCGCCGGAGGAGACCAGCAACACCTCCACGCCCTGCGCCTGCACCTCGGCCAGGGCGGCCGCCAGCTCGCGGAGCGTGGGCCGGTGGAGCCCCGAGGCCCCGCGGGAGAGGACCCCGGAGCCGACCTTCACCACGATCCGCCGGGGGCGCTGCAGCCACGCCCGCCGGTCACCCGCGGCGGGACTCTTGCGCGAGCCCATGCCTGCTCTCCTGCGCCGCCCGCAGGGCGGCCGCGATGGCCTCCACCAGGGCGGGAACGTTCTCCCCCGTCGCCGCGGAGACGGGGATCACGGGGATGCCGCGCGCCGCGCAGGCCCGCTGCAGCGAGGCCAGGCCGACCGCGTGCGGCAGATCGATCTTGTTGGCGGCGGCGAGCCGGGGGCGCCCCAGCAGCTCGGGGCTGTAGGCCTGCAGCTCCTCCTCGATGGTCGCCAGGGCGGCGGCCGGCTCGGGCCCCTCCACCGAGACGTCGACAACGTGGAGCAGGACCCGGGTGCGCTCCACGTGGCGCAGGAAACGAATGCCGAGTCCCGCCCCCTGGGCGGCCCCCTCCACCAGCCCCGGGATGTCGGCCACCACGAAGCCGCCGTGGGGCGGCACGTTCACCACCCCCAGGTTGGGCGTGAGCGTGGTGAACGGGTAGGCCGCGATCCTGGGCCGGGCGGCGGAGAAGGCCGCCAGGAGCGAGGACTTTCCCGCGTTGGGCAGGCCGACCAGGCCCACGTCCGCGATGAGCTTCAGCTCCAGGAGGAGCGTGCGCGCCTCGCCCGGGGTGCCCGGCTGCGCCATGCGTGGGGCCTGGCGCGTGGCCGTGGCGAAGTGCATGTTGCCGCGGCCGCCCCGGCCCCCCTTGGCCACCAGGAGGCGCTGCCCTTCCTCGGTCAGGTCGCCCAGCCGCTCGCCGGTCTCCGCGTCCGTGACCACCGTGCCCAGCGGCACCTTGATGGTGACCGACTCGCCCGCGGCGCCGTGCTGCTGCTTGCCGCGGCCATGCTCGCCGCGGCCCGCCCGGTAGAGCTGCTGGTACTTCTGATCGATGAGCGTCTGGTAGGAGCGGCTGGCCTCCAGCCACACGTCCCCGCCGTCCCCGCCGTCCCCGCCGCTCGGGCCGCCGCGCGGGACGTACTTCTCGCGCCGGAAGGCAATGCAGCCCCGGCCGCCGTCGCCCGCCTGGACGGCGATCCGGGCCGTGTCAACGAACATCGCCGGGAGAGGAGGACGCCGGGAGAAGAAGAGAGGACGAGCGGTGCCGGAGCGCTGCCACGGTGCTGCCGCCGGGCGCCCTCAGGCGGTGGGCTGGATGGACACGAACCGCTTGCCGTCCCGCTGCTCGATCACCACCGTGCCGGCCACCTTGGCGAACAGGGTGTCGTCGCCGCCGAGGCCCACGTTCTTGCCCGGCTTGAACCGCGTCCCGCGCTGGCGCACCAGGATGGAGCCCCCGCTCACCACCTGCCCCGCGAAGCGCTTCATGCCCAGGCGGCGGCCGGCGCTGTCCCGGCCGTTCCGCGAGCTGCCGACGCCTTTCTTGTGTGCCATGATGCCCTCGATGCCCGCCGCGGCGGGCTAGATCACGATCTCCGCCACCCGCACCCGCGTCTGCTCCTGGCGGTGGCCCGTCTTCCGGCGGTACTTCTTGCGCTTCTTGAACTTGAAGACGTCGATCTTCTCGCCGCGGGTCTGGGCCAGGATCTCCGTCACGACCCGGGCGCCCGCCACCAGCGGGTGGCCCACCTGGACGCGGCTGCCGTCCGCGACGAGGAGGACGCGGTCCAGCTCGACCCGGCCCCCCACATCGCCGGGGATGCGCTCCAGCGCCACCACGGCGCCCGGCTCCACTCGGTACTGCTTCCCCCCCGACTCGACAATCGCGTACACCGGCAGGACCTCCCGCCCCCCGGCGCGCGGCCGGCAGGCCTCATCCTCCCAAAAAATCACCCGCCTCCGGCGGAGACGGGCGTTCTTCTATAGCATGGGCGCCGGGGAGAGTCAAGCAGAAGTCCGATAGGACCGAGAGGCCCCATCAGCCCTCCAGCAGCGAGTACTTCCCGGAGGGGTAGCTCTCCTCCGCCGCCAGCTCGACCTCCCCGCCCAGGTTCTGCTGCAGCGCCTCCACGATCTCGGCCTCCTCGGCCTTGACCCACTCCACGAGGTCGGGGGAGGCCCGCAGCTTGATCCGCGCCAGTCCCTTGCGGCCCATGCGCCACTCCACCTCGCGGAGCGCCTGGTGCGCCAGGGAGGCGGTGGAGCGCACCCAGCCCAGCCCGCCGCAGGCCGCGCAGGTCTGGCTGAGGGCCTGGTTCAGGCCCTGGCGCACGCGCTTGCGCGTCATCTCCACCAGGCCCAGCTCCGAGAGCAGCGAGACGTTGGTGGGCGAGCGGTCCAGCTTCAGCGCCTCCTTCAGGTCGGCCATGACCTTGTCCCGGTTCTCCTGCCGCGCCATGTCGATGAAGTCCAGGATGATGATGCCGCCCAGGTCCCGCAGCCGCACCTGCCGGGCGATCTCCACCGCGGCCTCGCGGTTGGTCTTGAGGATGGTCTCCTCGAAGTCGTGCTTGCCCACGTACTTGCCCGTGTTCACGTCCACGGACACCAGCGCCTCGGTCTGCTCGATGACCAGGTACCCGCCCGACTTCAGCCAGACCTTGCTGCGCAGGGCCTTCTCGATCTCGCGCTCGATGCCGAAGCTCTTGAAGATCGGCTCGTCCTCGGTGTAGAGGAACAGCAGCTGCTTCAGCTCCGGGAACACGGCCTCGGCGTACTCCTGGCAGCGCTCGTACTCGATGGCGGAGTCCACCACCAGCCGGGTCACGTCCTGGGTGATGAGGTCGCGGAAGATGCGGAAGATGAGGTCGAGGTCCTTCTGCACCAGGGCCGGCGCCTTGAGCGTCTCGGCCTTGGTGCGGATGGAGCGCCAGGTGCTGCGCAGGAACTCGAAGTCGGCGGCGATCTCGGCCTTGCTCCGGCCCACCCCCGCGGTCCGGACGATGACCCCTTCCCGCTCCCCGTTGATCTCCTCGATGATCTGCTTCAGGCGGGCGCGCTCGGCCTCGTTCTCGATCTTCCGCGACACCCCCACGTGCGACTCCGTGGGCATGTACACCAGGTAGCGGCCCGGCAGGGTGACGTGCGAGGTGATGCGCGCGCCCTTCGTCCCGAGCGGCTCGCGGGCCACCTGCACCAGGAGCTCCTGCCCCTCCTGGATGAGCTCCTCGATGGAGACGTTGGCCGCCCGCCGGGGACGCCGGCCCCGCCGGGGGGCCTCGCCGGCCTCGGCCGCCGTCTCCAGCGCCTCCGGCTCCTCGTCCTCCTCGGGGGGCAGCAGCTCCTCGTAGGTCTCCATGTCCTCGTAGATGTCGCGGACGTAGAGGAAGGCGTCGCGGGCCAAGCCGATGTCCACGAAGGCCGCCTGCATGCCGGGGAGGATCTTCAGGACCTTGCCCTTGTAGATGTTCCCGGCCAGGCTCTGGCTGTGGGCGTCGTCGATGAGCAGCTCGACGAGGGTGCCATCCTCGACCACGGCCACCCGCGTCTCCACCAGGGAGGAGTTGACGATGATCTCGCGCTTCATGCGGCAGACCTCGACCCCGTCGCCCGGGGTTCAGGGAGGCCTAGCCCCGGCCCTCCACTGCGAGGGCCGTGCGCGCGATCCGGAGGGATGCGAGGAGCCGATCGAGGTCGCCGGAGGACATCCGCCGGGCGAGGAACCCCCGCATGACGGCCTGGGGTTTCACGCTGCCCCCCGGCCCGGCCTGCAGGTCCAGGGTCCAGGCCGGGCCGCCGTCCCCGCCGAGCGGGGCGAAGGCGCGGATGTAGGGACGGGCGTCGAGGCGCTGGGGGCGGCCCTTCTTGACCACCTCGACGGGGATCTCCCCCTGCGCCAGGAAGTCGGCGCAGGCCCGGGGGGAGCCGAGGTCGGCCAGGAGGGCGGCCTCCCAGCCGTTCGGCGGCAACCAGACGCGATACGCGGCACCTCGTACCCCGGCGGAAAGCGACGGCCCGTGCAGCGGGGCTTCCCAGGCCCGGAGAATCTTGAGTTCGGGCGGCAGCTGGCGGTTCCACGCGTCGACCAGCGCCTCGGGCGCCATCCGCTGCCGGAGGTCGAGCTCCCCCGGCTCGCAGAGCCCCTCCACGCCCACGGCGAGGGCCTGGGCCAGGGAGAGGCGCGGCTGCGGATTGAAGCCCTGCGTGCTGGCCACGGGGATCCCGGCGCGCCGGAGCGCGCGCTGGAGCGCCCGCATCAGCTCGAGGTGGGAGAGAAACCGGAGCCCTCCCACCTTCTGAAATTCGAAGCAGATCTTCTGGACCGGCTGGCCCGCGGGCTCGCCCGCCGGCGCCTCCCCCTCGGGAGGCGGGGCGACGCATGCGCCCGCGGCCTGCGGTGCGGCCTGCGCCCAGGCGCGCCAGTCCGGCGCACAGATCTCTCCGCATCCGTTGCAAGCCCCGGTGTGGCAGTCGCCGGTCGCGACGCCGGCCAGGGCGCGCTGGTACTCGCGCGCCAGGAACCGGCGGGAGACCCCGGGGTCGATGTGGTCCCAGGGCAGGGGCGCGTCCAGGGCGCGGGGCGCATTCGCGATGGCGAACGGGTCCACGCCCGCCGCCTCGAACGCCTCCAGCCAGCGGGGGAAAT
>JBHGAX010000264.1:0-5871 GCA_041946635.1 Methylomirabilales bacterium (SeqCode)
AAAACGTAAGGAAGCAAGAGCCAACGACCCAGACCACCCCTTACGTTTTACGTTTCACGTTTTGCGGAGCCCTTCTTCTTATTCCTCCAGCGTCGACAGATCCCCCTCCGGCAGGCCCTGGGCGCGCGCCTTCAGCACGCGGCGCATGATCTTGCCCGAGCGGGTCTTGGGCAGCACCTCCACGAAGGTGACGTCTTCGGGCCGCGCGATGGGCCCGATGTGCTGCCCCACGTGCTGCCGCAGCTCATCCGCCAGCGCGTCGCTCGGCTTGTGGCCCGCCTTCAAGATGCAGTAGACGTGGATCGCCTGCCCCTTCACCTCGTGGGGGAGGCCGATGGCGGCGGCCTCGGCGACCGCGGGGTGGGCCACCAGCGCACTCTCGATCTCCGCCGTGCCCAGCCGGTAGCCCGAGACCTTGATCACGTCGTCCACCCGCCCGATCACCCAGTAATAGCCGTCCTGGTCGCGCTTGGCCGAGTCGCCGGTGGTGTAGCAGCCGGGCACCGTGCTCCAGTACTGGCTCACGTACCGGTCGGGGTCCTTGTAGATCGTCCGCAGCATGGCGGGCCACGGCCGCTTCAGGACCAGGTAGCCCTCCTCGCCCTCGGGGACGGGCTGGCCGTGGGCGTCCACGATGTCGGCCTCCTGCCCGAAGAAGGGCTTGCCGCCGCTCCCCGGCTTCAGGGGCACGACCGGCGTGGGCGTGATCATGAACATGCCCGTCTCCGTCTGCCACCACGTGTCCATGATGGGGCAGCGGTTCTTCCCGATCACGCGGTGGTACCACTTCCAGGCCTCGGGATTGATCGGCTCCCCCACCGAGCCGAGCAGGCGAAGCGAGGAGAGGTCGTGCCGGTTGGGCCAGGACTCGCCGAAGCGCATCAGCCCGCGGATGGCCGTGGGGGCGGTGTAGAGGACCGTGACCCCGTACTTCTCGATGATGGACCACCAGCGATTCGGATACGGGTAGGTCGGCGCCCCCTCGTACATGATGGAGGTCGCGCCCATGAGCAGCGGCCCGTACACGATGTAGGAGTGGCCGGTCACCCAGCCCGGGTCCGCGGCGCACCACCAGCGGTCGTCGTCCTTCAGGTCGAAGACGTACTTCAGCGTGCTGTAGATGCCCACCATGTAGCCGCCGTGGACGTGCAGCACGGCCTTCGGCTTCCCGGTCGTGCCCGAGGTGTAGAGGATGTAGAGGGGATCCTCGGCGTCCATGACCTCGGTGGGGCAGGAGCGGTTCACGATCGGCAGCTTCAGCATCTCGTGGTACCAGTAGTCCCGGCCGGCCTCCATGTTCACCGGCTCGCCGGTGCGCTGGACCACGATGACGGACTCCACGCTGGGGCAGCGCTTCAGCGCCTCGTCCGTGATCTTCTTCAGCTCGACGATCTTGCCGTTCATGCGGCCGCCGTCGGCCGTGATCACCACCTTCGACTCGGAATCCTGGATGCGCCCCTGGAGGGAGTCCACGCTGAAGCCGCCGTAGACCACCGAGTGGATGGCGCCGATCTTGGCGCAGGCCAGCATGGCGATCACGATCTCCGGGATGCGGGGCATGTAGATGGTGACCCGGTCGCCCTTCTCGACCCCCATGCCCCGCAGGATGCTGGCGAACTGACAGACCTCCCGGTGCAGGGCGTAATACGAGTAGGTGCGCACGTCCCCGGGCTCTCCGATCCAGACCAGCGCCAGCTTGTTCTTGCGCCACGTCCGCACATGGCGGTCCAGGCAGTTGTGGACGATGTTCGTCTGGGCGCCCACGAACCACTTGAAGAACGGCTTCTGGCTGTCATCCAGGACCCGGTCCCACTTGCGGTACCACTCCAGCTCCTCGGCCTCCTCGGCCCAGAAGCCCTCCAGGTCCTTGGCGGCGCGCCTGGCGGTCGCCTCCCAGTCCTGGAGCCGCGCCTGCGCCACCGTCTCGGCCGGCGGGTAGTACACCTCGCCCTGTAACGATCGCTCCTCTGGCATTGCTCTCCTCCCCCTCCAACGTGCCACGACAGTCGGAAAATACGCCTATTTCAGGATAATCGAGGTCAGGATAGCGGATGAGCCCGAAAAAGCAAATGGGTTTAGTCGCGTTTTGGCTGCCGGAACGGTGTCGGCTCGCTTGTGCGGGCGGACAGGTTCTGCTAGTGTCCGGCAGCGAGCCACTCCGGTAAGCTCTTGATATGCCGGATGTTCGCACCCCCAGTCTGCACGGAAGGAGGGCAGCATGGCCGACGCCGAGGGACCGCTGGTGGAGGCAGCCAAGCGCTACCTGAAGGAACGGTACGGCGAGGACACCATCTCCATGACGGTCACCCACAACGGCGTGGAAAACGGCACCGGCGTCCTGAGTGTGGACTGCACGGTTCGGTTCGCGGGGACGGCCTCGGACTGGAGCAAGAAATTCACGTTTTCGGGGGACAAGATCGTCGGCATGTCGGCCCGGATGCGGTAGGGGGCGCCGGCTGTCGGCGACGACCGCCGGTGCCGATGCCCAGGCCGCAGGCCGGGCGGCAGTTGTGCTGTCGGGCGATCAGCGAGCGCGGCAGAGCAGCTTTCCGTTGACAGGCCCCGGGGTGGGGGATAGTGTTCGCGCGCTTTTTGGCAGGCCGCGAGGAAGCATGGAGCCCCGGACGCAGCGCAAGCGCCGATACGCCCGGCTGACCTTCAAGGAGCCCGTGACCGACCAGGTCACCGCCACGCACGACGTCCAGATCCTGGACCTCAGCATCGCGGGCGCGCGCGTGGAGCACGGGATGATCCTGCGCCCCGGCTCCACGTGCCACCTCCGGCTGCCGCTCGGCAACAACTCCATCACCGTGGTGTGCCACGTGGTCTGGTCACGCGCGGTGGGCCTGGCCGAGGCGGGCCGCGGCGCCGGCCTCCTGTTCCACACCGGGCTCGAGTTCGCCGGCATGGCGCCGGACGCCCGCGCCCTCCTGACCGCCTACCTGGAATCCCAGGGCACGCCGCCCAGCGACCTGAGCCTCAACGCCTAGCCGCCCGACGGAGGTACCGCATGCGCGCCCTCTGCTATCCCGCCTGGGACACCCTCGAAATGCGCGACGTCCCGACGCCCTCGCCGCAGGCCGGGGAGGTGCTGGTCAAGGTGGCCGCCGTCGGCATCTGCGGCTCGGAGCTGCACGGGTTCGTGGTCCGCGCCAGGCGGCGGACGCCGCCGCTCATCATGGGGCACGAGTTCAGCGGCGTGGTCGCGGCGCTGGGCGAGGGGGTGTCGGGCTTCCAGGTCGGGCAGCCGGTGGGCGTCAACTCCGGCTTCTTCTGCGGCCGCTGCGACGAGTGCGAGTCCGGGCATCCCCAGCGCTGCCCGCAGGGGGAGATCTTCGGCACCACGGGCCGGTCCGGCGCGTTCGCGGAATTCATCGCCGTCCCCGCGGCCTCGCTGCTCACCCTGCCGCCGGGCGTGGGCATGGTGCAGGCCGCCCTGGCCGAGCCGCTGGCGAACGGCATCCACGCCCTCGCCCTCACCCGGCAGCGCTTCCCGGAGACCGTGCTCATCCTGGGCGCGGGCACCATCGGGCTCTTCACCCTGCAGATCGCCCGCGAGTCGGGTGCCCTCCGGCTGATCGTGGCCGACCTGTCGGATGCCCGGCTGGCCGTGGCGGCCAAGCTGGGCGCCCACGAGCTGCTCAACTCCGGGCGCGACGACGTGCTGGCCCGGGTGCGCGCCCTGACGGGCGGCCGGGGCGCCGAGGTCGTGGTGGACGCGGTGGGGGCGCGCGAGACGAGGCGGCTGGCGGTGTCCGCCGCGCGGCCGGGAGGCGAGGTCGTCTGGCTCGGCCTGCACGACGACCCGACCGAGGTCTCGGGCTTCGAGGTCGTCCTGGGCGAGCGGACCGTCGCCGGCTCGTTCGCGGTGGTCCCCCGGGAGCTGCGCGCCGCCCTGCGCCTGTTCGCGGCGGGCCGGATCCAGCTGGAGCCCTGGGTCCGCACCTTCCCGCTGGAGCAGGGCGCCGAGGTCTTTCGCCAGCTCGTGACCGCGCCCCCCGCGGACTACATCAAGGCGGTCCTCCTGCCGTAGGCCGGCGGCTGTTTCGAAACGCTGGCACGATTCCGGGGAGTACCGCGCGCCCAAGGCGCTGCGCTTGCGGAGCGCCCGGGGGAAAGCGGTCCTGGTCGAGGGGGTTCCGAGCTAGAGGGAAGGGGCCGAGGTGAACCGGCGTGCCTGGGGCCCGCACGGCCGGGCCCTGGTGGACCACCTGGAGGGCAGGCGGCCGGCCGCCGTGCGCGTCATCGGCGAGGACGGTGAGACGGAGACCGTCGAGGCGGAGGTGTTCTTCCGCGGGCCGGACGAGTTCTCCGCCCTGGAGGAGGCCGCCCTGGCGCTCTGCCACGGCCGGGTGCTCGACGCCGGTGCGGGCGCGGGCTCCCACGCGCTCGTCCTCCAGGAGCGCGGGCTCGAGGTCGTGGCGATCGATGCCGTGCCGGCGGCGGTCGAGGTCATGCGACGGCGCGGCGTTCGCGATGCCCGCTGCGCCGACGTCTTCGCCTTCCGCGAGGCGCCCTTCGACACGCTGCTCCTCCTGATGAACGGCATCGGGATCGTGGAGACGCTGCCGGGCCTGCGCCACTTCCTCCGGCAGGTGCCGCGGCTCCTGCGGCCGGGCGGACAGATCCTCTGCGACTCCTACGACCCCGGCCCCCCGCCGCCCGGGACGGCGCGCGACCGCTACGCGGGCGAGATGCGATTCCGGCTGGAGTACGGGGGGCAGCGCGGTCCCTTCTACGGCTGGCTGTTCCTGGACTTCGACCGGCTGGCCGCGGAGGCCGCGCCGCTCGGGTACACCTGCGAGGAGATCTGGCAGGAGGCGGAGGGGCATTACCTCGCCCGGCTGCGCCGGGCAGGGAACACGTAACCCGTAACCCGTAACAGAAAAGCAGGATCGGTTGCACGTCGAGCTTGCCTGGTAGTCCTGCCCGCTCCCGTCTGCCTGATGTGAAAGCTGCGTCGCGTTCTGAGCTACGTGTTACGAGTTACGAGTTGCGAGCCCGCAAAGGAGCCGCCATGTCACCGATCGTAGACTCCCATCTCCACGTGTGGGACGAGAGCGCGGCGGGGAAGGATCCCGGGCCGATGCGCATGCACTTCAGCCCGCAGAGCCCGGCCCCCCTGGAGCTGTTTCGGGACTACATGGACGAGGCCGGGGTGGAGAAGGCCGTGTTCGTCCAGCCGTGGTTCCACCACTGGGACAACGGCTACATCGCCGCCGCCCGGGAGCGGGACCCCGACCGCTTCCGCGCCGTCTGCGTGGTGGACGCGCGCGGGCCGGAGGCCGGCAAGGCGCTGAAGGCGTGGCACGCCCGCGGGGTCACGGGGATCCGGCTGCGCCCGTACCGCGGCGACGAGGGGCCGGCGGGCGAGCCGCGGCTGGGGAGCGAGGCGACCCTGCCCCTCTGGGAGGCCATTGCGGAGACCGGGACGATCGTCTGCCTGCTCTTCCAGGGGACGGACCTGCGCCGGGTGCCGGACCTGCTCCGCCGCTTCCCGGGCGTGCGCGTGGTGGTGGATCACCTGAACAACCCCGTCCCGGCCGCGGGGCTGGGCCAGCCCAAGTTCCAGGCGCTGCTGGACCTTGCCCCGCTGCCCAGCGTCTTCGTGAAGATCAGCGGCTTTCATCACTGGTGCCGGGACCGCTACCCGTACCGCGACGGCATGCCGTTCATCCGCGCGGCCATCCAGGCCTTCGGGGCCGGGCGCTGCATGTGGGGTTCGGACTTTCCGCACGTCCTCGCCGGCTGCGGCTACATCCGCAACCGGAACTTCCTGGCACGCGAAGCCACCTTCCTCTCGGCGGACGACCTGGACGCCCTCATGCACCGCACGGCCGCCCGCCTCTGGTTCGGGGAGAAGGCGTGAAC
>JBHGAX010000265.1:0-5819 GCA_041946635.1 Methylomirabilales bacterium (SeqCode)
GGCCCCGCGCGGCCGCCGGCCCGCGGAGACTCCCCATGCCCATGCGTCTCATGAAGGCGTTCATCTCGCTGGATGAAGCGCTGCACATCCTCCTGGAGGCCGCCCGTCCGGTCACCCGCACGGAGGTCGTCGGCCTGGTCGAGGCCGCCGGGCGGGTCCTGGCCGCGGACGTGCGGGCCGAGCTGGACGTCCCGCCGTTCGCCCGGGCGGCCATGGACGGCTACGCCGTGCAGGCGCAGGACAGCTTCGGCGCGGGCAACTTCTCGCCCGTGCGGCTGCGCCTGGCCGAGGTGGTCCACGCGGCGGACGTCGCGCGCCAGGAAGTGACGCCGGGGACCTGCATCCAGGTGGCCACCGGCGCCCCCATCCCCCGCGGCGCGGACGCCGTGATCCAGGTGGAGGACACCGAGCTGGAGGACGGGACGGGCGAGGGCGCGGTGGTGAAGGTCTACAAGCCGGCCTACCCGCGCCAGAACATCTCGCCGCAGGGCGAGGACATCCGGGCGGGGCGCGAGGTGTTGCGCGCGGGGACGCGGCTGGACCCCAGCAAGGTCGGGGTGCTGGCGGCCCTGGGACTCCCCGAGGTCGCCGTCGTGGCCCGGCCGAGCGTGGCCATCATCCCGTCCGGGAACGAGATCCTTCCGCCCGGCGCGCCGCTGGCGCCCGGCCAGATCTTCGACATCAACTCGTACACGCTGGCCGCGCTCGTGCAGGAGCACGGCGGCCTGCCGCGCCTCTTCCCGGTCATGCGCGACACGCTGGAGGCGGTGCGCGCGACGCTCACCGAGGCGCTGGCCTGCGACCTGGTGGTCCTCTCGGGCGGCAGCTCGGTGGGCGAGCGCGACGTGATGGTCGAGGCGGTGGAGGGCCTGGGCGAGGTGAAGTTCCACGGCATCGCGGTGAAGCCGGGGAAGCCGACGCTCTGCGGCATCATCCAGGGCAAGCTGGTCCTGGGGATGCCGGGCTACCCCACGTCCTGCCTCACCAACGGCTACGGCCTGCTGGTGCCGGTCCTGCGCAAGATGGGCCGCCTGCCCGACGCCCGCGCCGCGGCCGGCGTGGAGCTGCCCATGGCGCGGCGCTACACCTCCACCGTCGGTCGCCACCAGTACCTGCCGGTGCGGATCGAGGCCGGCGAGGTCGTGCCCGCCTTCAAGGAGTCGGGGGCCATCACCTCCATGGCCGACGCCGAGGGCTACATCGAGATCCCGGCCAACGTGGACCTCGTGGAGAAGGGGGAGCGGGTGGTCGTGAAATTCTTCTGAGGAGCGAGCGGTCGGCGATCAGCGGTCCGCCGTCAGCTCGACGCACGGAGATCGCCATGCCTGCCCCAACCGGAGGTTCGAGGTTCCCGGTTCGAGGTTCGAGGTTCGAAGGGCGCGGTCCGAGGTGCGCGGCGCGCGATCCGCGGCCCGAGGTCATTCCGCTTTTCGCATTCCGCATCCCGCGCTTCCCGAGGTCCCGTGGTCCTGTAGTCCCGTGGTCCCGTAGTCCCCGGCTCTCCGGCTCCCCGTCTGCCCGTCTCCCCGTTTCTCCGTCTCCCCGTTTCTTGCTCGCGGTCCTCTGCCTGCTCCTCGCGCTGGCTGCTCCGGCGGGCGCCGCCGACGCGCCGGCGCTCCACGAAATGGAGGTCATGGGGGTGGGCGCCGATCCCGAGAGCGGCGCCCCGCTGGTCTTCTTGCGAGGCAAGGCGGACAAGCGGGAGCTGTTCATGAGCATCGGGCCCTTCGAGGCGCAGGCCATCATCCTGCCGCTCCAGGGGGTGACGCTCCCCCGCCCCTTCACCCACGACCTGATGCTCGACGCGCTGCACCGCCTGTCCGCGCGTGTGGCGCGCGTGATCATCACCGAGCTGCGCGGCCAGACGTACATCGCCCGCCTGGTCCTGGACGTCCAGGGACGCGAGCTGACCCTGGATGCCCGCCCCAGCGACGCGGTGGCCCTGGCGCTGCGCGAGAACGCGCCGATCCTGGCGGCCGAGCCGGTCTTCGTCCGCCCGCCGCGGGCGGGGCCGCCCCGGGAGACCGACAAGCCATGAGACGCACCCTGCCCGCCCTCGCGTTCGTCCTGGCGACCGCCGCGGCCGCCGGCGCGGGCGAGGCTCCCGCCCCCGAGCCTGCGCTCCAGGAGGCCATCCAGCGGTACAACGCCGGGGTGGGCGCGCTGCAGCGCCGGGACCTCGAGTACGCCGCTTACCAGTTCCGGCAGGCCGTGCGCCTGAACCCCGCGCTGGTGGAGGGTCACCACAATCTGGGCATCGCGCTCCTGGAGCTGCGCCAGCTTCCGGCGGCCCAGGACGCGTTCGTGCGCGCCCTGGCCTTGTCCCCCGACCACCTGGAGGCGCGCCTGGGCAAGGGCCTGGCACACCGGGCGGCGGGCGAGCTGGGGGCCGCCGTCACGGAGCTGACCGCGGTCCTGCCGCGGAAACCCGACGACCCGCAGCTCCGGCTCCTGCTCGGCGACCTCTACCGCCGGCTGGGCCAGCCGGCCTTGGCCGCCACGCACCTGGAGGAGGCCGCGCGCCTGCTCCCCGGCGACGCGGGGGCGCGCTTTCAGCTCGGGCTGGCCTATGCGGACCTGGGCCGCGCGGACGAGGCCATCGCGGTCTTCCGCCAGGTGCACGGGCTGCAGCCGGATGACGCCGATGCGTACTACAACCTCGGGGTGGTCCTGAACGACAAGATCCGCGCGCTCGTGGACGAGAAGGTCGAGGCGTTCCGGCAGGCGGTGGAGCTCCGCCCAGCCCACGCGGACGCGCACTACCACCTCGCCGTGGCCTACGTGCAGAAGGCCCAGCTGAGCGGCGTGGAGGAGAAGCGGCGCCTCCTCTCGCTCGCCCTCGAGCAGTTCCGCCGGTTCCAGCAGGCGGCGCCGGAGGATCCCAAGGCCGCCGCCGCCGCGCACAACATCGAGGTGCTGGAGCCGCAGGTGAAGTAACCGCCGGCTGGAACACGTCACTCGTAACACGTAACTCGGACAAGCCCGGACATGCTGTTTCCGGAGTACGAGTTATTGTACGTCTGGTCATCGAGCAGTCCATGACCCTCCCCTTCGCCGGCCTGGTCACGTTCGCCATGGTGCCGCGCTACGACCCGGCCGAGGCGCCCCGGCCGCAGGCCGTCATCCTGGGCGTCCCGACCGACGAGGGCGTCACGCAGCACCCCGGGGCGCGCTACGGCCCGCGGGCCATCCGCGACGCCTCCACGCAGTTCCCGTACTACAAGCGGGGCCGCGGCTACTACGACCCGGAGCGCGACCGGCCCATGCTGAGCCGGCTGGAGCTGCGCGACGCGGGCGACGTGGACATCGTGCCGACGCTCCGCGCGGAGAGCGCCGAGCGCATCGCGGCGCGCGTGGCCGGGCTCCGCGGGCAGGGAATCTTCCCGGTCTGCCTGGGCGGCGACCACAGCATCACCCCGGCCATCCTGCAGGGCTTCGGGCCGGCGCCGCTCCATCTCGTCCAGATCGACGCGCACATGGACTACGTGGACCGGCTGGCGGGCGCGCCCGCCACGCACGCCAGCCCCATGCGGCGCGCGCGCGAGCTGCCCCAGGTGCGGAGCCTGACGCAGATCGGCACCCGGAGCATCGTCTCGGCCGCCGAGGACTACCAGGCCTCGCGCGCCGCCGGCAACCGCATCGTCACCAGCGCGCAGGTCCTGGCGAACCCGGGGGCCGACTGGTGGGCGGACCTGTCGGGCGACGCGTACCTCACCCTGGACATCGACGCCCTCGACCCGGCCGCCGCCCCGGGCACCGGGTTCGCCGAGCCGGGCGGCCTGGGCCTGCGGGAGGTGGCATCGCTGGTGCGCGGCCTCGCCCGGCGCGTCACGCTCCGCGGCATGGACCTGGTCGAGGTCTGCCCCTACCTGGACGCCTCGCGGCGCACCGCCGTCCTGGCCGCGCGGCTGGTCCTGGAGGTCCTCAGCGCCGTGTTTGACGACGAGCAAGGTTGAGGACGGGCTCCTTGCCAGCGCTCGGGGCGAGCATCGGTGATACCTCTGCGCCCCTGTGGTGTTGCGTGAGAAGGCATTCTCGGGCTGCCTGCAGGAGGCTTGGGTGGCGCCCAGACTGTTCACGCTCTCGGAAGCCAATGCCCTGCTCCCCACCCTGACGCCCGTGGTGCGCGAGCTCGTCGAGGCCCAGCGCGGCCTGCGGGCCGCCGAGGCCCAGCTCGACGGTTTTCGCGCCCGCGCCACGCTGGAGGGAGGCGTGGTCCCGGACGCCGGCCTGCGCCGGGCCAAGCTCGAGGCAGAACGGCTGGCGGAGAAGATCCGGAGCCGGGTCGCCGAGGTGGAAGCCCGGGGCTGCCTGGTGAAGGACCTGGACCGGGGCCTGGTGGATTTCCTGTCGATTCGCGCCGGCGAGCAGGTCTACCTCTGCTGGCGGCTGGGCGAACCCTCCATCGGCTTCTGGCACGGCCTGGACGAGGGGTTCGTCGGAAGAAAGCCCGTAACTAGCGAAGACTAGAGCGTTTCTGGCTTCCCGCCGCCACCCGTCGGAACTCCCTCCTGCGTTTTTTCCCCGCCGAAACCCGGTGCACGCGGCTTTGACAGGACTAGGGCAGTGTGGTATACGTCGGACAGACGCGAAACAGGCAGTCTCCCACCGTCTGCCTTCCCGCTCACGCCGCAGGCCGTTGGTTTCCGAATGCGTACAGTGTCCTTGGCGGCTCAACAGCCCGGCCGGCCACTCTTCTTCGAGGCCTGCCGGGGCCTGCTCGACTGGATGTCGCGTCCTCCCTGGGGCCAGCGGCCGCCCGAGCCGGCGCCGCTTTGCGCGCTGCCCGACGGCACCGCCGCGACTGACGGGAGCGCCGGCGGCGAGGCGCTGGCGGCCGTCCTGTCCCGCTACGCCGCGCTGCTGCAGATACCCGTCAGCCTCCACGTCGCGCCCAACCGCTTCTCCCGCCCGCGCAGCGGCGGCCTGCACGTCCACGCCTTCGCCCTCCCGACGCTCCCGGTGCTCTTCGGCATCTGGCCGCGTGTCCTGCTCACCCCCCTGCCGTTTGCCTACGGCGTGCCGCTCCGCGACGGCGCGCACTGGGCCATGTCGCCGGGTTACCAGCTCGGCCGCGGACAGCCGCTGACGGATCTGGACGGCAACACGGTAGCGGAGTACGTTGGGACGAACCTGTACTGCCTCTTCGACATGCTGGGGCAGGATCCCGAGGAGCGGCCCCTGCTCCTCCGCCGGCACCTGGATCTCGGCCTGCCGCGCGTCCTCGGCGACCTGGCGCAGGAGGCCGGGCGCCCCGAAGAGGCCCTGCGCACCGCCGCGGAGCGGCTGCGGCATGAGACGGAGCGGCTGGTGCGGGTCAGCCGGCAGCAGCGGCACGAGGCGGCCCGCCAGGCCTACGCCGCCAGCTGCCAGACGCGCGTGGCCGAGGAGATCTGCTCGCTCCGGGCCGAGATCGCGCTGCTCGAGGACGGGGTGGAGGAGCTGGCGCGCGGGATCACGAAGGCCACGCGGAGGCTGCTCGAGAGCCAGTCCCGCCTCGCCAGCCCGGACGACGGCCCGGCGTCCCCCGGCGCGGACCTCGATGCCCCGCGGCTGCCCGAGGTGACGGAGGTCGCCTGGCAGGGCCGCGGCATCCGGGCCGTCACGGCTCCCATCCGGGTCGAGCACGACGGCCGCGTCTACAGCCTGGGCCGCTTTCAGGTGGACCTCTCCATGGACGGCGACGTGCGGATCGCGAACCTGACCGGGCGGGTGGGGGAGGACGACCACCCGCATGTGCACGGGGGGCGCCCCCGCCTGGCCAACGTGCGCGAGGGGCTGGCGAAGCTCCTGGGCGAGGGGCAGCTGCCGGAGGCCCT
>JBHGAX010000266.1:0-5818 GCA_041946635.1 Methylomirabilales bacterium (SeqCode)
GGCTGAACGGATCGTCGGCGGAAATCCGGCCGGCCCGCACAAGGCAGGAGGCACGCATGGGACCGCTGCACGAGGACGTGCTGGCCTGGATCGACGGCCACGCCGAGGACCTCGCCGTCCTGTTCCGGCGCCTGGTGGCCACGCCCAGCGTGGTGGGCGCGGAGGGGGACTGCCAGCGCCTGGTGGCGGAGATGCTGGCGCCCGTCTGCGACCGGCTGGACGTGTGGGAGCCGGACCGCACCTGGCTGGAGGCTCACCCCGCCTACTTCCAGCGGGGCGTCGAGTTCCGCGGGCGGCCCAACGTGGTCGGGGTGGTCCACGGCCGGGGCGGCGGCCGGTCGCTCATCGTCAACGCCCACGTGGACGTGGTGGATCCGGGGCCGGCCGAGGCCTGGCCGCACGGGCCCTGGTCGGGCGCGGTGGCGGAGGGCTGCTGCTACGGCCGGGGAACGATCGACGACAAGGCGGGGCTGGCCGCGCTGATCTTCCTGGCCCGCGGCCTCCGGGCGCTCGGCCGCCCGCTCGGCGGCGACCTCATCCTGGAGAGCGTGGTGGACGAGGAGTGGGGCGGCGGGGGGACGCTGGCCACGCTCCACCGCGGCTACCGGGCCGACGGGGCCATCGTCTTCGAGCCCACGGCGTTCGAGGTCTGCCCGGCCTCGCGCGGCGGCCAGGCCTTCCGCGTCACCGTGCGCGGGAAGGGCGCGCACCCGGTCCGCTCCTACGAGGGGGTGAGCGCCCTGGAGAAGGCCGTCCCCCTCCTGGCGGCGCTCAAGGCGCTGGAGGCCCGGCGGCAGGCGCGGCTCCGCACCCCGCTCTTCGCCGAGCACCCCGTGTTCGCGCCCATCGTGGTCGGCACGATCGCGGCGGACGTCCTGCCCTCCAAGGTGCCCGAGACCTGCCGCTTCCAGGGCCTGTTCGGCTACGCGCCGGAGGAGGCCTACCGGGACGCGCGCAAGGAGCTGGAGGAGACCATGGCGGCCGCGGCCGCCGCCGACCCCTGGCTGCAGGCCCACCCGCCCGAGGTGGAGTGGCTGGGGCTCAACAAGGAGGGCGCCGCCATCCCCGCAGACCACGCCCTGGTCCGGTGCCTGGGGGCCGCCTTCGAGGCGGGCGCCGGCCAGCCGGCCAAGGTGGCCGGCTTCCCGGCGGGCTGTGACCTCCCCTTCCTGGTCCGGTATGCCGGCGTGCCGGGGGTGGTCTTCGGCCCCGGGCATCCCACCGTGGCGCACAGCTCCGGGGAGCACATCCGGGTTGCCGACCTCCGGACCACGGCCCGGGTGCTGGCCCTGGCGGTGCTGGATTGGTGCGGGAGCCGTTGATTTTCCTGACCCGTGTGGCCCCGGCGGGCCCCAGTTGCTGCGGACTTTCGAATTGACACCCCCGGACTCGTCTGGTACCGTCGAGCACGTGGAAGCCCCTCGCGGCGCCGGCCAACCGAGCAGGTTTCGCGGTCCTTCGGGGAGAGTGCCGTGCTGAAACGGGACAAGGAGCGGATCGGTGCCGATTTTGGCGAGATTCGGGCTTTTCTCGGTGAGGGGACACAGTTCAAAGGGGTCCTGAGCTTCAGCGGCGCGGTGCGGATTGACGGCCAGGTGGAGGGGGAAATCGTCGGCGACGAAGTCCTCATCATTGGCGAACCCGGCCAGTTGAAGGCCGAAATCGAAGTCGGGACGCTCGTGGTCAGCGGGCGCGTGCAAGGCACCATCAGCGCCAAGCAGCGGGTCGAGTTGCTGGCCAGCAGCCGGGTCACCGGCACCATTCGTACCCCCTGCCTGGTCGTGGCGGAGGGCGCCGTCTTCAACGGGAGCTGCGAGATGGCGGGCTCCGACGGCGAGCCGGTCCCCGGCCCGGCGTCCACGGAGGACGGGCAGGTCGCGGGCCCGACGTAGCCGCCCGCTGTCTCATCCGGCGCGGTCCCAGGTCTGTTTGACTTCCCCCCCATCAGTCCTGCTCGCGGCCTGGTCCTCCGATCGGCACCACTCCCCCGCCGCTCACGCCGGCGGGTCTGTCCTCGGCGATCACATGCACGTGTATCTGGACCATAACGCCACGACGCCGCTCCACGCCGACGTCCTGGCGGCCATGACCACGGCGTATGCCCGGTTCGGGAATCCCAGCTCCCTGCACGAGGCCGGGCGGGCCGCCCGGCAGGCGCTGGAGGAGGCCCGGACCGCGCTCGCCCACGCCGCGGGCGCGACCGACAAGGACACGGTCGTCTTCACGAGCGGCGGGACCGAGGCGGACAACCTGGCGCTCAAGGGGCTGGCCTTCGGGCAGCGGGCCCGCGGCCGGCACCTCATCGTCTCGAGCGTCGAGCACCACGCCGTTCTCCACGCCGCGGCCTGGCTCGCCACTCAGGGATTCGAGGTCACCCGGCTGCCCGTCGATGCGGCGGGCCGGCTGGACCCCGACGACCTTCGCCGGGCGCTCCGGCCCGACACCATCCTGGTGAGCGTGATGCACGGCAACAACGAGACGGGCGTCCTCTTCCCGGTGGCCGACCTCGCGGCCCTCTGCCGGGAGCGGGGCGTCGCCTTCCACACGGATGCCGTGCAGACTCTGGGCAAGGTCCCGGTGGACTGGGCCGCCCTCGGCGTCGACCTCCTGTCGCTCTCGGCCCACAAGATCCAGGGGCCGCCGGGCATCGGGGCGCTCCTCGTCCGGCGCGGCATCACCATGCAGCCCCTGCTTCACGGCGGAAGCCAGGAGCGCTCCCGCCGCGCCGGGACCGAAAACGTCCCCGCCGCCGTGGGCTTCGCCGCGGCCGCCCGGCGCGCGGTGGCCGACCTCCCGGCGCAGGCCGCGCGGCTGCGCCGGCTCCGCGACCGGCTGGAGGACGGGCTCCTGGCCGCCGTGCCGGACGTCGTGGTCAACGGCCGCGAGGCCGCGCGGCTCCCCCACACCTCGAGCCTGGCCTTCCTGGGCCTGGAGGCCGAGTCGCTGATCCTGGCGCTGGACCTCCAGGGCATCGCCGTCTCCTCGGGCGCGGCCTGCAGCTCCGGCTCGCTCGAGCCCTCGCACGTCCTCCTGGCCATGGGGCTGCCGCGCGCCCGCGTGCAGGCCTCCGTGCGCTTCTCCCTGGGCCCCAGCACCACGGCGGAGGAGATCGAGCACGTGCTGACCGTGGTGCCCGGGGTCGTGGAGCGGCTGCGCCGGGTGCGGGTCCCCTTCCGGCAAGCGGCGGGGGCCCGCGCATGACCGGCGGCCTGGTGGCCGTGGCCATGAGTGGCGGGGTGGACTCCGCCGTGGCGGCCGCCCTGCTCGCCCGCGCCGGGGAGCCGGTCGTGGGGATCACGCTGCGCATCTGGCCCAGCCACCGTCCCGCCGAGATCACCGAGCGCTTCGACACGTGCTGCTCGCCCGCCGCCGCCGAGGACGCCCGCCGGGTGGCCGAGCGGATCGGCATCCCGCACTACGTCCTGAACTACGAGGCCGAGTTCGACCGCGAGGTGATCGCGTACTTCGCCGCGGCCTACTGCCGGGGCGAGACGCCCAACCCCTGCGTGGCGTGCAACGCGCGCCTGAAGTTCGGGTCGCTGCTCGTGCGGGCCCAGGGCTGGGGGGCGACCCGGGTGGCCACGGGGCACTACGCCCGGGCGGGATGGGATGCGGGCAGGGGCCGCTGGCTCCTCCGGCGCGGGGTGGATCCGGTCAAGGACCAGAGCTACTTCCTCTACAGCCTCACGCAGGAGCAGTTGGCCGCCGCCGTTTTCCCGCTGGGCCATCAGACCAAGGCGGACACCCGCCGGCTGGCCCGAGAGCTGCAACTCCCGGTGGCGGAGAAGCCGGAGAGCCAGGAGATCTGCTTCGTGGCGGACGACTACCGGGCGTTCCTGCGAGAGCGGGTGCCGGAGGCCGCGCGGCCCGGCCCCATCCGGGACAGCGGCGGCACGCTGCGCGGCTCGCACCAGGGGGTAGCCTTTTACACGGTGGGCCAACGTCGCGGCTTGCAAATCGGGAGCAGATCGCCCCTTTACGTCATTGATATCCAGCCCGAGCGGAACGAGCTGGTCGTGGGCGAGGCGCGCGAGCTGTTCACGCCGGCCGTGCCCGTGGAGGCGCTCAACTGGATCGCCATCCCGGGCCTGGACACGCCGCGGCGGGTGCTCGTCAAGGTGCGGTCCGGGCAGACGCCCGTGCCCGCCACGCTGCTTCCGGAGGCAGACGACGCCCTGCGCTGCCTTTTCGATGAGCCCCAGCGGGCGGTGGCGCCCGGCCAGGCGGCGGTCTTCTACGACCTCTTGGACCCCGACCTGGTGGTCGGGGGCGGGACCATCGGCCGGAAGGACTCCCGGGCGACACCCCCCGCATCCGGCAAGGAGGGATGATGGATAGTCGGGATCGGATCCGGGCCATGCTGCGCCGCCTGGCGCGGCGGCTCCGGCTCGTGCGGGCGGCCGCGGCGGCGCTCCGCTTCCTGGTGGTCGGCCTGGCCCTCGCCATCCTGCCGCTCTTGCTGAAGGGCCTCTTCCCCGACGCGCGGCTCGCGGGGCAGATTGCCCTCGCCCTGGCGGCCGCCTCCCTCGTCCTGGGTGCCCTCTTCGGCCTGCTGGCGCCCTTGCCCCGCGCGCGCGTGGCGCGGCTCGCCGACCGCGCGCTGCACTTCAAGGAGCGCCTGACGAGCGCCGAGGAGCACCTGCGGCTGGCGGAGCGGCCGCCCATCGTGGAGGCGCAGCTCCACGAGACGGCCGGGCGGCTCGGCGAGGTCGCGCCGCGCCGCGCCTTCCCCTTCCGCGCGCCCCGGGAGGCGCCCGTCCTGGCGCCCCTGGCCATGGCCGCCCTGGCCCTGGTCTTCCTCCCCGCGCTGCCCCTCCGGCTGCCCGACTTCGACGAGCGCCCGGGCGCCGAGGAGGCCGCGATCCAGGAGATGGCCGACAAGCCGCTGGAGCAGAAGCTGGCCACCCCGGCGGTGCCCGAGGGGCTCCTGCCCAAGGTGGAGGAGCGCGACGTGCAGCGCGGGCCGCTGTCGCCGCGCACGCACCAGGGGGACCTCGCCGCGGTCTTCAAGGACACCAAGGTGAGCGACAAGCGGCCGGACTTCGGCAGCTTCGTGAAGCAGGGCGACGAGCGCATGAAGCTCCTGGCCAAGCCGGAGAGCATTCCCGACCTGAGCCGCGACGTCACCGAGAGCCCCTACCAGGTGATGATCCGGCGGATGCAGGACCAGCTGCGCGCCGGCCGCCTGCAGGGCCTGTCCTGGGAGCAGATCGAGCGCCTGCTCTCGGAGCTGGGCGAGGGCCAGGAGCGGGCGGGCGACGGGCAGCTGCCGGACGACCTCCTGCAGGAGCTGTCGCGCGAGGGGTCGCCGGACAAGATGATGTCGGCGCTCTCGCGCGCGCTGAACCGGCTGCGCGACAAGGGCCAGTCGGGCGGCGGCAAGGGCCGGAGCCTGAAGGAGGCCCCCGCGGACGGCCGCGGCGGGCAGAGCGAGGGCGAGGGGAACGAGAGCCCGGACGAGGGCAGCCCCGGCGGCTCGAAGCCCGGCACCGAGAAGTCGCTGCAGACCCGGGGCGACCCCACCGAGCGCATCGCCGGCGAGAAGCAGGACGCGGCGCTGGAGGGCGACCCGCGGGACGGGCGGATGGAATCCTACGACACGAACCTGTCGGGCAGGGGCGCGGACAACCCCTCGCGCCTCCCGTACCTCAGCGTGTTCTCGCAGTACCGCCGCATGATGGAAGAGGCCCTGACCAAGGAACCCATTCCCTTCAACTACCGCGAGCAGGTGAAGGAGTACTTCCAGTCCCTGGAGCGCCGTTAGGCCCGCTGCCGGCCCCGCGGGGGCAGCGGCGTGACCCCCGGGGGCGCGAGCAGC
>JBHGAX010000267.1:0-5805 GCA_041946635.1 Methylomirabilales bacterium (SeqCode)
GTGGTCCCGTGGTCCCGTGGTCCCGTGGTCCGAGGTGTGTGATCATGCAATGGCTGGCTGAGGTCTCCGTCCGGCGACCGGTGTTCGCGTCGGTCCTGGTGCTGTCTCTCGTCATCGTGGGACTCTTCTCCTACTTCCGCCTGGGCGTGGACCTCTTCCCCAAGGTGGACTTCCCCATCGTGACGGTGACCACCCGGCAGTCCGGCGCCGCGCCCGAGGAGATCGAGACTGAGATCACGGACAAGATCGAGCGGGCGGTGAACACCATCGCCGGCATCGAGGAGCTGCGCTCGGTCTCCACCGAGGGCGTCTCGCAGGTCTTCGTCCAGTTCGTGCTGGAGAAGGACAGCGACGTGGCGGCCCAGGAGGTGCGGGACAAGGTGAACCAGATCCTGCCCGACCTCCCCCTGGACATCGAGCAGCCGGTGGTGGAGAAGCTCGACCCGGATGCCTCGCCCGTGCTCTACGTGGCCCTGTCCGGCCATCGCCCCATCCGCGAGATCAGCGAGTTCGCCGACAAGACGCTCCGCCGCGAGATCGAGTCGCTGCCCGGCGTGGGACAGGTGACGCTGGTGGGCAGCCGGCTGCGCCAGGTGAACCTGTGGCTCGACCCCGCGCGCCTCCGCGCCTACAACCTGACCGCCGCGGAGGTGAGCCGGGCGGTGGCCAACCAGAACCTGCAGCTCCCCGGCGGCAGCCTGGGCCAGGGCGCGCGCGAGCTGACCGTCCGCATGCGCGGCCGCGTCAACTCCGTGGCGGAGTTCGACGCCCTGGTCGTCGCGAGCAAGGGCGGCGCGCAGATCACGCTGGGCCACGTGGCGCGGGTGGAGGACGGCGTGGAGGAGGCCGAGACGGCCGGCAACGTGGACGGGAAGGCCGCGGTCGTGCTGGCGGTGCGGCGGCAGTCGGGGACGAACACGGTGGAGGTGACCCGGGGCGTGACCGAGCGGCTGGACGCGCTCCGCCCGCGGCTCCCCGCCGGGTACAGCATGGAGGTGGTGCAGGACCAGTCGGTCTACATCAAGGACTCCGTGAAGACCGTGCAGGAGCACCTGATAGTCGGGGCGTTCCTGGCGGCCCTGGTGGTCCTCCTGTTCCTGCGGAACTGGCGCTCCACCATCATCGCGGCCGTGGCCATCCCCGCCTCGATCGTCAGCTCCTTCGCCCTCATGTACGCCATGGGCTTCACCCTCAACATCCTGACGCTCCTGGCCCTCACCCTGGCGGTCGGCATCGTCATCGACGACGCCATCGTGGTGCTCGAGAACATCTACCGGCACATGGAGGAGAAGGGCCTGGGCGCCATGGAGGCGGCGATCACCGGGACCCGCGAGATCGGCCTGGCGGTCCTCGCCACCACGCTCTCGCTGGTGGCGGTCTTCCTGCCGGTGGCCTTCATGGGCGGCATCGTGGGCCGCTTCATGTACTCCTTCGGCCTGACCATGGCCTTCTCCATCCTGGTCTCGCTCGTGGTGGCCTTCACGCTCACCCCCATGATGTCCAGCCGCTGGCTGCGCGCGGAGGGCCAGGCCTCCAAGGAGTCCCGGTTCTTCCGCGTCCTGGACGCCGGCTACGAGGCGGCCCTGCGCTGGGCCATGGCCCACCGCTGGGTGGTCGTGCTGGCGTCGCTCGGCGCCCTGGCCGCCATCGTCCCGCTGTTCATGGCCGTCGGGAAGGACTTCCTCCCGAAGAACGACGAGTCGCAGTTCGAGGTGACCTTCCGCGCGCCGGAGGGCACCACCCTGGAGCAGACCGAGCTGATCGCCACCCGCATCGGGCGCGAGGTGCGGCAGCTCCCCGGCGTGCGCTACACCGTGACCCTGGTGGGCGACGACGCCGGCCGCACGGCGAACAAGGGGAAGGTCTTCGTGAAGCTGGCGGAGATGGACGAGCGGCGCGAGGACCAGTTCAGCCTCATGGACCGGGTGCGGCGGGAGGTGCTGCCCAAATTCGCCGCGGAGCGGCTCCGCACCAGCGTGTCGCAGGTGGCGGCCATCAGCGGCGGCGGCATGGAGCACAAGGAAGTGGCCTTCTTCCTGAGCGGCCCGGACCTCGGCAAGCTGAGCGAGTACAGCCGGCGGCTGACCGCCGCCCTGCAGAAGGTGCCGGGCGTGGTGGACGTGGACACCAGCCTGGTGCTGGGCAAGCCGGAGATGTCCGTGCAGCTGGATCGAAAGAAGGCGGCGGAGCTGGGGGTCCAGGTGGCCGACGTGGCGGACACCCTGCGCGTGATGGTCGGCGGGCGGAAGGTCTCCACCTACAACGAGGGCGGCGAGCAGTACGAGGTGCACGCGCGGGCCGTGCAGCAGTGGCGCACGGACGCCGAGGGCATCAGCCAGATGGCGGTGCCCTCCTCCAGGCTGGGCGCCGTGAGCATGGACCACGTGGCCCGGTTCCAGGAGACGGAGGGCCCCTCGCAGGTGGACCGGCTGGGGCGGCGGCGCCAGGTCACCATCTCGGCGAACATGCAGACCGGCTACGATCAGCAGTCCGCCCTCGACGCGCTGCAGGGGGAAGTGCGGGCGCTGAACCTGGATCCGGCCTACCGGGCGGGGACCACCGGCACCTCGAAGGAGATGGGGACCGCGGCGAAGAACTTCGGCATCGCCTTCCTGCTCTCCATCATCTTCATGTACCTGATCCTGGCCGCGCAGTTCGAGTCGTGGCTCCACCCCGTCACGATCCTGCTGGCCCTGCCGCTCTCGGTGCCCTTCGCGCTGCTCTCCATCCTCATCTTCCAGCAGTCGCTGAACATCCTGTCGGCCCTGGGGCTGCTGGTCCTCTTCGGGATCGTGAAGAAGAACTCCATCCTGCAGATCGACCACATGATCGGCCTGCGGGCCGAAGGCCTGCCGCGGGACGAGGCCATCATCCAGGCCAACCGGGACCGCCTCCGGCCCATCCTCATGACCACGCTGGCCTTTGTGGCCGGGATGCTGCCGCTCCTGGTGTCGAGCGGCGTGGGCTCGGGCGACAACCGCGCCATCGGCTCGGTCATCGCGGGCGGCCAGACCCTGGCCCTCCTCCTCACGCTGCTCGCCACCCCGGTGGCCTACTCCCTCTTCGACGACCTGGCCCTCCGGTTCTCGGCGAAGGCCTGGCTCGCGCGCTTCGCCCCCGCCAAGCCGGCCGGGATCCTGCCAGGTCGCGGGGAGTCCTGAGCGTCTGCGAAAGAATCGCCTCTTTCACCATTCTCCCAGCGCCCGGCGCCAGGCACGCCATACTGTCGGAAAACTTTGCAGATCGGCGATGAGGAGTGCCGCCGCCCTCTGGCCCGGATGCGTCGGCTGCGCCGGCAACGTCCGAGGGCCATTGCCGTAGGCTGGTCGACCGGCCACGCTCCTCCGGCTGGCACCGCTCTCGCAAACCATCACGGCTGGCCGAATCCTGAGACGGATCCCCTCGTGGGGCAAACGGTCGGCCACTGGCTTCGCGATGAGCCGTGCGGCTCCCGCACGGTGGCGCGGTCCCGATTGAGCGCGGCGTCGGGCCGGCAGGATCCCCCCGCTTCCGGAGGTCGGCATGGCCGGTCCCACTAATCTGAAGGCGCACGCCGCGGCCTTCTGGCCGAAGATCGTGCAGTCGTTCTGCTGGATCGCTGCAGGAAAGTTCCTGAGCCAGCTCGGCTCCTGGGCCATCACGATCTGGGTGGCGCGCCTGGTGTCCCCCGGGGACTACGGGCTGATGGCGCTGGCCGCGCTCTTCGTCGCCTTCGGCTCGCTGGTGAACGAGCTGGGCCTGGGCGCGGCGATCGTCCGGTCCCCGCACGTGGACGCCACGCTGCTCCGGAAAGCCCTGGGTGCAATTCTTGCGCTGAACAGTTTGCTCTGCTGCGCGCTGATGGTGCTGGCCCCGCTCGCCGCCCGGGCGTTCCAGACGCCAGCCCTGGCCCCCCTGGTGCGGCTCATGGCGCTGCACTTCGTCGCCGCGGGCCTCGCCGCGGTCCCCCAGTCGGTGATGGAGCGGGACCTCGACTTTCGCCGACTCGCCCTCGTCGAGCTGGCGGCCAACCTGGCCGGCGCCGGCGTGAGCCTGGCCCTGGCCCTCGCCGGCCATGGCGTCTGGGCGCTGGCCCTGGGGGCGCTCAGCCTGACCTGGGTCCGGGCCGGGGCGCTGCTCGTGGTCGTGCCCCTCCCCGGGCCGCCCATCCTGTCCCTGCGTGGCATGGACAGCGTGCTGCGGTTCGGCGGCCTGCTGAGCGTGGAACGGATCCTCTGGTACCTCTACTCGCAGGCGGACGTGATCATCGCGGGGCGGATGCTGGGCGCCGAGGCGCTGGGCCTGTACACCCTGGGCAAGCACCTGGCGTCCTTGCCGTCGCAGAAGCTCTCGCCCATCCTGAATCAGATCCTCCTGCCCGCTTTCGCCCGCATCCAGCGGGACTCCGCCAAGATCGGCAGCAGCCTTCGCCAGGGTCTCGGGGCCGTGAGCATCGCGGCGTGGCCGGTCTTCGTCGGGATCGCCGCGGTGAGCCCCGAGCTGGTGACGACCTTGCTCGGCGACACCTGGGCCCCCGCGGTGCTGCCGATGCAGATCTACGGCGCCGTCATCCCCTTCGGTATGCTGAGCAGCGTCGTCCTCTCCGCGCTGAAGGGGATCGGGCGCGTGGATCTGAGCCTGGGCAACGTCGCCGTCGCGTGCGTGCTGATGCCCACGGCGTTCCTGGTCGGTTCCCACTGGGGCCTGCTCGGCCTGGGCCTGGCGTGGGCGGCCGCCTACCCCATCTACTGCGCGGTCACGCTGCTCCGCTCCAGTCGAGCGCTGGGCACGAGGGCGGCGACGCTGGCGGCCGAGATCTGGCGGCCCCTGGCGGCCAGCGGACTCATGCTCGCCGCCGTGCTCGTCCTGCGCGCAGAGCTCGAGCGGGCGCTTCCCGCCGGGCCCATCCGCCTGGCCGTGCTGGTCCTGGCCGGCGCCGGGGTGTACGCCGGGACCATGCTGCTCATCGCGCGCCGCGCGCTGGGCGAGGCGCGGGCCATGGCCAGGAGCGTCCGCGGTGCGGGACTGGGGGAAACCTGAGGCCCGGCAGCGCCGGGCGGCGGCGGCCGGGGGCCGCTCCGTAGGGGTTAGCAGGAGGTGTCGGATGCGCGGGACCCCGCGCGCGGGTCCAGGCTTCAGGTGCACTTGAAGTGAATGAGGGTGCCCTCATCCACCCAGTCGGCGTCCGGGCGGGTGAGGTCGAGGGTGTGGCTGAAGTAGGTGACGGCCTCCAGCTCCCCGGACACGGGCGTGACGGCCGCCTGCCCCACGATGGCGGCGAGGAGCGCCTGCTGCGGAACGTGGGCCCCGACGATGGCGCGCCATTCCTTCAGCAGGTCCGCCTTGGCGCCCGCCCGCCCCGTCCAGGGCCACGACAGCAGCAGGACCTTCAGCGGCGCCGGAACGAGCGCGAGCTTCTCGATCTCGGCGAAGCCCGGCTTCTCGTGGGATTCCTCGGTCTCGATGAGGATGAGGGGGTGGGCCGTCGGGGCGGCGCCCTTGGGGACCAGGGCCCAGTCCACGCGCTGGGCCATGCTGCCCGCCAGGTACTCGTAGCGCATGTCCATGCCGAGGGCGTCCGCCACCCGCGGCAGGATGCATCCCCCGTAGTGCTGCGTGCGTGCCGCCGGCCACCGCCAGGCGAGCCGGATGCGGCGCTCGCAGGACCGGCTGCAGTAGTGGCTCAGCCGCTCCCGGAAGCCTTCCCGGAACCGATCCCACAGCCTCTCGCCGAGCGACTCGACCACCGGTTGCTCCTCTCGCTCCCAGCGCCGTCGGGAGCGTAGCGGAGTTCCGGGGGTCGTGTCAACGGGAACAGCGATCAGC
>JBHGAX010000268.1:0-5768 GCA_041946635.1 Methylomirabilales bacterium (SeqCode)
AGGCCGAGGCCAAGGCCGCGGCCGAGGCGGGCAACACGGCGGCCTTCGTGGACCGCCTGACGCTCACGCCGGCCCGCATCCAGGCCATGGCCCGCGGCCTCCGCCAGGTGGCGGCCCTCCCCGATCCCGTGGGCGAGATCACGGGCATGTGGCGGCGGCCCAACGGGCTGCAGGTGGGCCGCATGCGGGTCCCGCTGGGGGTGGTGGGCATCATCTACGAGTCGCGGCCCAACGTGACGGCCGACGCCGCCGGGCTCTGCGTGAAGTCCGGCAACGCCGTCATCCTCCGCGGCGGCAGCGAGGCCATCCGGACGAACGGGGTGGTGGCCGAGGTGCTGGCCGCCGGGCTGGAGGCGGTCGGCCTGCCGCCCGCCTGCCTCACGGCGGTCCCCGTGCAGGATCGCAGCGTGGTGCAGGCCATGCTGGGCTGCGAGGGGCTGATCGACGTCATCATCCCGCGGGGGGGCGAGAGCCTCATCCGCGCGGTGCGCGAGGGCTCGCGGGTGCCCGTCATCGCGCACGAGAAGGGGCTCTGCCACACCTACGTGGACGAGTTCGCCGATCTGGCCATGGCGGCCGAGATCGCGTACAATGCGAAGGTGGAGCGGCCGGGCGTCTGCAACGCGATGGAGACGCTGCTCGTGCACCAGGCGGTGGCCGCGGCCTTCCTGCCCGCCTGCGCGACGCGGCTCCTGCAGGCCGGGGTGGAGGTGCGCGGCTGCCCGGCCACCCGGGCCCTGGTCCCGGGGCTTCCGCCGGCCAGCGAGGCCGACTGGGACACCGAGTACCTGGACCTGGTCCTCTCGGTCCGGGTGGTGCCAAGCTTCGAGGAGGCCGTGACCCACATCGCGCGCCACGGCTCGGGCCTGGCCGAGGCCATCGTCACGCGGGACCATGCCCGCGCCATGCGCTTCCTGCGCGAGGTGGACGCCGGCGCGGTCTTCGTGAACGCCTCCACGCGCTTCACCGACGGGGGCGAGTTCGGGATGGGCGCGGAGATGGGGATCAGCACGCAGAAGCTGCACGCGCGGGGACCCATGGGGCCGGCCGAGCTGACCTGCCAGAAGTTCATCGTCCTGGGCGACGGGCAGGTGCGCGACTCGCGGGCCTGAGGCCGACATGCGGCTCGGGATCATGGGCGGCACCTTCGATCCCATCCACCTCGGGCACCTGCGCGCCGCGGAGGAGATCTACTGGGCCTTCGGGCTCGACCGCATCACCTTCGTGCCCGCCGCCCGCCCGCCCCACAAGGAGGAGGGCGTGGTCGCCTCGCCCCTCCACCGCTACGAGATGGTGTCGCTGGCCACGGTCTTCACCCCGTACTTCTCCGTCTCCTCCATCGAGCTGGACCGCGCCGGGAAGTCCTACTCCGTCGAGACGGTGCGCGAGCTGCAGCGCATCTCCGGCCCGGGCACCACGCTCTACTTCATCGTGGGCGTGGACGCGTTCCTGGAGATGTCCGAGTGGCGGGAGGCCGGCGAGCTGCTGGCGCTGACGCAGCTCATCGTCACGGCCCGGCCGGGGTGGCGGCTGGACGAGGTGGAGCGGCTGCTCACGCCGGTGCAGCGCCGGGTGCTCGGGGACCCGAGCTTCAAGTACTACAAGGTGGCCGACGTCCAGCCGGACCGCATCGAGCAGGAGGTGGGCGCGCGGCAGGTCCTGCTGGTGGAGGTGGTCTCGCTGGACATCGCCTCGCGCGAGATCCGCCAGCTGGTGGAGGCGGGGCGCAGCATCCGGCACCTCGTGCCGGACACGGTGGCCGCCTACATGGCCAAGAACCGACTGTACCAGCGGCCCGCCGCCGGCCGCGTGCGAGAGGGGGGATTGCGATAGACTCGACCCGGATCGTTGAGCTGGCCGCCGACGCGGCCGCCGCCGTGAAGCCGACCTACCTGGCCGTCCTGGATCTGCGCGGGATCTGCGCCTTCACCGACCACTTCGTCATCGCCAGCGCCGAGTCGGTGCGCCAGGTGCGGGCCATCGCCGAGCGGGTGGAGGAGCGGCTGGCCGCCGCCCACGTGCCCATGTCGCACCGCGAGGGCGCCGCCGAGGCGCAGTGGATTCTGCTTGACTATCACGATGTTGTGGTCCATATATTCCAGGACGCCGTGCGCCAATTCTACGACTTGGAGCGGCTGTGGGGCGATGCGCCGAGGCGCCAGGTCATCGACGACACGTCCCACGACACGCCCACCGGGTTGCCGTCCGCCGGTCGCGGCTGACGGCCATCGACCTCGCGGAGAAACCGGTTCCGCGAGGCTTTGTGTTCCCGCGGCGCCCGCCCGGCGCCGCGGGGAGGCGCGGACGCATTCCCCAGACGGAGGGGGAGCAGGATGTCGGTGAAGGGAGCCAAGGTCGAGCGGTTCAAACAGCGCCTGATCGAGAAGCGGCGCGAGCTGCTGAGCGGCGTGCGGGGCTCGAACATGAAGAGCCTCGAGGTGGCCGCGGACGGGATCCAGGACATCGCCGATCAGGCGAGCAGCGCGTACACCAAGGAGTTCCTGCTGTCCATCGGGGATGCGGAGCGCCGCATGCTGAAGCAGATCGACGAGGCGCTGGACCGCATCCGCCAGGATACCTACGGGCTCTGCGAGGTGTGCGGCGAGATGATCGGCGAGCGCCGCCTGGAGGCGCTGCCCTTTGCCAAGCTCTGCATCGGCTGCCAGGAAGAGGAGGAGGAGCGGGCGAAGGCCGGGCGGTGACGCCGGCGCGGAGCCCGCGCGGGGGCCGTCGCCGCCCGGCTCCCGGGGACACTGCATGGGCGGAGTGACGCGTCGCAGCCTGCCGATCCTCTTCCGCTTCCGCACGCCGGCGCCCGCGCCGTCCCCTTCCTCCCCCCGTCCCTCCCACCCGTCCCGCGCGCTCCCGTCCGCGCTCCTCATCTCGACATTCGCCTGGCCGCCCGATCTGCCGGAGGAGGCGACGGGCTGGCTGGCCGGCGCCCGCGGCCTGCTGGCGCAGCCGGGGCTCCTGCGCCTGGCCGGCGGCGTGGCCCTGGGCATCCTCGTGCTCTGGGCCGTGGGCCGGCTGCTCCTGCGGCCGCGCGGCGGCCGCCCGCCCTCGCGCCGCGGCCTGGCCCGCTCTGCCCGCCGCGCCGCCTGGCGGGGGGACCACCTGGACGCCGGCCGCCTGTTCGAGGCCGCGGAGGAGTGGGAGGCGGCGGCCCGCGCCTACGAGAAGGCCCAGGCCTTCTCGCAGGCCGCGCGCCTCTGGGAGCAGCAGAACCGGCTGGCGCAGGCGGCCACGCTCTTCGAGCAGGCGAACGACCTGTCGCGCGCCGCCGAGCTCTACGCCCGGCTGGGGGTCTTCGCCAAGGCGGCCACCCTCTTCCAGAAGGCCGGGCAGGACGTGCGCGCGGCCGAGGCCCTGGAGCGTGCGGGCGAGCTGGAGCGGGCCGCCGCGCTCTTCGCCAAGTACGACGCCTTCGAGCGGGCGGGCGACCTGAAGAGCCGCCTGGGCCAGGCGGGCCCGGCGGCCGAGCTGCTGGAGCGGGCCCTGGCCCAGCGCCGCGTGCGGGCGGCCCGGGGCGACGAGGCGGCCGCGGAGGGCCTGAAGCTCCTGGCCCGGCGCGCCGCCGAGCAGCACGCCGCGGCCGGCCGGCCGGCGCGCGCGGCCGCCGTGCTCCGCGAGTACGGCCTGGAGGAGGAGGCGGCGGAGCGCTACTGCCAGGCCGGCGACTGGCAGGCCGGGCTCGAGCTCCTGCTGCGCCACCGGCGCTTCGAGCGGGCGGCGGAGATCTGCCGCGCCCAGGGCCTCCGCGAGCAGGGCCACCTGGTGGAGGGGGAGCGGGCGGCGGCCGAGGGTCGCGAGGCGGACGCGGGCAGCGCCTTCGAGGCGGCCGGCCTGTGGTGGCGGGCGGGGGAGATGTACCAGCGCGTCGGGGACTACGGGCGCGCCGCGGCCATGTTCGCGCGCCAGGGGGACGAGGAGCGGGCGGCCGAGATGCACGCCGCCGCGGGGCAGCCGGCCGAGGCGGCCGCCGCGCTCGAGCGCCTGGGCCGGCGCGAGGAGGCGGCCGCCTACTACCGGCAGGCGGGCGCGCTCCCCCAGGCGGCGCGGGCCCTGCGGGATGCGGGCGACCTGTACGGGGCGGCCGAGCTGCTCCTGGAGGCCAAGGCCGACGAGGAGGCCATCCTGCTGCTCCAGCAGGTGCCCCCCGGCTCGCCCAAGCACCTGGAAGCCCTGCTCCACCTGGGCGACCTGTTCCTGGCCCAGGGGCTGGACGGCCCGGCCCGGGAGCAGTACGAGCAGGCGCTGAGGATCCGCGGGAGCGGGCCCACGGCCGTGCGCGCGGCCTACCAGCTGGGCGTGGTGCGCGAGCGGCAAGGGGATCTGGCCGAGGCCCTCAGGTGCTTCGAGAAGGTGATGGCCGCGCACCTCGACTACCGGGACGTCCAGGCCCGGGTGGCGGACCTGCGCAGCCGGCAGGCCGAGGCGGCCACCATGGTGGTCGGGCCGCGGCCCACGGCCCGCTACCGCATCCTCAAGGAGCTGGGCCGGGGCGGCATGGGGATCGTGTACCGGGCGGAGGACGAGGTCCTGCAGCGCACCGTCGCCTACAAGGTCCTGCCCGACACCATCCGGCAGGACGCCAAGGCCATGGAGGCCTTCCTGCAGGAGGCCCGCATCGCGGCCTCCCTCCACCACCCGAACATCGTCACGGTCTACGACGCCGGGCAGACGGCCGAGCAGGCCTACATCGCCATGGAGTTCGTGGAGGGCCGCTCGCTGCAGGAGATCCTGGACGAGCAGCAGCTCCTGCCGCTGCCCATGGCGCTCCACATCCTGCGCCAGGCCTGCCTCAGCCTCATCCACGCCCACGAGCGGCAGGTCGTCCACCGCGACGTGAAGCCGGCCAACATGATGATCACGCCGGGGGGCGCCGTGAAGCTCACGGATTTCGGACTGGCCGCGGTGGCCACCCAGGCCATGGGCCGCGTCACCTCCATCCGCGGGACCCCCTTCTACATGGCGCCGGAGCAGATCCTGGGCGAGCCCATCTCCGCGCAGTCGGACCAGTACAGCCTGGGCTGCACGCTGTACCACCTGGTGACCGGCCGCCCCCCCTTCGTGGAGGGCGACGTGCTCTACCACCACATCCACACCGCGCCGGCCTCCCCCCGCGACTTCGTCCCCGGCCTGCCCGTCTGGCTGGACGCCATCATCCTGCGGACGCTGCTCAAGCCGCCCGCCAAGCGCTTCCCCTCGGTCGCGGTCCTGCTGAAGGAGGTGGACCGCTGCCTGGCGGCCCAGGATGCGCCCCGCTGAGGCGGGCCCGGCCGCGCGCGAGATCCTGGCCGCCCTCCTGCACCTGAGCTTCCCCACGCCTTGCCAGGCCTGCGGCGCCGCGCTGGACGCCGGGCGCGTGAGCGCGTTCTGCGGCGCCTGCTGGCGTGCGCTGGAGCGGATGCCCCTCGGCGGCTGTCGCCGCTGCGGCTGGCCCTTCCCCGGGGAAGGCGGCGGGGCGGGCGCGGAGGCGCCGCTCTGCCAGCGGTGCCGCGAGACCGCGGACAGCTTCCAGGTGGCGCGGGCCGTCCTGCGCTACCGGGAAGGCGGCATCGCGCGCGAGGCGATCCTGGCCGCCAAGCACGGCGGCCGGGCGGGGCTCCTCCGCCGGCTGGCGGCGCTCCTCGCCGAGGAGGCGCCGGCACACCTGACGCTGGGGGAGTGGGACGGGCTCGTGCCGGTGCCCCTGCACTGGACCCGGCGCCTGCGCCGCGGCTACAACCAGGCGGAGATCCTGGCGCGCGGCGTGGCGCGGCGACACC
>JBHGAX010000269.1:0-5767 GCA_041946635.1 Methylomirabilales bacterium (SeqCode)
TCCCAGCCGCGGCTCTCGCGGATCGTGGCCGTCATGCCGGCATCCAGCAGGACCGCCTGGAACGCCTCGACCTGGGCGCGCGGCGAGGCGCGATCGGGGAGGTCGGGCGAGGTGTTGAACGGGATGAGGTTCACCTTGCAGCGGATGCCGTGCAGCAGGCGAACCAGGCGGCGGGCGTCCTCCAGCGAGTCGTTCACGCCGGCCAGCATCACGTACTCGAAGCTCAGCCGCCGGCGCCGGGGGAGCGGATAGGTGCGGCACGCGGCCAGCAGCTCCGCGATCGGCCAGCGGCGGTTGATGGGCATCACCTCGTCCCGCACCGCGTCCGTGGTCGCGCTGAGCGACACCGCGAGGTTCACGCCGAGGTCCGACGCGGCCAGCTTCCCGATGCCCGGCACGTGGCCGGCCGTGGAGAGCGTGATGCGGCGAGGCGAGATGGCCGCCCCGCGCCCGTCGGTCAGGACGCGAAGCGCCTTCTCCACGGCGGCGAAGTTGAGCAGCGGCTCGCCCATCCCCATGAGCACCACGTTGGAGAGGCGCTCGCCCGGCTCGAGCCGTTCCTGCAGCAGCAGGATCTCCCCGACGATCTCCGCGGCGGTGAGGTTCCGGCGCATGCCCATGAGCCCGGTGAGGCAGAAGCGGCACTCCAGCGGGCAGCCTGCCTGGCTGGAGATGCAGGCCGTGAGTCGCCCCTCGTCGGGGATGAGCACGCTCTCGATCTCCTCGCCGTCGGCGAGACGCAGCAGGAACTTGCGGGTGCCGTCCGTGGATCGCTGGACCCGCACGACCTCCGCGCGCCCCAGCCGTGCGGCCTCCACCAGGCTCCCGCGCAGGGCGCGCGGCACGTCGCTCATTGCCGCGAAGTCGCGCGCCCGCTTCGCCTGCACCCAGGTGAAGAGCTGCCGGCCGCGGTAGCGCGGGTGCCCGAGGGACTCCGCGAACGCCTCCAGCTCCTCGCAGGAGGAGCCGACCAGATCGATGCGCAGGTCGTTCATCGAATGTCCAAGCCAAGAAGCATTCTCACGCAAAGCCGCAAAGACGCAAAGAAAGCAGCGAAGAATCAACTATTCGAAGGTCCGATCCAACAAGGATGCCGTTCCGTCTTTCTTCGCGTCTTTGCGTCTCTGCGTGAGATGGTGCTTCGTCATCCTCGGGGCATCGTCTTCAGCAGCGCGGTCAGCGCGGTCAGGTCGTTCAGGGCGGCGGCGGGCAGGCGCAGGCCCAGGATGGCGTCCTCCACCACGTCGTCCTTCTCCAGGAAGGGCACCGCCCACACGCGCGCCTCGACTATTGTACAGGCCAGATCGAGGCCCGTCACGTCTACCCGGCGGTCGAGAATGGTGAGGACATGGGAGTGCACGAAGGCGGCGGCGGCCTCCAGGCCGCGCACCCCGCCGAAGACCGGCACGGGCTCCCCGGCCGTCAGCTCCACGCGCCGCTCGGTGAAAATCAGCCCGGGGTCCCCGAAGTAGAACGGGTTGTGCAGGGAGAAGCCGGTGACGTATACCCAGGGGATGGGGGCGATGAGGGAGGCCTCCGCCTCGCGCTCCGGGTCCGCCCAGGTGCTCTTCGTCTGCACCCGGAACGCCCACATGGGGAGGTGGAGCGAGGGCCGCAGGCCGGCTGCCGACGGCCGGGCCGTCGCGCCGGCCCGCTCGACGTAGCCCTCCCCCGCCGCCTCGAGGAATCGCCCGCACCCGCCGCAGCGGAACAGGATGTCCTGCTGCACGCCGCGCAGCGTCTCGCCGCACCGCGGGCAGACGAGGGGCACGAGCGCCGGCGCGCTCATGCGCGTCCCCCGGACGCCGCGCCGGTCACGACCGTACCGAGCAGGCCCGCCAGGGCGCCGCCCGACGCCTCCGCGCCGGATAGCGCCAGGCCGGCTTCGCCCGCCCACTCCAGTTCACCCCCGCCGCGGAGGATGCGCCACAGCGCGCCCGCCGCCCCGGCGGCCAGCAGGCCGACGGCCACGAGGACCGCGCCGCCGAGGACGCCGTCCAGCGTGACGCCGGGCGACCCTCGCCGCAGGGACCCGAGGATGGGGTGCAGCACGCGGCTCCAGGCGAGCGCCCCGCCCGCGAGCGCCGCCGCAAACAGCCAGGCCGCCCGCCCGCGGTGCAGGGGTGCGCGCGCGGCCAGGACGGCGCCCGTCACGCCGTCCACCGCGCCCGTGTAGAGCCGGCCGCCGTACGCGTAGCGCCCATGCCAGATCGGGTAGTAGAGGATCTTGACCTGCTCCTCGATGACGCGGAGTCCCTCCCCGCCGGTGCTCGGCCCGGCGGCCGCCGCCGGCGCGGGTGGCCGGCCGGGCGCGAAGACCACGGCTCGGGATTGCAGCGCGACGAGATCGTAGGGCTCCAGGCGGACCCCGCCCCGCTGCTTGCGGAGGTCCGGAAGCGCCACCCGGTCGAGGCCGAGGTCGGGCAGGTCGCACGCCGCCTGGATGCGAAGGAAATCCTTCTCCAGCACCCGCGTGCCCGTGCGCTCCTCGCGGCGGGCTGTCCACGCCGTGACCTGGAGGTCCGTCTCCTGCCCGTCGGTCTGGGGCAGGAGCGACTCCACCACCTCGCGCTCCAGAAAGGTTCCCACCCGCGTGCCCGTCAGCTCGTAGAAGGGCACGTAGCAGAGGGTCCAGTCGATCGCCAGGGCGCCCGCCCGGATCCGCGGCGGGAGCGCCGGCCCCGAGAGCCCGGCGCGCAGGGCGGCCGACGCCCCGCTTCGGTCCACCCCGAGGGCCACGGCATACCGGGACACGGCGTGCGGAATGAGGGCCAGGGCCTCCCGCCCGCAGTAGCGGCATGCCACGAGCCGCTGGCCTTCCGCCAGCGCCATGGTCCCGCCGCACGAGGGACACCCGAGGTGGGTCAAGGACATGCAGAACGTCCTCACGCAGAGACGCAGAGCCGCAGAGAAGTACCGATCGAGGTTCGGAATCCAGGAAACCTACAAGCTGTTCACAACCCGGCGGATGCCGTCTCGCAGCGCCCTTGGCTCTGCGCCTCTGCGGCTCTGCGTGAGAGCAGTCCGGGTCATCAGCGTGCCTCCGCCATGAGGGTCCAGTACAGGACCAGGGCGAGCGGGAGGATGGCGGCGGCGGCCAGCCACCAGGTTGGCAGCAGCGCACCCGCCAGGAGCATGAGGCCGAACGCGGCGACGGCCAGCCATCCCCCGGCGACCGGCCGGCGCCGCCGCTCCTCCGGGATGCCCGCGGCCCGCGCCTCGCCCGAGCACGCATCCACCGAGACGCGCAGCCGGCTCCGGCCCGAGCGCGCGGCCACCTCGTAGAAGGGCAGGTGGACCAGGTCGCCGGCCCCGCTCCCGGCTTCCGCCCCGAGGTGCCGCCGGGCGGCGGTCTCCTCCACCTGGGCCTCGACGAGCGTGGCCGTCCCCAGAAGCGCCGGGTCGAAGAGGCGCTGCTCTGCATCCGGCGCCCGGACGTCGCCCCAGCCCGCGTCCAGGGTCGGCCAGGCGGGGACCAGGCGCGGGCGGCCGCTCACGGCGTAACGCCAGAAGGGATAGTACATCAGCCGGGGGGCACCGAGGGGGGCCGGGGCAGCCAGGCCGTGCGCGTCGCACAGCCGGCGGAGGATCGGCAGCATCTCCGCGGGGCGCACGCGCGGGAGGTACAGGAAGTGCGGGCGGGCCCCGGTGAGCTCGAGGACGAGGCTCGTCCCGCAGAAGGGACAGCGAACCAGGCCGCTCGCTTCCTGGAGCCGGATCTCGGCCCCGCACTGCGGACAGGGGAGCGTCACGGCGCGGGCGGCGCGGGCGGCGGAACCGCCTCCCCACAGTTCGTGCAGAACCTGGTCCGCGGGGGCAGGGGCGTCCGGCAATGCGCGCAGGTCAGCGAGGCGGCCTGCAGGTTCTGCCCGCAGGCCGGGCAGAACCTGGCCTGCACGGTCACGTTCTTGCCGCACTGCGGGCACTTGTTCATCACGACCATCTGGTTGCCGCAGGCCGGACAGAAGCGCGCATTCAGCGGCACCGGACCCTGGCAGTCGGGGCAGACCACGCTCCCCCGCTCCTGGATCTTGACGGGATCCGAGTCCTCGGGGCGCATGGCCCGGTAGAGCATGCCGGGGAGCATCACGCCGAAGCCGGCGCCGACCCCCATGCCGAGCCCGGCACCGGCCGCCTCGCCGGCCCCTCCGCCAGCGCCCACCCCGGCCGCCGCGTCGCCCAGCGCCTTCGCCGCCTTGAACTTCAGGAAGCGGTCGAGGTCGCCCACGGCGCCCATGGCCGAGCGCTCGTCGATCACCTTCTGGACCTCGGGCGGCGGGGTGATGGCGTTCACGAAGAAGTCCACCAGCTCCAGGCCGTAGCGGCGGAAGTCGTCCCGCAGGCGCGTCTTGACCGCCGCGCCGATCTCGTCGTACTGCTCGGGGAGCTGGAGGATCGTCTCGATGTGCTCGCCCAGGAAGTCGTTCAGGCGCGAGACGATGACCTCCCGGAGGTACGCTTCGACCTGCTCGGAGGTGTAGGCCCCCTGCGTCCCGACCAGCGTGTTGACGAAGAGCAGCGGCTGGGTAACCCGCAGGCTGAAGATGCCGAAGGCCCGCAGCCGCACCAGCCCGAACTCCTTGTCCTTGAAGGCCACCGGCTCCTTGGTGCCCCACTTGAGGTCCGGGAAGGCCTTCAAGTTCACGAAGCAGACTTCGGCGCGGAAGGGGCTGGTGAACCCCCAGGGCAGGCTGAGGATCTTGGTGAGGATCGGGAGGTTCAGCGTGGAGAGCGTGTGCCGGCCGGCCCCGAAGACGTCGAGCCCCTTGCCGTCACGGAAGAAGACCGCCGCCTGGCTCTCCCGGACGATGAGCTGCGCACCCATCTTGATGTCCGTGGCGCCCTCCGGCGGGAAGCGAAAGACCAGCTGCCGGCCGTCCGGGTCGAACCACTCGATCACCTCCAGCGCGATCGCCATAGATCCTCCTTCGGAGGGCTCATGGCTCGTGGTTCATGGCTCATGGCACGAACGATGAGCGATGAGTGTGAGCTATGAGCTGTGAGGGCTCGTGCCTCGCGGCGCACGCGCCGATGGCGTGGCCATGAGCCACGAGCTATGAGCCATGAGCCGTGCGACGCCTACAGGCGGCGCGCGATGTGTTCGCGCTCGCGCAACGCGTCGGCCAGGGCGTCCACGCCGGCCTGCGCGGCCTGGAGCGCCTCGGGGAACCCCGCCTCGGCCGTCGCGGCGTCCGCCAGGGCCTGGAGGCGGGCCTTCAGCTTCGGGACCTCCTCCAGCAGGCGGACGTCGTAGGCATGCAGATCCGCCAGCTCGCCCTCGCGGACCTTCTGAAGGTCGAAGACGCCGCTGAAGCCGTAGCTCGCGGTGCGGATCCGGTCGGCCGCCGTGCTCAGTGCCCGCCCCACGCGGTCGAGGGCGGTGAGGCGATCCAGCCGCTTGCCGTCCACGAGCCGCTCCTGCGCGCGCTCGAGGATCCGCTGGAGGCCGGCCAGCTGCTCCGCCAGGTACAGGCGGACCCTCTTGTCGGTCTCGCGCAGGCCCTCGCGGTCCTGGTAGCGTCCGATCCCCGGGATCAGGCGCGCTACCCGCTCCAGGCGATCCGCCCAGCCGTGGCGCCGTGCGTGGGTGGCCATGTCGGCCCTCCGTGAGAACGATCCGTGACTCGTAACGCGTAAAGCGCAACCGGAAAGAACCAGGCCCCCTCACCCTCGCCCTCTCCCCCGCAGGCGGGGGCGAGGGGAAGAGAAAATGCCCAGCCGCGGGGGGAGCAGAGCACTCGGCACTCGGCACTCGGCACTCGGCACT
>JBHGAX010000027.1:0-32586 GCA_041946635.1 Methylomirabilales bacterium (SeqCode)
GCAACCTGGAGCGGCTGGACTGGTTCAACTCGTGCGGTGGCTGCCACGCCACCGGGGTGGACTACAAGGCGCGGCAGTTCAACGAGCTGAACATCGGCTGCGAAGCCTGTCACGGGCCGGGCGCGCTGCACGCGAAGGATCCCAAGGGTGCCAAGGTGGCCGTGGACAAGACCTCGGAGAACTGCGGCCAGTGCCACATCCGGGGGTCGGACACCTCCAAGACCTTCGGGTACCCGCTCGACTACGAATTCAACAAGCCGCAGACCTTGCTCGCCAAGTTCAACCCGATCCCGGTCACCGATACCGGCTCGGTGTTCCCGGACCAGAAGAACTCCAACCGGCACCGGCAGCAGTATCTGGACTGGAAGAAGGGCCGCCACGCGGCTGCCGGGGTCACCTGCAACACCTGTCACGACCCGCACGTGGGAAGCTTGACGTACCGCACGGGGATGCTGCGCGCCGAAGAGCGCGCCGTGTGCGGCGGCTGCCATGAAGCGATCGCGGCGAACCCCGTCAAGCACTCGGGCCACCGCTACGAGCAGGCGTCCTGCTCGGCGTGCCACCTCCCCAAGCTGATCGGCGCCGCCTCGGTCTCCACGCACACCTTCGAGGCCATCCCGCCGGCAAAGTCCATCCAGTACGGGAAGGACGATCGCGGCCGCCTGAAGATGGCGAACTCCTGCACGGCGCACTGCCACAAGACGGCCGACCTCGCCGCCATGGATGCGAGCTACAAGAAGATCTTCAAGCAATAGTGCGCAGGGGATCCATCGCCTTCGCGCGGGGGGGGAGCAGTCATCCGCCGCCCCCCCCGCGCCTCGCCCTCAATTGCCCCAGGACCCCCTCCGCTGCCGCCGCACCTGCCGGCATCAGACCAGCGCACTCGCGCCCTGCCCTCTCGCAGACCGTGGCATACGTTCCCCGGGGCTGCCCTTTGACAGTGACGCAGCCTTCATGTAAGTTCGCCCTGCCTTCTCCGTCACCTTGGGGCGCCCATGCTGCGCGAGCTGTTCCTGGGATTCATCCGCGTCCACATTCTCTTCCACGCCGCCGAGGAGCCGGTGTTCGGCGTCGCCCTGATGGCCGAGCTGACCCGCCACGGCTACCACGTCGGTCCGGGCACCCTCTACCCGATTCTGCACAGCCTGGAGCAGCGGGGCTATCTCCGTCGGGAGGGGCAGGTCGTCAACGGCAAGGTCCGGCAGTACTACCGCCTCACGGCCGCCGGCCGGCGCATCCTCGGACGCGCCCAGGCCCAGCTGCGCGAGCTCGTGGCGGAGGTGCTGCCGGCCGGGGACACGGCCCGGCAGAGTCCGGCGCGCGCCACGAAGCCGCGCCGGCCCGATCGCCGGGCCCCAGAGCCCGGCGGCAGCGGCAGGGGCACGCTCCGCGCATGACCCGGCAGGGAGCGGATTCTGCGGCGGCTTCCCCGGCAGCACACGGCCCCGCCGGGAAGCCTCAGCCCAGCAGGAGCTCCGCCCAGATGCGGATCGCCGTGCCGCCGATCAGGGCGGCGAGGCTATAGCGAAGCGCTCGGGCGGGGACCCGGCCGCTGCACCAGCCGCCCGCTGCTCCGCCCACCAGCGATCCGGACAGCAGGGCCGCGGCGGCACCGAGGGGTACCTGCGCCGTGACGAGCTTGCCGATGAGCCCGGCCGTCGTGGAGAAGAGCAGGATCCCGAGCGAGCTGCCCAGAGCCACGCGGGTGGGCAGGCGCAGTCCGTAGAGCATGAAGGGGATGAGGATGAAGGCGCCGCCCTGCCCCACCATCCCGAGGAGGCCGCCGAGGAGGCCCGGGACGCCGATGGCCAGCGGCACGGGATAGCGCACCGTGTCCGCCGCCGTCTCTGCGTCCATCTCGGCCCGGGGCAGGCACATGAGGAGGGCCGCCGCCAGCGCCAAGGCCGCGAACATCGCCAGGAGGACGCGGCCCGGGACGCGGACCGAGAGCATCGCGCCCGCGGCCGACCCCACGACCATCGAGGGGCCCATGTGGCGCACGAGCCGCCAGCAGACACGGCGGTGCTTGCGGTGGCCGAGAATCCCGGCGCAGCTCGCCATGAATCCTTGCGCCATGGTGAGGCCGGCAATCTCGGCCATGTCGAGTTGCACGCCGGCCACGAGCGGCGGCAGATAGAGCAGGACAGGGACCAGCAGGATCCCGCCGCCGATCCCCAGCAGTCCCGAGCACACGCCCGTGCCCACTCCCGCCAGGACCAGCAGCGCCCAGAACTCCACACCCATCGCAGCCTCGCCAGCCGTGGGCGAATCGTTCATGCGTGGAGAGCCGTACCGTAGCCCTGGACGAGGCATCTGTAAAATCGATAAATCGGCTAGCAGGTATTGAGCGCGCAAATAGCTCCGGCGGGGACTCCTGCTCGCCCGGGCGTCGCGGCCGGCACGCTCGCTGCGGCGTACCTCCAGTACGCCTCGCTCGGCGCATCGGGGGCCGCCTTGCGCCTGGGCCGTGTCGAGCAGCCTGGGTACGTCCGAACTGCGACGTCCCCGCCTCTCCCCCCCGATCCGTAACCCCGCTTCCAATGGTCCTGCGGTCCTGTCGTCTGGTGGTCTGGTGGCCCTAGGCGCTTGGGCGCCGGCGACTCTGATGCTAAGCTCGGCCGCTTCTCACGTCGGAACCCGAGGAGGCCCATGAAGCGCGGCGCCGTGCTCACACTCTCGCTGGGGCACTTCGCGACGGACGTCAGCCAGGGCGCGCTGCCCGCCCTGCTGCCGTTCCTCATCGCCGAGTACCAGCTCACCTACACGGCCGCGGCCTTCATCGTCTTCTCGGCCAACATCACCTCCACCATCATCCAGCCGCTCTTCGGCTATCTCGCCGACCGGGCGTCCAAGCCCTGGCTCATTCCCGCGGCCATGCTGTTCTCGGGGTTCGGGATCGGCCTCGTGGGGGTGAGCGGGCACTACTTCGCGGTCGTGATCATGGTGATGCTGAGCGGGATCGGGGTCGCGGCCTTCCACCCCGAGGGTGCCCGCCAGGTGCATCGCCTCACCGGCGGCAAGAACGCCTCCGCCATGAGCGTCTTCGGCGTGGGCGGCACCCTCGGCTTTGCGGTCGGCCCGGGCCTCGCCACCGCCGCGGTGCTGCGCTGGGGGATGCCCGGCACGCTCGTCCTGGCGGTGCCCGCGCTCCTCATGGCGTCGGCCCTCCTGGGCCGCCGCCTCGGCCCGAGCGCCCCGCCGGCCGCTCCGCCGGACGGCGCCGCCGCGGGCGGGGAGCGGAAGCGCGACGCCTGGGCGCCCTTTGCACGGCTCACCGGAACGGTGATCGCGCGGGCCATGCTTTTCTACGCGCTCAACACCTTCATTCCGCTCTACCTGGTGAACGTGCTCCACGCCTCCAAGGCCACGGGCGCGGCCGCGCTCACCGCGTTCGCCCTGGCCGGGGTGGCGGGCAACCTCCTGGGCGGCTACGTGGCGGACCGCGCGGGCCAGATCCGGGTGACCTGCGGCGGCTTTCTCGCGCTGGTCCCCCTGATCCCGATCCTCCTCTGGGTCACCAGCCCCGTCGTGATCGTCGGTCTGCTCGTCCCCATCGGCATGGCGCTCTCCTCCACGTACAGCCCCATGATGCTCCTGGGGCAGCGCTACCTGCCGAACCACGTGGGACTGGCGTCCGGGGTGACGCTCGGCGTGGCCATCAGCATCGGCGGCGTGGCCACGCCGATCCTCGGCCGCGTGGCGGACGCCTACGGCCTGTGGGTCACGCTCGCCTCGATCGGGGCGGTGCCGATCGCGTCCGCGGCCCTGGCCCTGACGCTGCCCGATCCCGACCGCCGCAGCATCGCGGCGTCATCCCGCTGACCGCCCCGGCGCCGCTTCGCGCTTGACCCGCCGGCCCGTCCGAGGCATCCTCCCCGCGACCCCGGCACGCAGACCGCCACATGTGGAGGGAAGCCATGACGTCGCACGACCCGGCGGGCACCCCGACCATCTTCGTCTCCGCTCCTAGCATCCCCTCGGCGATCTACGCGGCGATGCGCGAGATCCTGGCGCGGGGCGCCCGCCTGCGCACGCAGTACGACCGGAAGAACCCGGATGGGAGCTTCCTGGATCCCCCGAGCCTGGACGTCAGCTCCGCCGTCGAGATCCTGGACCCGTATGCCCAGCCCCGGTACCCGAAGGCCAGCTGCGTGGAGATCGGCAAGTACATCGCGGAGACCTGCTGGGGCGTGAAGGATCACCTGGTGCTCGACCAGGATGCGCTGAAGGCGCGCCTGGCCGCGGGAACGTTCGACGAGACCGAGGCGACGCGCTGGCCCTACACCTATCACCAGCGGCTCTTCGCCTACCCGGCATCCCGCGGCCGGACGGTCGACCAGGTCCAGCACATGCTCGTCCGGCTGGCGGAGGACCCCCTCACGCGGCGTGCCACGGCCATCACGTTCGTGCCGGAGATCGACCACTATCTGAAGAGCGACCTGCCCTGCCTGCAGCGCATCGCCCTCCGCTGCACGGAGGACGCGCGCGGCGACCTCTTCCTCCACATGCATACGCACTGGCGCTCGCGAGACCTCTTCAACGCCGCGGCGGACAACATCATCGCCATGACCTTCTGGCAGCGCGAGTGGGCGGAGCGGCTGGGCGCCATGCTGGGGAGGCGCGTCCGGGTCGGGCGCTACAAGGACTTCGCCGACTCCCTGCACATCTACGGGCAGGTGCTGCAGAGCATGGACGTGGAGAAGATGGTGGGCAAGTGGAACGCGCTCCCGGAGCAGGCGCGCGGCTACACCAGCGAGGAGGCGCGGGAGCTCCTCGTGCTCCCCGACCTGGAAAAGCTGCTCTCCGAAGACGCCGACTGGCACTTCCCGGAGGCGGCCAAGGACCGCATCGCCCACGAGATGGCGCGCATGGCGCGCGGCGAGTACCTGCCCTAGCCCAGGGCTAGACTCCATGGCACCTCGTTCCTGCTCGACTGTCGGAATTCCTGCACCCTCGGCGTCCGCTGAGGGGCCGCCCCGCCGCCTTGCTTGCCGCTCTCCGCGCAGGCCCCTAGAATAGACTCCAGCGGTACGCCTGCCTCCAGGCTTTGGGAGTCCGCTGTCGTCCGTACCCGAACCGAGATGCGCGACACGCTGACAGGCGAGCTTCCAGCCCAGTCGGCCTCCGGCCACCTTTCCCCAATCGGCAGGGCGGTGATCGTCTCCCCGCACCTGGATGACGCGGTCTTCGCGTGCGGGGACGTCATGGCAGGGTGTCCCGGCGTGACGGTCGTGACGCTGTTCGCCGGTGGGCCGCCCGCCGGCGCGCCGCTCACCCCCTGGGACGCGGATGCGGGGTTCCGGGCGGGCGACGACGTCATGGCCGCGCGCCGCGAGGAGGACCGTCGCGCGCTGGCGCGGCTTCGTGCACGGGCCGTCTGGCTGGATTTCCTGGACGCGCAGTACGGGGGGAGCCCGGAGGTGGCATCGCTGGCCGCGACCCTGGCGGAGGTCTTGGGTCGCGAGGCGCCCGCGACCGTCTACTTCCCGCTGGGCCTGTTCCACAGCGACCACCTGCTGGCCTCGGATGCCTGCCTGGCGCTGGCCGGCGCCGGCCGGACCCGCGGCTGGCTGGTGTACGCGGACGCGCTGTATCGCGCCTACGACGGCCTGCTCCCCCGCCGGCTGGCCGCCCTCCGCGAGCAGGGCTTTCAGCTCGCCGCCTTGCCGGGGGCCCGCCCGGCGTCCGCGCTGAAGTGCGCCGCCATGGCCGAGTACGCCTCGCAGCTCCGCGCCCTGCACACCCCCGGCCGGCCCGGCATCGCGGATGCCCTGGCCCCGGAGCAGCTGTGGAGGCTCACCACGTGAAGGCCGCCGCCCTCGCCCGCCGCCTCAACTGGGCCTGCGGCCCGCGCGGCGCGCCCGGCTGGTTCAACTCCGACCGGCGAGCCGGCGAAGGGATCCAGCACACGGGCGACATCCTGGACGGCCTCCCGCTCGCCCCGGACAGCCTGGATTACGCCGTGACCATCCACGGCTTGCAGGACCTCGCGGTGCCGGACGTCCTGCCCGCCTTGCGGGAGCTGCACCGCGTGCTCAGGCCGGGCGGCGTCCTGCGGCTCGCGGTGCCGGATCTGGACCGGGCCATCCGGGCCTATCGGGAGCAGGACCACGCCTACTTCTACATCCGGGACGAGGAGGCGGAGACGATCGGGGGGAAGTTCAGCTACCAGATGACCTGGTACGGCAGCGTGCGCGCGCTGTTCACGTTCGATTTCCTGGAGGAGCTGCTGCGAAAGGCGGGCTTCCACGAGGTGCGCCGCTGCGGCTACCGGGAGACGGCCGGGCCCTACCCCGAGATCGTGGGGCTGGACAACCGGCCGCGCGAGAGCCTGTTCGTGGAGGCGGTGAAGTGAGGGGCGATCCGCGGATCAGCGTGGTCGTGCTGACGCACGACCGGCTCCCGGAGCTGATCCGCACGCTGACGCGCCTGCGCGCGCTGCCCGAGCGGCCGCGCCTCATCGTGGTGGACAACGCCTCCGGGAACGGCGCCGCCGGCGGCGTGGCGGCGCGATTCCCCGACGTGGAGCTGCTGGCCCTGCACCGGAACATGGGGGCCGCCGGCCGCAACGCCGGCCTCCTGAGCGCCGACACCCCGTACGTGGCCCTCTGCGACGACGACACCTTCTGGGCGCCTGGGTCCCTGGCGCGGGCCGCCGATCACCTGGACGAGGACCCGCACCTGGCGGTGCTCACGGCCCGGGTGCTGGTGGGCCCCGACGAGCGCCTGGACCCGACCTGCGCCGAGATGGCGCAGAGCCCCCTGTGCCCGCGCCCCGGCCGGCCCGGCGTGCCCGTGCTCGGCTTCCTGGCGGGCGCAAGCCTGGCCCGCCGGGATGCGCTCCTCGCGGCGGGAGGCTTCGAGCCGCGACTGTTCCTGGGCGGCGAGGAGTGGCTGCTCGCCGTGGACCTCGCCACGGCCGGCTGGAGCCTGGCGTACGCGCCGGACGTCACCGTGCACCATCACCCGTCCCCCGCCCGCGACGCCGCGCGCCGCCGCCTCCTGCTCGCCCGGAACGCCATCTGGCTCGCCTGGCTCCGCCGGCCCGCCCGCGTCGCCCTGCGTGAGAGCTGGCGTACGCTCTGCGCTTCGCCCGGCGCGCGCGCCCGCCTGGTCGCGGAGGTCCTCCGCGGCCTGTCCTGGGTCGCGGCCGAGCGCCGCCGGCTCCCCGAGAAGGTGGAGCGGGCGCTCCGCCGCATCGAGGCCGCGCGTCGCCCCCCCGAATGACGAACGCCGGCCTGCCGCACGTCGACTCCGGTTCAGGCCTGCCGCACGAACTTCTGCATGGTGTTCACGCCCTTGTTCACCTTGGCGTGGGTCATGCTGACCTCGCCCACGTACAGGTCGCCGTGCGGGTCGATGGCGATCACGTGGGGGGCGATGAAGAGCGGGGCGTCCGGCGGGTGGGCCTCGTTGCCCCAGCGCGCGAGCAGCTCGCCGTCCATGGTGAAGATGCTCACGCGGCGGCACAGCTCCGATACGTACACGGCGTCGTCCCGGTCGATGCAGACGCCGGTCGGCCGGAAGAGGTCCGTCCACTGGGTCAGGAACTTGCCGTCCTCGCGGAAGATCTGGATGCGGTGGTTCTCGCGGTCCACCACCCAGACGCGGCCGAAGCGGTCCACCGCCACGTGGTGGGGCAGCCGGAACTGGGAGGGGCCGGGCCCCGGCTCGCCCCAGGACGCGATCAGCTCGCCGTTCGCGCGGAACCGGTGCACCCGCGCGTTGCCGTACCCGTCCGCGACGTACAGCTCCCCCGACGGCGCCACCGCCACGCCGGTGGGGCGATTGAACGGCCCGCCCCCGCGGGTGATGGAGGCCAGGCGCTCCCACAGGTCCTGCGCCTCGCGATACCCGGTGTCCGAGGGCCGGTCCTTGGTGCCCAGCGTCCGCAGCAGCTTCCCCTCGGGGGTGAACTGCGAGACGGTGTGGCTCCGGTCGTCGGTGCAGTACAGCGAGCCGTCGGGCGCGATGCAGCTGCCGTGCGCGCGCCCGAAGAAGCCCTTGCCCCAGCGCGTGACCACGGCCCCGTCGCGGTCGAAGACCGAGATGGGATACTCGCTCCGGCTCAGCACGTACACCCGCGCCTGCGCGTCCGTGCAGATCCCGCCCACGTCCATGAAGGACTCGCCGGCCGGCAGCTTGGCCCAGCTATCCACCCGCGCATACCGGAACTTCCCCTGTCCGTAGATCATCTCAGCGCTCCCTTTCAGCGGTTGCCGCCCTCGACGCTCAACGCGGAACGCGGCACGTTCAACGGCCGTTGAGGTACGGCTGGAACAGGCGCTCGATGCTCCCCAGCCCCTTCTCCAGGATTCGATTGGTGAACTGCGCATAGCAGTCCAGGCGGACGATCGCGTTCAGGCCGGCGTCCGCGACATGGACGTCCAGGATCCGCAGGTGGAAGGAGCTGTTCACCCGCCCGATGTCCTGGTAGATCTTCACCAGCCCGCCGAACTCCCAGTCGGCCTCCTTGCCGCGACGCATCCGCAGGCACTGCGCCAGCCCGTACATGGCCAGCGCCCGGTACGTGGTCTCCTCCAGGCTGGCGAAGGGCGCGTGGGTGTAGACCATCGGCCGCAGCTTGTCGAGGAAGGGGCACCCGCTGGTCACCATGTAGATGCCCACCAGCGCGCTCAGCCCCTCCTGCAGCGAGGTCCGCTTGCGGAAGGAGCGGTGCTCCGTGACGATCTCCACGTCGGCTTCGTCGCAGGATCGGAGATCCTTGAAGGCCTCCACCACGTCGACCAGGCTGGCGGCCACCGGGCACTGCGGGTGCGTCTCCGGCGTGAGCGTGCAGTGCCCGCACTGGTGGTGGGTGAGCCGGGTCCAGTCCGGGTAGCCCTCACGCGGTCCGGGCACCAGTCCCAGCGTGTCCTGCTCGAGGGTCACGTCGAATTCCTTGACCACGTCCTCGGGCAGGACGAAGCGATAGCGAATGTGCAAGCGCCCGTCGTCCACCGGCCTGGCCCTCTCCTGGTGCCTTCCCGCCCCGCGCACACCGGCCGAGGCGAGCGAGGGCAGATCATGACGGCAATCCCGGGAAAAGTCGAGCCCGAGCACGCCACTTGACCGCTGCGCCCTACCGGCGCCTGGCCGGCTGCTGAAAGAGCGGCGCTTCGGGGGTGAGCACAAGGCGAAGCAGGCGGGGGCGAAACCGCGTGCAGGTGTAGATGCCGAGGCCTCACGCGAAGACGCAAAGAAAGGCCCTGACCATAACAATCTCACGCGGAGACGCAGAGGCGCAGAGAAAGACCCTTCATGGGTTCTGCGTCTCCGCGGCTCTGCGTGAGACCGTTCTGCTTGGCGTGCGTTGCGGCTTGGCGTGAGGCGAGTCTAGTCCGAGGCGACGACCTGCGACACCTTCCGCATGAGGACCGCGGAGACGCGGCCCTCCTTCTCCCACTCGCCGCGCAGCGTTGTGCCGCCGCCGTTCAGCCGGAAGGTGAACCGGGGCGAGGCCCCCCAGGTCAGCGCGCGCTCGGGCCCGTACACCAGCGCCACCTGCCTCGTGTAGTCCGCCTTGAAGCCGCCCTGCGGGTCGTCGCTCCAGGCGTACAGGACCATGGCGGCCGCGCTGTTGATCTCCCAGATCGCCAGCCGGCTCACCACCCCGCTGTCCCAGGTGCCCTCCCAGGTGCCCAGCAGCGCGCCGAGATCCGGCGGCAGCTCGCGCGCGGCCGGGACGACCGGCAGGCCGGGAAGGCGCGGCAGGGCCGGCCGCGGGCCCGGCCGGCCGGCCGGGGGCGGCTGGAACGGGACGCGGGTGAGCGTCGCGAAGGCCGCGTCCTCCGGCCCCTCCTGCACGCTGCCGGCCAGCGCCCGTCGATCCCCGGTCAGGTCGAAGGCAAACTTCACGGTGCCGCGCGTCCACTCCAGGCGGGGGCCGGGCGCCACCACGGCCTTCTGGCGATACCACCCGCTGTCGTTGAACGCCGGGTGATTGCCCCAGGCGTAGAGGACCGTCGCTTCCCGCGTGTCCAGCTGCTCCACCACGAGCAGCGCGTCGTAGCCCGGCCCCCAGCCGGGCGTGAGCCACGTGCCGGTCCACGCGGCGGCGAGCGGCCGCAGCTCCGCCGGCACCTGCGGCCCCGGGGAGGCGACCGTGGCGTTGGGCGGAAGCCTGAAGCCCTGCATGCCGCGCGCACAGGCCGCCAGCGCCAGCAGCATCCCACACACCACGAGCCGTCGCGCCATGGTCTCCCCCTCATCGTGCCCCGCGATGCCGCGAGCGCTACGACGCCCTGGCGGCTTGCGTCCTTCATCGCTCGTTTCGCAGCTGGACCCGCCTCCGCGAAGCGGAGGCCCGTTCGACTCGGTGGCGTCTTGGCGCCTTGGCGGTTATGTCGTTCCTACCGGCACTGGACCTTGCGCTCCTGCGCGAGGCGCGCCTCGGCGGTCTTCGGGTGCTTGGTAATCAGCTCGCAGAGCGTCGCCGCCGCCTGGCGGGTGTCGCCCAGCTGCAGGTACGCCTCGCCCTGCTTCAGCAGCGCGCCGGGGATGTTCTGGTTCTCCGGGTAGTCCCGCACCACCCGGTTGAACTCCTCGATGGCCTGCACGTAGTTCTTCAGGCTGAAGTACGAGTCGGCCAGCCAGTAGTGCGCGTCGGCCGCCAGGCTCGTCTTCGGGTAGTTGCGGATGTAGGTGCGGAAACCGGCGATGGCGAAGTCGAAGTCGCCGCGCTGGTAATCGCCCACCGCGCTCTTGTAGACCTCCTCGGGCCCGGCTGCCGGCGCCGCGGCGGTCGCGCCGGCCGCCTCGCCGTCGGACGCGGGCGGGACGCGCGGCGCGGGCGCGGCGCGGGCCGCCGGCGCCGGCGCCGCGGGGCGCGGAGCCTGGGCCGCCCGCCGGGGCTCGGGCGCCGTGCCGGATGCTCGGAGCGACTGCTCCATGCCCTGCAGGCGCTGCTCCTGGATCTCCAGGCGCCGGCCGGCCTGTCGCATCTGCGCCTCGATGCCCTCCAGGCGCCGCTGCAGCTCTCCGACCGCGCCCAGACCCTCCTCCATCTTTCCCTGACCGGCCCGCATGGCCTGCAGCCGCTGCTCCATGCCCTCCAGGCGCCGCGCACCCGTGGCCACCAGCGTGTCCACGCCGTCCAGCCGGCGCCGGAGCTGCGCGAGCACCACGCTGTTCTCCTCCAGCTTGCCCTGGATGAGCCGCATCTCGCGGATCAGATCCTCCAGGCGGAGGTACAGGGCGGCGCGGGCGTCCTGCGACTGCTCCACCGTGGAGGTCACCCGGGCTCCCAGCTCCGCCTCGATGCGCGCCAGACGCTCCTCGGTGAGGCGGCGGGTCACCTCGCTGCTGCGCGACAGGCTGCTCATCTCCTGCAGCAGCCGGCTGAGGTCCTGCGCCGCCGGGGGCGCCGCCTGGAACTCCGTCCCCGACCCCGCGCCGCCCGCGCACCCCACCGTCAGGTGGAGCGCCGCCAGCAGCGCAGGGAGGCGCGCGCGCCCTGGTATCCCGAGCCGACGTGCCGTCTCCCCTCGCACCCCATCCTCCCTGCCGTCACGGCCGCAGCCGGCCGGCCGCCGCCGGCGCCTGCATGGCCCCCACCGTCACGGCGGCGGCGGGCCCTTGGCTCCGCAGGCCCGTCCCGGGCGCCCTGTCCCCCTCGAGGCCGGAGGTCGCGGGCGGCCGGGGGTAGCTGCCGTACGCGTAGTGCTCCAGCACCCGGTGCGCCTCCGAGAACTCTGCCCGCATCCCGGTCTGGGGCGCGCCGAGGAGGACGTCGTGCAGATCCTCGTACGCGATCCAGCGGAGCGGCTGACGAGGAAGCCCGACCGGCACGTAGGTCGCCGTGGTCACGCCGTGCCAGAACAGCACGGAGAGATCCGAGGCGCCCCAGCCGTACGGCGGCTCGCCCCCCGGGTTCCCTCCGGGCCGCCAGGCGTGCGCCAGCATGTAGTCGCTGATGTCGTCCACCCGGCCGGCGTAGCCCGCGCCGCTCTCCCTGCTGCCTCGATCGCCGGCCCCCATCCCCGCCAGGTCGCCCGCGCTTCCGCCGCTCTCCGAGCCGGCCGCACCGCCGCCGCGGCCGGCCCCGTCCCCCGCGGCCGCGCCCGTCGCAGTCCCACGGGAGGCCGAGGCTGCGCCGGCGCGCGTCCCGCCGGCTGCCGTGGCGGCGGCACCGGTGGTGGCCGACGCGCCCGCGCCGGTCGTGGAGCCGCCCGCGCGGCCGGCCCCGGCCGAGGCCGAGCCCCCGGCGCTCGGCGCCCCGCTCACTCCCCCGCCTGCCGGGGCCCCGCTGGCCGAGGTCCCTCCGCCCGCACCCGTGCTCCCACCGCTGCTCCGACCCGCCGCCTCGGTCGTCCCGGACGTCCCGCCGGCACTGCCGCCCCGGCCCCCGCTGTCCGAGCCGCCGCGACCCGCGCCGGCGCTCGCGCTGCCCGCGCCGCCTCCGGCGCCGGCCGCGCTCGCCCCCCCGGTGCCCCCGCCTCCCGCGGCACCGGCGCTGGCGCCACCAGCCGAGCCGCCCTTGCCGCCGCGGCCGTCCGAATCGCCCTTCCCTCCCCCGTCCCTGTCACCGCCCTTGTCCGCCCAGACGAGGCCGTCCAGCGAGGGCGTGAGACACGGCACGACGGCCCCCGCCAGCACGAGTGTCAGGAGGAGTCGCAAGCGCTTCATGGCGTGAGCCCTCCCCGCCCATGGATGCCCCCCGGGCGCCGGGACATCGCATCGGTGGCCGCTCCCCGGGGCAAACCCGGCGCGTGGCACCGGCATCCCGAGGCTGCGAATGCGTTGAGGTCACCACCGAACGTGGCGGCTCGGACAACAGCGGTGGGAATTCCTTTGTGCCAAGCCCCGCGCGGGTTGGCAATAGGTAATAGTTTCACTGTCGGCGGGGGAGACGCTTCGGGGTCGCAAGAAGCGGGCCGCGGGCGGCGTCATCTTGCGCACGGCCCCGCGGTGCAACGAGCGCGGCGAGGCGCGCGAAGGCGCGGCGGGGGGGGTCCGGCTCCCCGGCCTGAGAGGAAGGCGGAATGCAGTGCGGCGTCAGGCGAGGGGCGTGCGGCTGAACTCGTCGCCGATCCGGCGCAGCTCGTGCCGCTCGTCCCGCACTTCGTCGATGACGGTGATGGCGGCGCCGTCGGGCCAGATCAGCAGGTACTGCCGAATGGTCCCCAGCTCGCCCTCGGCGAGCAGGGCCAAACCGCGGGGCGGCGCGATGGAGACGCCGTTGGGAAATCCCGTGGAGGTGGACAGCAGGACGAGCGCGCGCCGGGTCTCCGCCTCGTCGGCCTGCTCCACGCCCAGGACGATCCGGCCGCTCTTCGGGTCGCGGTAGGCCTTGGCGTGCGCGATGACCTGGCCGCTGCCGTTCAGGCACGCGGCCAGGCGCGCCGTCAGCGGAATGCGGACGCCCCGCCCCGGCGTCTCCGGATCCCCGAGCGCCACGTGTGGCGTCGGACGGAGCTTCACCTGCATCCCGTCCTTGATCTGCAGGGGCGAGAGTTTCCCGGGCGTGAACTCGACTTCGTAGGCTTGCATGGGATCTCCGTGGACAGCCGATCGGGCGCGGACGCGCGGAACGGAGCCGGATAGCGATGCGATGACGAATTGACGGTCAGCCGAGGCCAGCAGGCCGCCAGGGCGGCCTGTCGAAACCCGCCCGTGCGGCAGAGGCCGCACCGGCGGGCGGGCCTTGTTCGCATTGCGATGGAGGACGACATGACCTTCCGGGACCGGATCGGCATTGACCTGGGGCGGCGGATCAAGCTGGAGGACGGGATCGAGTGGGCGGCAAAGCACGGCGTGCGGTTCCTGGACATCCAGCTCGACACGGCGGCGAACGCCCTCACCACCTTCGACGACGCGCGCGCGGCCGGCGTCCGGGCGGCCTGCGAGAAGCACGGCATCCACCTCGGCCTCCACACGCTCTCGGCGGTGAACGTGGCGGAGTACTCGCCCTACGTCTCCGAGGCGATGGACCAGTACCTCCGGAGCTACGTGGACATCTACCCGAAGCTCGGCGCGAAGTGGATCGTGGTGCACGGCGGGTATCACTTCACCTCGGACCGGCAGCTCCGGCTGGATGCCGGCGTGGAGCGGCTGAAGCGGATCGCCGGCTATGCGGAGAAGACGGGCGCGCTCCTCCTGCTCGAGAACCACAATACCGAGCCGAAGGACGCCGAGATCCACTACATCCCGGTGACCCTCGAGGAGTGGCGCTACTTCTACCAGCGCATCCAGTCGCCGAGCTTCCGGCTCTCCTTCACCGTGAATCACGCCCACCTGCTTCCGGACGGCGTGGCGGGCTTCTGCGACGCGCTCGACTTCGACATGGTGGCCGAGGTGCGGCTGGCGGATTGCCACCGCCTCGGGCACGAGGTGCACCTCAAGCCTGGCGCCGGGGACCTCGACTGGGTGGACATGTTCCGCCGGGTGGAGGGCAAGGGCTTCAAGGGCCACTACACCAACGCCTTCGGCACGCTGGACGACATGCTGGCCGCCCGGGACTACCTGGCGGCCAAGGCCAAGGAGGCGGGGGTGGCCTGAAGGATTTGCACCACGAAGGACACGAAGAGCACGAAGGATTCACCTGGCGCCCCGCCGGCCTGCACCGGCGGGGCGGTGCCGTTCCATGCCTCGATCAGCCGCGCGCCGGCGTGGGTGGCGAGCGTGTGGCGCACGCCGCGCGGGACCACGGTGCCCTGGCCGGGCGTCAGGCGCCGACGCTCGTCGCCCGCGGTCGAGTGGGAGCGGGCGGGCATGGCGCTTGGAACAGAAGCGACGGCCCTCCGCTCGCCGGCGCGCGAGCTGCGCGCCACATTGTCGCTTGACTGGCGCGCGGCTGCTGCGGCATGCTGCCGGGCGTGTCCCGCCCGTCCCACGTCCCCCCAAGGAGCGCACCATGGCCGGAACCGGACCCGCCGCCCCGCTCGCGCGAAACGTCACGCGGCTGTCGCACCTCGGCCTGCCCGGCGCCGGCCAGGTGAATATCGCGAACGGGCACGCCTTCATCGGCCACGTGCCCAACCCGCAGTCCCTGGGCACGACCATCGTCGACGTGTCGGACCCCCGGAAGCCGCGCGTGGTGGCCCAGCTCACGCTGGACGATCCCGACTCGCACAGCCACAAGGTGCGCGCCGTCGGCGACATCATGATCGTCAACCACGAGCGCAACCAGACGCCCGTCGGCCGGAAGGCGGAGCTGCTGCCCCCGCTCCGGGCCCGCCTGCGGGAGACGCTGGGGCGCGAGCCGAGCCACGCCGAGCTGGCGGAGCAACTCGGGATCGCGGAATCGGACATTCCCATGATCGAGGCCGCCGAGAAGAAGCCGTATGCGCACGGCGGCTTCCGGGTGTACGACATCTCCGACCGCGCCAAGCCCCGGCTGCTGGTCCACCAGAAGACGGGCGGCATCGGCGTGCACCGCTTCCACCTGGACGAGCGCTACGCCTACATCTCGACGGAGATGGCGGGCTACGTGGGCAACATCCTGGTGATCTACGACCTGCGGAACCCGGCGAAGCCCGAGGAGGTGTCCCGCTGGTGGATGCCCGGCCAGCACGTCGCCGGGGGCGAGACGCCGACCTGGGTGGGCCGGCGGAACCGCCTGCACCACGCGCTCCGCTTCGGCGACGAGCTGTGGGCGGCCTGCTGGCAGGCCGGGCTCCGGGTCATCGACGTCCGCGACATCCGGAACCCGCGGACCGCGGCCGAGCACAACTACCATCCGCCGTTCCCCGAGCCCTCGCACACCTTCATGCCGGTTCCGTTCCCGATCCACGGCCGCCGCCTTGCCCTGGCGATCGACGAGGAGGACATGGTGCGCAGCCCGGAGGAGCTGGAGCGGCGCCGCGGCCGCCCGCACGGCGGCCTCTGGGTGTTCGACGTCACCGAGCTGCCGAAGATCCAGCCCCTCGCGATCTACGAGGCCAGCGAGCTGGATTCCCCGTACAGCCGCGTCGTGCCGGGCCGCTTCGGCGGTCACCAGTTCCAGGAGCACATGCGCGACACGCTGGTCTGCTGCGCCTGGTTCTCCGGCGGCGTTCGCATCGTGGACATCGCCGACCCGTGGAGCCCCCGCGAGGTCGGCTCCTTCGTCCCCGAGCCGGCGCCCGGGAAGGCCGGCCCGCTGACCAACGACGTGGACGTGGACGACCGGGGCCTGATCTACATCGTCGACCGGTGGGCGGGGTTCGACGTGCTGGAGTTCCAGCGGCCAGGTCGCTGAACCAGCCAGCCCGACCCCCATGCGGGAACAGCTGCTGGCGCAGAACGCCGCGGCGGCGCCTTGACAGTCTTGCCGCCCATGCGGTAGCTTCGGGCCGTTTCGCGGCGAAGGAACGGGACGCGGCATGCGAACGGTCAACCGCGACACGCAGGCGACCGGCAGAGGACACCGCTCTCGCGGTACGTAGGGAAGCGGCCCCTTGGGACTCAAGGGGCCGTCGTTTTTCCGGCGCCAGCGGGAAGGAGCGCCACATGCGGGAATACGAGCGGGTCCGGGCCGCCGTCATCCGGGGCGGGACGAGCAAGGGCGTGTATCTCCTGGCCAGCGACCTGCCGCGGGATCCGGCCGCGCGGGACCAGGTGATCCTCAGCATCTTCGGCAGCCCCGACCCGCGCCAGGTCAACGGCCTGGGCGGCGCCGATCCCCTGACCAGCAAGGTCGCCATCATCGCGCGCTCCGCACGGCCGGACGTGGACGTGGACTACACGTTCGGCTACGTCGGCATCGAGAGGGCCGTCGTGGACTACGACGGCAACTGCGGGAACATCTCCCAGGGCGTCGGGCCGTTCGCGGTGGACGAGGGACTGGTCCGGGTGGTCGAGCCGGTGACGACGGTGCGCATCTTCAACACCAACACCAAGAAGGTCATCGAGGCGGCGGTCCCCGTGCGGGACGGCAAGGCGGCGACCGAGGGCGATTTCGCGATCAACGGCGTGCCCGGCACCGGGGCAAAGATCCTCCTCAACTTCGTGAACTCGGGCGGGTCGAAGACGGGGAAGCTCCTGCCCACGGGCAACGTCGTGGACAAGATGGAGCTGGCCGACGGCCGCACCGTGCGGGTGAGCCTGGTGGATGCGGCCAACCCGGCGGTGTTCGTGCAGGCGGCCGAGGTCGGCTTCACCGGCCGGGAGCTGCCCAGGGACACGGCGAGCAACCCGGCCATCCTGAGCACCATGGAAGAGATCCGGGCGAAGGCGGCCGTGATGATGGGGCTGGTGGCCCGCGCGGACCAGGTGAGCCCCGCCGTTCCCAAGGTCGCCTTCGTGTCGCCTCCGCAGGACTACGAGACCATCACCGGGAAGCGCGTGGCCGCGGACGAGTGCGACCTCCTGGCCCGCACCAAGGCCCTCGCGGTGATGCACAAGGCCTACGCGGTCACCGGGGGCATCTGCGTGAGCGCGGCCGCGCTGATCGACGGCACGGTGGTGCACGACGTGGTGGGCCCGCGCGCCAGGGCCGCCGGGGTCGTGCGGGTGGGCCATCCTTCCGGCGTCTCGGACTTCGTGATCACCGTGGTGAAGAAGCCCTCCGGCGAATTCGAGCTGACCCAGTCCGGCGTGGCCGGCACCGCCCGCCGCATCATGGACGGCCACGTCTACGTCCCGCGGAAGCTCTTCTTCCCGGAGAGCGGAAGAGCATAATCTCACCACGAAGAGCACGAAGGACACGAAGGTGCTCTTTGACGAGCTCTCGAAACGAGTGATCGGTTGCGCGATCGAGGTTCACCCGCCCGGGCCTCTGACGTTCGTCTCTTCGCGAGCAGTTTCCGGGATCGGACCCTTCGTGCCCTTCGTGTCCTTCGTGGTGAGCGATCTTTACGTTTCGTTCTGAGACGGAGGCTCTGAGCCCGATGCCCTACCCCGAATGCATGCGCGAGTCGCTCCGGCGGCTGGAGGCCACGCGCGAGGAGCGGCTGCGCCAGACCATGCCGCGGTTGAGCGCCGAGGAGAAGACGGCGCTCCTGCACGCCTGCCACCCGGACTTCCGGGCGGAGGGCATGCGGCCGCTGCGCGTGGGCCCGAACGCCGGGGAGCGCGTGCCCCACGAGCTGGCCGACCAGCTCGAGGCGCAGAGCCGCCTGGACCCCGACGCCTTCGACCCCGGCCGGATCGACCACGATGTCGACGTGCTGGTGATCGGGGGGGGCGGGGGCGGCAGCACGGCCGCGCTGGTGGCCCAGGAGCAGGGCGCCTGCGTCCTCCTGGCCACGAAGCTCCGCCACGGCGACTCCAACACCACCATGGCCGAGGGCGGCATCGCGGCCGCCAGCCACCCCCACGACAGCCCGGCGCTCCACTTTCTGGACACCATGGGCGGCGGTCGCTACATGAACAAGCGCGACCTGGTGGAGGCCCTGGTCCTGGACGCGCCCCTCGTGCTGGACTGGCTGATGCGCCTGGGCGTGATGTTCGACCGCGACGCGGACGGCAGGCTGATCTGCTCGCTGGCCGGCGGCCAGTCGCGCAAGCGCATCCACTCGGCCAAGGACTACAGCGGCCTGGAGATGATGCGCGTGCTCCGGGACGAGTGCCGGAACCGCGGAGTGGCCGTGCTCGAGTTCGCCCCCGCGGTCGAGCTGCTGACCGACGAGCAGGGCCGCTGCGCGGGCGCCGTGCTCCAGAGCTTCGACACCGGCCGGCACCTGGTGGTGCGCGCCCGCACCGTGATCCTGGCGACGGGCGGCATCGGCCGGCTGCACATCCAGGGCTTCCCCACCACCAACCACTACGGCGCCACGGCGGACGGCCTGGTGCTCGCCTACCGCGCGGGTGCCCGCCTGCTGTACATGGACGCCATCCAGTACCATCCGACGGGCGCGGCCTGGCCCGAGCAGATGCTGGGCTGGCTCTGCACGGAGGCGCTCCGGGGGACGGGCGCGCACCTGGTGAACGTCGAGGGCCGCCGCTTCATCAACGAGCTGGAGACGCGCGACGCCACCTCCTCGGCCATCATCCGCGAGGTGGACCAGCGCCGGAAGGGCGTGCGGACGCCCGCCGGGAACGAGGGCGTCTGGCTGGACACGCCCATCATCGAGCGGATCGGCTACAAGGGGAAGATCCACCGCCTGTTCGCCGGGCTGGAGCGGCGGTTCCTGAACTACGGCATCGACATGGCCAAGGAGCCGCTGTTCGTCTACCCCACGCAGCACTACCAGAACGGCGGGGTGGACATGCTGGACCCGACGGGCCGGAGCAGCCTGCCGAACCTCTTCCTGGCGGGCGAGGTGGCCGGCGGCGTCCAGGGCCGCAACCGCCTGGGCGGCAACTCGCTGGTCGACATCTTCGTCTTCGGCCGGCGCGCCGGGCAGGCAGCCGCCCAGCTGGCCAGGGAGACGCTCCCCGGCCGCCTGGGCCTGGAGCATGTGCGCCGGCACCACCAGGCGCTCCAGGCGGCGGGGATCCTGAACGGGAAGCGCTCCCCGCTGCTGCTGCCCGACTACGTGGTGCCGCAGGGCGCGGGCGCCGCGAAGGCGTGAGGCCACGTGCCCTCACCCCCGGCCCTCTCCCGGAGGGAGAGGGAGCCTCAAGCTGATGGCTGACCGCCGACCGCCGATCGCTCGAGGAAGAACGAGGGACGCGATGGATCAACCCGAGCACGCCGGCATGATTCCCATCTACATCATGAATCGGCTCTACCACGTGCCCGAGGGGCTCACCATCATGCGGGCCCTCGAGCACGCGGGGTTTCGCCTGGTCCGCGGGGTCGGCTGCCGCGGCGGGTTCTGCGGCGCCTGCGCCACCGTCTACCGGGTGAAGGGCCTGCCGCGGCTCCACATGGCACTGGCCTGCCAGGATCTGGCCGTGCCGAACATGCAGCTCACGCAGCTCCCCTACTTCCCGGCGCGCAAGGCGGCCTACGAGCTCGACACGATCCAGGATCCGGCACTGCAGGCCGTGGAGCTCTACCCGGAGCTGGCCAGTTGCCTCGGGTGCAATACCTGCAACAAGTCCTGCCCGCAGGGCCTGAAGGTGATGGAGTACGTGGCGGCCCTGCTGCGCGGCGACCTCGAGGAGGCCGCGGAGCTGTCCTTCGACTGCGTGATGTGCGGCCTGTGCGCCGCCCGCTGCCCGGCGGAGATCACCCAGTACGAGGCGGCCATGTACGCCCGCCGGGCCTACGGGCGTTTCGCCAGCCCGCGCCCGCCGCACCTGGATGCGCGGCTGGAGGAGCTGCGCGCCGGCACGTGGACGGGCCCGGTGGCCGAGCTCGTGAGGCTCGACACCGAGACGCTGAAGCAGCGGTATGCGGCGCGGGACATGGAGACGCCGACCGGCGGCTTCACCGCGGCGGTGGGGTAGGCGGCCATGCCCAGCGCACGGCGCCGCTCCCCCGGCCTGTTGCCCTCGCGCCTGGAGATCCTGGACCGCGTCCTCGACCGCGTGCACCCCCCGGTGGCGCGGTTCCGCATCGTCTCGAACGGGCTGGCCCCGAATCACACCCTCGACGCCGAGGATCTCTCCGGCACCCGCGCCTGCCTGTCCTGCGGCAACTGCGTGGACGCCTGCCCCGTGGTGGCCGACAAGCCCCGCGGCACCATGTTCGTCCGGACCTCCATGCTGCTGGAGCACGTGGTGGCGGACGAGTGCCGCCGCTGCTACCAGTGCGTGGCGGCCTGCCCCCAGGTGAACCGCGACCTGAAGGACTACGTCCGCGGCTTCCGCCGGGTGGAGCGGGCGGCCCACTGGATCCTGCTCGTCTCGTACCTCGCGCTCATGGCCACCGGAATCCTCGTCAACCACTGGGGCGAGGGGCTGCCCGCCGACCTCCGCCTCTACCTGGGGCTCGCCCACCGCGTCTGCGCCGTGGCGCTGGTCACGGCCCCGCTCCTGTTCCTCCTCGCCGACCGCCACCACTTCGGCATGGCGTTCCGGATGGCGATCACCTGGTCCCGCGACGATCTCGCCTGGGCACGCAACGCCTGGCGCTGGCTGAGGAGCGGGGGACGGCGGGGCGCGCTGAAGCGCGGCGCCTACAACCCCGGCCAGCGCGTCTGGTACCTGTACCTGCCGCTGGCCATCGCGACGTTCGCCGCGACCGGCACGCTGAAGTGGATCGGGCCCGCGGTGGTGGGCAGGGGGACCGTGGAGACGGCGACGCTGATCCACGTGACGCTTGCCGTGTTTACGGATGTGCTGGTACTGTTGCACATCTCCCTCAAGCTGGGCTGGCCGGTGCTCCGCGACAGCGCGCGCGGCACCCGGTACTACCTCGAGACGCAGCGCCGCCGGAGGGCGGTGGTTCCGCTTCACAGCACCTGACGGCTCATCTGGCACATCACAGGGAGGGACACGATGACAGGCGCCGGGGCGATCGTCCTTGGGTGCCTCCTCGTGCTGGCCGGCTCCGTGGGGCCGGCGGCCGGGGCGGCGGACTTCTACGCGGGCAAGAGCATCGAGGTGATCGTGCCCTTCAAGGAGGGCGGCGGCACGGACGTCTGGATGCGGGTCGTGGCGCCCTACCTGCAGAAGCACATCGCCGGCAATCCCAAGATCGTCATCAAGAACATCCCGGGCGGCGAGTCGATCCACGGGGTCAACCAGTACGTCCTCCGCTCCAAGGCCGACGGCCTGAACATGGTGGCCACCTCCGCCACCAACTACTTCCACGCGCTCCTCGGCGTGAAGGCCGTCCAGTACGACTTCACCAAGCTGAAGCCGCTGCTGGTGAATCCCGCCGGCGGCGCCATCTACGCCTCGCCGAGCCTGGGCGTGAAGAGCCCCGCCGACCTGCCCAGGGCCAAGGAGAAGCTGGTGTACGCGGGGATCAGCGCCACCGGCCAGGACCTGGTGACGCTCGTGGCGTTCGAGGTCCTGGGGATCGAGCTGAAGGCGGTGCTGGGCTACGAGGGGCGCGGGCCGGCGCGCCTGGCCTTCGAGCGGGGCGAGAGCAACATCGACTACCAGACCACCCCCGGCTACCTGTCCAACGTCGTGCCGCTGGTCAAGGAGGGGAAGGCGGTGCCCCTCATGAGCTTCGGGATGGAGGACGAGAAGGGCGTCATCAACCGGGACGAGGCGTTCCCCGACCTGCCGACCGTGGGGGAGGTCTACGAGCAGATCCACAAGAAGAAGCCCAGCGGGGCGGCCTGGGACGCCTACAAGTCGCTGAACGCCGCCTCCTTCTCCATCCAGAAGATCCTCTGGGTGAAGCCCGAGGCGCCGCCCGAGTCCATGAAGGCGGTCCTGGACGCCGTGGACCGGCTGCAGAAGGACAAGGAGTTCCTGCAGAAGGCCGACAAGGTCCTGGGCGGCTACCCCGCCCTGCGGGGCGACCGGCTGGAGGCGACCATCCACCGCATCTTCCAGCTGCCTCCCGAGGCGCGGAAGTACCTGCTGGACCTGCTGGAGAAGAAGTACAAGGTGGTCGTGAACTGAGGGCATGACCGCCGTCGAGCGGTGAAATCCCCCCGCCCCCCTCCGGCCACGGGGGGCCGGGGGGATTTTCGTTAGCGCGGCCGCATCCGGACCGACGTGTCAGCGACGTGGAACGAAGGAGCCGGCCATGTGGGAGAACGCTGGCGTCGCCCTCGGCATGTTCCTGGACCCGTTCCACCTCGGCATGCTGGTGGTCGGGGTGGTGGAGGGCATCGTGCTCGGGCTCATGCCGGGCATGGGCGGGACCGCGGCGGTGGCCATCCTGCTGCCCTTCATCTACCAGATGGGCCCCCACACCGCCATGGCCGTGCTGGTCGGCGCGCTGGCCGTGGTCCACACCTCGGACACCATCACGGCGGTGCTCATCGGCACGCCGGCCTCCTCCGCCTCGGCCACGACCGTGCTGGACGGGCACCCCATGGCCCGGCGCGGCCAGGCGGCCCGCGCGCTCAGCGCCGCCTTCCTCTCCTCCCTGATCGGCGGCTTCATCGGCGTCCTGGCCCTCACCCTCTCCATCCCGGTGGCGCGGCCGCTGGTGCTCAGCTTCGGCTCCCCGGAGCTGTTCATGCTGTGTTTCCTGGGGCTCGGCTTCGCCGCATTCCTGACGGGCGACACGCCGCTCAAGGGCATGGTCTCCGCGGCCCTCGGCCTCCTGGTGGGCGCCATCGGCGTCGCGCCCAACGTGGCGCACTACCGCTACACCTTCGACCAGCTCTACCTGATGGACGGCCTGCCCCTGGTGTGCGTGGCGCTGGGGCTGTTCGGCCTGGCCGAGGTGATCGACCTCCTGGCGGCCGGCGGCCGGATCGCCGAGCGCATGGACCTGGGCAGCGGCTGGGCGCAGGGGGTGCGGGACGTCATCCAGCATCGCTGGATGCTCGTCCGCGGGTCGCTCATCGGCGTCTGGACCGGCATCCTGCCCGGCATCGGGGCGAGCGCCGGGTCGTGGATGAGCTACGGCCACGCCGTGGTCGTCTCCCGGGACCGCGACGACTTCGGCAAGGGCGACGTGCGCGGGATCATCGCGCCGGAGGCGGCCAACAACGCGGTGGAGGCCGGCGACCTGATCCCCACGCTGCTCTTCAGCGTGCCCGGCGGCCCGCCCTCGGCCATCCTCATGGGCGCCCTGATCGTCTTCGGCATCCAGCCCGGCCCCCGGATGATGCAGGAGCACATGGACCTGCTCTTCACCGTCATCTGGAGCTTCGCGCTGGCCAACATCCTGGGCGCGGCCCTGTGCCTGACGCTCTGCCGCCCGCTGGCGCGGCTCACCGCCGTGCGCTTCGACTACCTGGCCCCGGCCATCCTCATCATCATGATGTTCGGCGCCTACCAGAGCACCAAGCACCTGGGCGATCTCTGGGTCATGCTCCTGCTCGGCCTGCTGGGGTGGGGCATGAAGCGGCTGGGCTGGCCGCGGCCCCCGTTTCTGATCGCCTTCGTCCTGAGCAATCCCACCGAGCGCTACCTCTGGATCTCGGTGAACCGCTACGGCCTCGACTGGCTGGCGCGGCCGGGCGTCCTCATCATCCTGGGCCTGCTGCTCCTCAGCCTGGCCTACTGGGTGCTGAGCCGGAGGCGCAAGGCGAGGGAGGCGAGGGAGGCGGCGGCCCCCCGGCCCCCCGCGCACTGGCGCCTGACCCCGGGCGCGGGGTTCTGCCTGGGGCTCCTGCTCGTGCTCCTCGCGGCCGCGTGGGAGGCCACCCACTTCCCCTTCTTCGCCGCGCTCCTGCCCATGGTGGTGGCCCTGCCCGGCATCGCCATGGCCGGCTGGCAGCTCGCGGTGGAGCTGCGCGGCGGCGAGGCGAAGGAGACGCTGGACCTCCGCACGTCCGAGGCGGCGGCCTCGCGCGCCGGCACCCTCCGCGCCCTCCTGCTCTTCGGGGTCCTGGTGGCCTACTACGCGCTGACCGTCGGCGTGGGATTCCGGCTGGCCACCCTGGTGTTCCTGGTGGGCTTCCTGCGCTACCTGCCGAAGGCCGGGTGGGTGCGCACCGCCGCGTACACGGCGGCGGTCTTCGCGGTGGTGGAGGCCTTCTCCCGCCTGCTGGACCTGCAGTTCCCCGAAGGCCTCTGGCAGCTCGGCCCGTGAACCCATCTCAGATTGCGGATTTCAGAATTGAATGACTGCATGGAGCCCGGTCCGCAGGTTCAATCTGAAATCTCAGATCGGAAATCCGCAATCGAGGCAGGTCGATGTTCGAGGGGTTCGACCAGACCGATGTGCGCACCACGGCTGCGCGCATCCACCTCCGGCACGGCGGGGACGGACCGCCGCTCCTGCTCCTGCACGGCAATCCGCTGACGCACGCCTCCTGGCACAAGATCGCCGGCCGGCTGGCGGCCCGCTTCCACGTCGTGGCGAGCGACCTGCGGGGATACGGTGACAGCGTCGGGCCAGAGGACGGCGGGCCCAACCACGTCCACTACTCGTTCCGTGCCATGGCCCAGGATCAGGTCGAGGTCATGGAGCACCTCGGCTACCGGGAGTTCCAGGTGGCCGGCCACGACCGGGGCGCCCGCGCGGCGCACCGGATGTGCCTGGACCACCCCGACCGGGTGCGACGCGCGGCGCTGCTGGACATCCTGCCGACCTATCACATCTGGACGCACGCCTCCCGAGAGTGGGCCATGAGGTCCTGGCACTGGCTGTTCATGGCCCAGCCCTACGACCTGCCGGAGCGGATGATGGCGGCCGTCCCGCCCGAGTGGTACCTGGAGAAGAAGCTCTCCAGGCCGGGCGTCGGGCTGACGTGCTTCAGCCCCGAGGCGTTCGCCGAGTACGTCCGCTGCTTCACCTGGAAGACGATCCGGGCCTCGTGCGAGGACTATCGCGCGTGCGCGACGTGCGACTTCGAGATGGACGCCGCGGACCGGCACCGGAAGGTTAGGTGCCCCCTGCTCGTCCTCTGGGGCGCCAAAGCCACACCGGCAGCGTCTACGGCGACGTGCTGGCGATCTGGAGAGCGTACGGCGAGGACGTGACCGGCGGCCCCCTGGCCTGCGGCCACTACGTGCCCGAAGAGGCGCCCGGCGAAACGCTGGACTGGTTCCGGCGCTTCTTCCGATGAAGGAGGGCCATCCCGCGCCCATCCATCGGCTGCCTGCAGTGAGCCGGGTCGCTTCGGGCAGCCGCCATTGACTTTGCCGGCTCAATCTCCTACAGGTGTATCCAGGTACGCCGTCGCGAGTGGGTTCGTGCCAACCGAGGGAGGCGACGCATGCAGACCGTGCGGCTGACCATGGCGCAGGCGCTGGTGCGATACCTGGCAGCCCAGCGCGTGGATACCGAGCCCGGCGAGGTGCCCCTCTTCGCCGGGGTGTGGACGATCTTCGGCCACGGCAACGTGGCGGGGATCGGGGAGGCGCTGGCGGAGGCCCAGGGCGTCCTCCCCACCTTTCGCGGGCACAACGAGCAGTCCATGGCGCACATCGCCATCGCCTACGCGAAGGCCAAGTGCCGGCGGCAGCTCATGGCCTGCACGACCTCCATCGGGCCCGGCGCCACCAACCTCGTGACCGCCGCCGCCGTCGCGCACGTGAACCGGCTGCCGGTGCTGCTGCTCCCGGGCGACGTCTTCGCGTCGCGCCGGCCCGACCCCGTGCTCCAGCAGCTGGAGGACTTCGGGGCGCCCGGCCGCTCGGTGAACGACTGCCTCCGGCCCGTCTCCCGGCTCTGGGACCGCCTCCAGCGGCCGGAGCAGCTGCTGGACGCGCTCCCCAAGGCGATGCGGGTGCTCACCGACCCGGCCCTCTGCGGGCCCGTCACGCTGGCCCTCTGCCAGGACACCCAGACGGACGCCTGCGAGTACCCCGCGGACTTCTTCGCCCCGCGGGTCCACCGGATCCGCCGGCCGCCGGCCGAGCCCCGGGAGCTGCAGGCGGCGGTCGAGCGGCTGCGGGCGGCCCGCCGCCCGCTGATCATCGCCGGCGGCGGCGTCCACTACTCCCTGGCCGCCCAGGCCCTCGGCGACTTCGCCGCGCGGCACGGCTTGCCCGTGACCGAAACGCAGGCGGGCAAGGGCGCCCTGCCCTGGACCCACCCGCAGAACCTGGGCGCGCTGGGGGTCACGGGCACGGCGGCGGCCAACGCCCTCGCGCGCGAGGCGGACGTCCTGCTGGCCGTGGGCACCCGGCTGTCCGACTTCACCACCGGCTCGCGCGCCCTCTTCGCCGACCCGGACTTCACGCTGATCGGCCTGAACGCGGCGCCGTTCGACGCGGCCAAGCACGCCGCGCTCCCCCTGGTGGCGGACGCCCGGGAGGGACTGCGCGCCCTGGACGAGGCGCTGGGCGCCTGGCGGGCGCCGGCCGCCTGGACGCAGCGCATCGCGCCCGAGAAGCAGGCCTGGGATGCCGCGGTGGATGCCCTCACGCGGGATCGCGGCGCGAGCCTGCCCACCGACGCCCAGGTCCTGGGGGCCGTGAACCGGCAGGCCCGGCCGGAGGACGTGGTGGTCTGCGCCGCCGGCGGCCTGCCCGGCGAGCTGCACAAGCTCTGGCGCGTGCCGGGCGCCGGGGGCTACCACGTGGAGTACGGCTACTCCTGCATGGGCTACGAGATCGCGGGCGGCGTCGGCGTGAAGCTGGCCCAGCCCCAGCGGGACGTCTTCGTGCTGGTGGGCGACGGCAGCTACCTGATGCTGAACTCGGAGCTGGCCACGGCGGTCGCCGAGGGGGTGAAGATCGTGGTGGTCCTGCTGGACAACCACGGCTTCGGCTGCATCCACCGGCTGCAGCAGGCGACCGGCGGCGCGCCCTTCCGGAGCCTGCTGGCGGACCGCACCGGCCGGCCGCCGCGCATCGACTTCGCCGCGCACGCGCGCGCGCTCGGGGCGGAGGCCGAGGCCGTGAAGGGCATCGCCGCCCTGGAGGAGGCCCTCGTCCGCGCCCGCCGGGCCGCCGGTCCCTACCTCATCACGCTGGAGACCGACCCGGCCTGCGGGACCGCCGAGGGCGGCGCCTGGTGGGACGTGGCGGTGCCCGAGGTGTCCGCGCGGGCCGAGGTGCGGGCCGCGCGGGCGGCCTACGAGGCGCAGCGCCGGGCGCAGCGCCGGGGCGCCTGAGCCGCCCCTGGCCCGCGCTTGACCGGCTCCCCCTTACGGGGCTACACAGGAAGCACAGCCCTTCACTCGCACAGGGAGGCGGCCCATGGGACGACTGCCAGCACCCCCGTCGCGCCGAGCGTTCCTGCAGGCCTCGGTCGCCGCGCTCGCGGCGGGCACCGCGGCGTTTCCGGCGCGCCCCGCGCTCGCCGAGTACCCGGAGCGGAACATCAAGGTCGTGATCCCGACCGGGCAGGGCGGCGGGGCGGACCGCCTGGCGCGGACGTTCAGCGACGTCTGGAAGAAGTCGCTCAAGACCAACTTCGAGTACGAGTTCTTCCCGGGCGCGGCGGGGCAGGTCGGCTACGAGATCTTCGTCGGGCGGAAGGAGCGGGACGGCTACAACCTGCTCTTCGGGAACATGGGGGCGGAGATGATCATGTACGCCCTGCAGGACCCGAAGTACAAGTTCCCCGACGACTACGTCTACTTCTGCCGGCTCGACGTGGACGACAGCTGCCTGTACGTGCGGCGCGAGAGCCCGTTCAAGTCCATCCAGGACGTGGTGGCGGAGGGCAAGAAGCGGCCGCTCACCGCGGCCACCAGCCGCCTGCCGCACCCGGCGGTGATCGGGGCCCTGGCCCTGGGCGAGGCCACCGGGGCCAAGTTCAACCTCATCCCCTACGGCGGGGGGAACCCCACCATGGTGGCCGTGCTGAACGGCGAGGCGGAGGTCGGGCTCCTGCCCATGGCGAACCCCATCGCCCTGGGGGAGCGCGTGCGCATCCTCACGGTCTTCAACGCCGAGAATCGCCTGGCGGACAAGTCGGGCAACGCGCCGCCGGTGAACAAGGTGTTCGGGACCACGATCCCGGACCTCTACTCCGCGCGCGCCTGGGCCATCCACACGGAGGTCGCCAAGAAGTACCCGGACCGGCTGGAGAAGCTGGCCCGCACGGCCAAGCAGGTCTTCGACGACCCCGAGTACAAGGCGCTCTACGAGAAGACCGGCGCCCCCTTCGAGTCGATCCAGTACGGGGACCAGGAGACCTGCACGAAGTACGCGCTGGCCATGGTGGACCTGGCCAAGCGCTACAGGGGCCTGCTCACGGCCAGGAAGAAGTAGGCGGCCGGGGGGCCCGCGGAGGACCGGCATGAGTGAAGCGACGGACGCCCCGCGGCGTGCGCCCGCGGGGAGCGGCGGCGACCTCGTGATCCCCGCCGTGGGAGCGGCCTTCGCGGCCTACTACCTCTGGACCGTCTGGGACCTCAGCTGGGAGGCCAAGGCCGACGGGCTGGTCGTGGGCCTCGTCCTCCTCGTGCTCATCGCGCTGCTCGTGGCGCGCGTCGGGCTCGCGGTGGCGGCCGGGCGGGCCCGGCTCGGCCTGGATGCGCTGGTCCGGCCGGTGCGACCGCAGCTGACCCGCCTGGCGCTGCTGGCCGCCATCCTCGCCTTCATCCTGACCCTCGGCAGCCTGGGCTTCACCCTCGGCGTCTTTCTCTTCATGTGCGCGGCCATGCTGATCCTGGGCGTCCGGTCGCCCGGAGCCCTCGTGGGCGTGGCCGCCGGGGTCGCGCTGAGCGGCTGGCTGCTCTTCATCCTGTTCCTCGACACGCGCTTCCCGCGGGGTCCCATCGAGCAGCTCCTCGCCCGCCTCTTCTGAGGAGGTCCACCGCATGCTGGGCTGGGATCCGGCGCTCCTCGGGGAGCTCTTCCTCCGCTCGCTCGGCCTCTGGTGGATCATCCTCCCCGCCATCCTGCTCGGCATCGTGGTGGGCGCCGTCCCGGGCTTCAACGCGCAGAACACGCTGGTCATCCTGCTGCCGCTCACGCTGTCCATGGACGTGGAGCGCGCCCTGGTCTTCATGGCCGCCATGTACTGCGCCACCCACCTGGGGGGCGGCATCCCGGCCATCCTGGTCAACATCCCGGGGACCGGCGGCGCCGCCGCCACCACCATCGACGGCTACGCCATGGCCAGGAAGGGCCAGGCGCAGCAGGCGCTGGTCCTCAGCTTCGTGGCCTCGGTCTTGGGCGGACTCATCACGTCCGTGGCCGTGGTGGTGTTCCTGCCCTACCTGGCGCTGATGGCCTTCTACCTCCGCAGCGTGGAGATGGTGGTGGTGATGCTCTTCGGCCTCACCCTCATTGCGGTGATCGCCGCCAAGGACCTGCTGAAGGGCCTCATCGCCGGCTTCCTGGGCCTCCTCATCGGCGCCGTCGGCACCGACCACATCTACTCCACGCCGCGGGCCACCTTCGGCTTCCTGGAGCTGTACGACGGGGTGCCGCTGGTGCCCGCCCTCATCGGCCTCTTCGCCATCTCCGAGGCGCTCGAGATGGTGGAGGAGGAGGCGCTCCTGGGCGACGCGGGGCTGCAGCGCGTGCGGCAGGGCGGCTGGGCCGACACCGTGGAGGGGCTGAGGATCTCCCTGCAGCGCTGGTGGCACATCGTCTGGACCGGCTTCGTCGGCTTGGCGATCGGCATCATTCCCGGAGCGGGCGCGAGCATCGCGGCGTTCGTGGCCTACCAGCAGTCCCGCATGTACTCGAAGACGCCGCAGCTCTACGGCACCGGCCACCCGGACGGCGTCATCGCGCCCGAGTCGGCGAACAACGGGGTGACCTCCGGCACCCTCGTGCCGCTCATGGCCATCGGCGTGCCGGGCGGCAGCACGGCGGCCGTCATGATGATCGTGCTGCAATACCACGGCGTGGTCCTGGGTCCGCGCCTGTTCATCGAGAGCCCGCACCTGGCCTACGGGGTCTTCGTCTCCATGGTCGTGGCCTACATCCTGATGATCTTCACCATCCTGCCGCTGGCGCGCTACATGGCCCGGGTGACGCTCATCCCCACCCAGTACCTGGCGCCCCTCATCCTGGGCTTCACCATCGTGGGCGCGTTCGCGCCGCGCGAGTACGTGTTCGACATGGGACTGGCCGTGGTCTTCGGGGTCCTGGGCTACATCGCGCGGCGCACGGGGTACCACGTCACGGCCATTCTGATCGGGATCATCCTGGGACCGCTCTTCGAGGTCTACCTCATCCGCGCGCTCCGCATCTCGCAGGGCGATCCCCGCATCCTCTTCTCGTCCGCGATCGGCAACGTGCTGTGGGTGCTGCTGGCCCTGTCGCTCGCCCTCCCCCTGTGGCGCGAGCGGCGCCAGCGAAGCGGGAAGGGCCCGGCGGGCGCGGCCGAGGCGCCGGGCGCGGGAAGCCCGGCCCAAAGAGGAAAATCCGCAGAAAGATCCCGGGGCTGATCCGCAGATTACGCAGATTACGCAGATTCGAACTGCAACGCCGGGAGGAGCAGGGATGGAATACCGGGAGCTGGGGCGGGCGGGGATGCGGGTGTCGGCCATCGGGCTGGGGTGCATGGGCATGAGCCAGTTCTACGGCCCGGCCGAGGAGGCGGAGAGCATCGCGGCCATCCACCGGGCCATCGAGCTGGGGATCAACTTCCTGGACACCTCGGACATGTACGGGAACGGCCAGAACGAGGAGCTGGTCGGCCGGGCGCTCCGCGGGCGGCGGGACCGGGTGGTGCTGGCCACGAAGTTCGGCAACATCCGCCTGCCCGACGGGCAGAGCGAGGTGGACGGTCGGCCCGCGTACGTGCAGGCGGCGTGCGAGCGAAGCCTGAGGCGGCTCGGCGTGGACGTCATCGACCTCTACTACCAGCACCGCGTGGATCCGAAGGTGCCCATCCAGGACACGGTCGGCGCCATGGCGCGCCTGGTCGAGCAGGGCAAGGTCCGCGCGCTGGGGCTGTCCGAGGCGGCGCCCGCCACCATCCGCCGGGCGCAGGCTGTCCACCCGATTGCCGCGCTGCAGACGGAGTACTCGCTCTGGAGCCGCGACGTCGAGGCGGAGATCCTGCCCGTCTGCCGCGAGCTGGGGATCGCCTTCGTGGCCTACAGCCCGCTCGGCCGGGGGTTCCTGGCGGGGAAGATCACGAGCCAGGCGGCCCTGACGGCGGAGGATCGGCGGCGGCAGCACCCGCGCTTCCGGCCGGAGAACATCGAGCGGAACCTGCGACTGGTGGAGGCGCTGGCGGGGATCGCGCGGCAGCGCGGCTGCACGCCGGCGCAGGCGGCGCTCGCCTGGCTGCTGGGCCGGGGGCGGGACGTGATCCCGATCCCGGGGACGAAGCGGCGGAGCTACCTGGAGGAGAATGCCCGCGCCGTCGAGGTCCGGCTCACGGACGGGGATCGTGCCGCGCTGGAGCAGGCCTTCGCCCCGCCCGCCATCGCCGGCGAGCGCTACCCGGAGGAGCAGATGAAGCGGGTGGGGATCTGACCGAGAACGAAGCTGTCAGCCATCAGCTTTCAGCTTCAAATACAACCGTGCGAGCCGCTGCAATCTCAGCGGCTCGCACGGTGGAGTTGCTTGAGCTGAACGCTGAAAGCTGATCGCTGATGGCTGCCAGGTGCTAGTCGTCCTTCCCTTTCTTGTGCTTTCCCTTGCCCTTCCCGTGCTTCTCCTTCCAGTGCTCGCCCTTCTTGGCGTGCCCCGGCGGAATCTTGTAGTAGGTCACCGGCACGGCGAGGATGGGCTGCGGCACCCGCTGAATCGCGACGGCGGTCCAGGGGCCGTTGTAGTGCACCGCGGAGTACCAGCCCCCCTCGTGGAAGAGATAATAGTGCCCGCTGTAGAAGAAGTAGTTGTGCTGCACCGAGGGCGCGTGGTAGACGGGCAGCCCCTGCACCGGGACGAGCTGCGGCGCCGACCCGATGTTCAGGCCGAAGCTCACGTCCGGGGTGCTGATGCCGATGCTCACGCTGTCCGCCCGCGCCGGTCCGGCGCTCAGGCCCACCAGGATGGCCGCCAGGCCGATCGCCGCCATCCCCCATCCGCTTCGTCGCATCGCGCCTCCTCCTTGCCTCGCCGGCCCGAGACAGCGGCGGGTCGGCGAGGGCGCCTTACTTCATCTTCAGGTTGTGGACGTAGATCGTGTCGGCGATCACGACCCGCGCCTTGATCTCCTTGGCGCGGATCACCGCGGCGGACACGGATCCGCCCTTCAGCTCGCCGCGCCACCGGTGGGTGTCCATCTTGGCCACGTGGTGAATCCGGCCCCGCACGTCGTCGGCCTTGATCTCGTTCGCGTAGATCGTGTGCGCCCGCACGTGATCCGCCTTGATCTCCTTCACCGCCAGTTCCTGGGCCCTGGGCGGCGGGGGCGGCGGGGGCACGATCACCGCC